>DASSGQ010000160.1:0-4447 GCA_035693385.1 Mycobacterium sp.
ATCCTGTCCAGCTTGGCTCCGATCGCGTTGGCCATCATCGCGGCCGATTCCGCGAAGACTTCGCTTTCCCGCCGCACGTTGTCGGCCAGCCCTGGCGTGTCGGGATCTTGTGAGAACCCCATCGCCGTTTGGGTTTCCGCCGATTCGTACGTCGAGCAGTCCACCGACTCGGTGATCCGGATCTCGTCGACGCGCTCGCAGGAGGCGCTGAGCACCATGCCGACCATGTTCGTCATACCGGGATGGGCCCCGCTGCCGAAGATCGTCGAACCGCCCCGTTCACACGCGTCCGCGATGAGCTTGCGGTCCTCGGGCGTCTGCTTGCCGCCGGTGATCCAGGCCGCGCTGGAACACACGTTGACGCCCGATTCCAGCAGCCGCACGAGTTCATCGACGTTGGGCCACAACGGGTTGTAACAACACGCGTCGGCCCTCAGGGCCAGCAGCGCATCGATGTCGTTGGTGGCTTGCACCCCGGTGGAATCCGGCCAGCCGGCCAGTTCGGCGGCGTCGACACCCACCTTGTCGGCCCCGTGCGCGTACACCCCGACCAATTCCATGTCGGGTCTGCCGATGATGGCGTGCAGCGAACGCCGTCCTATGTTCCCGGTCGTCCACTGGATCACCCGCAGGGGACGGCCGGTGCCGGTTGTACTCATCGGGGCTCCTCTGACGAAGGGCGCGGGTTGGACCATCAGTCGCTGATGTCGAATCCGGCGATGACCTTGGTCGGGCGCACGCGCACCACCAGTTCGCCGGGAACGGCGTTGCGGCGGCCGAATTCGTCGGCGCGGTCAGCGCCCATGTAGCGCGCGCCGGTCCTGGTGGTGATGTGCAGCACATCCTGCGGATCGTCGGTCATCGTGGCCACACCCTGCACCTGCACGAACGAATACGGCGGGTGGGGGTCGTCCACGCATATCACCACTCGCGAATCACGTTTCAGAGCACGGCCTTTCGACGTGTCTCGGCCGGTGTTGAACACCAGCTGACCGTCGTCGACCACGAACCACACCGGCGCCACCAGCGGCCGGCCGTCGGCGGCAATATAGCCGAGCATTCCGGTGCGGGTGCCTGTCGACAGGAACTCGATGACTTTGTCAGAGAGCTCGGCCATGTGTTACAGCCTGGCCATGTCGTATTCGGCGATGTGATCGATCAGGATCTGCAAGTGGTCCTGCGAGGAGCCCAACGTCTGCTCGATCGCGGTGAGCCGGGCGGCGTAGTGGCCGACCGGGTACTCCGCAGTCATGCCGATGCCGCCGTGCAGCTGGATCGACTCCTCGGCGATATGCCGGCCCGACCGACCGATCTGCAGCTTGGCCCGCGACGCGATGACCGGGTCGAGGTTGCCGTCGGCGATCGACATCGCGGCGTAGAGGCTCATGCTGCGGGCCAGCTCCAGCGACACGTACATGTCGGCGGCCCGTTGGGTGAGCGCCTGGAATTTGTTGAGCGTGACGCCGAATTGCTTGCGGGTCTTCAGGTAGTCGGTGGTCAGTCGCAGCGCTTCCTCCATCGCGCCGACGGCTTCGGCGCACAACGCCGACTGGATGCGGATGATGGCGGCGCGGATGACGGGGGAGGCGTCGTGGGCATCCGACGCGGTCCCGAGAGGCTCGGCGGGAGCGGAGTCCAGTTGGATCTGCGCGCCGCGCTGACCGTCGAACGTCGGATACGGGTACCTGGTCACGGCCTCACCCTCGACCAGGAACAATCCGGTGCCGCCGTCCGGCAACGCGGCGCTGACCACCAGGGTGTCCGCGCAGTCACCGGCAAGCACCGGGTTCTTCGTCCCGCTGAGCGTCCACGAATCTCCCTGCCGCACAGCCCGAGTGGCTACGGCCGCGGTCGGTTTCCGGTGGCCCGTTTCGACGTGCGCGAACGCGAGCAACCGTTGACCGGACGCGACCTCATCCAGCAGTTGCCGTTGCGCGTCGCTCCCACTCTCGGCGATCAGCGCACCGGGCACCAGGGCGGCGTGCACGACGGGCTCGGGCGCCAACCGCTTCCCGATCTCGTTGAGTACCACCATGATCTCGATCTGGCCGGCCTCGTCGGGCTCGAATCCGAGGCTCAGGATCCCGGTGTCGGCGAGCCGGCTCCAGACGTCTCGACTCCAGCCGAGATCGGTCTCGATGACCTTGTTGCGGCTCTCCGGGTCATAGGCGCGCGACAGCAGGTCGCGGGTGGTGTCGCGGAGCAGAACCTGTTCGTCGGTCAACTTGAAGTCCATGGCCGCCTCACAATCCGAGAATGGTCGACGCGATGATGTTGCGCTGCACTTCGTTGCTGCCGCCGTAGATGGATGTCTTGCGGTAGTTCAGGTAGCGCGGGGCGCTGGACTGCGCCCAGGCCGGTGAAGCAATGTTCGGGCCGTCGACCGGCAGCGCGTCGGGACCGGCCACCTCGACGAGCAACTCGGTGGCCACCTGCTGCAGTTGACTGCCGCGCATCTTGAGCACCGACGACGCCGGGTTGGGCTTGCCGTCCGCGGAGTCCGTCACCACCCGGGCCTGCGTGAGTTCCAGTGCCAGCAGCTCGTTTTCGGCCTCGGCCAGACGCGCCGCGAACAGCGGATCGTCCAGCAATCTGGTTTCCGCGGCGTGCTTCTTCACCTCGGCGAGGCGCACCTTGGTCCTACCTACCCCGGCGATGCCGGTGCGCTCGTTGCCCAACAGGAACTTTGCGTACGTCCAGCCCTGATTCTCCTGTCCCACAAGCTGATCGGCCGGTACCCGAACGTCGGAGAAAAACACCTCGTTGACTTCGCGGCCGCCGTCGATCGTCTTGATCGGCCGCAGGGTAATTCCCGGCGTCGCCATGTCCATGAGCAAGAACGAGATTCCGGCCTGGCGCTTGGGCGCCTGCGGGTCGGTGCGCACCAGGCAGAAGATCCAGTCCGCATACTGGCCCAGCGTCGTCCACGTCTTCTGCCCGTTGACGACGTAGCTGTCGCCGTCCCGCACCGCGGTGGTGCGCAAGGAGGCGAGGTCGGAGCCGGCCTCCGGCTCGGAGAACCCCTGGCACCACCAGATGTCGATGCTGGCCGTCGGCGGCAGGAAGCGCTGCTTGATCTCCTGGGACCCGAATTCGGCGATCACCGGCCCGACCATCTTGACGTTGAAATTCAGCGGCTCCGGGACGCACGCCAATTGCATTTCGTCGGTCCAAATCTGGTATTGGGTCGGCGTCCAGTCTTTGCCGCCCCATTCGACCGGCCAGTTCGGCACCGCGAGCCCGTGATCGTTCAGGATCTTGTGACTGGTGACGATCTGTTCTTTTGTCACCGGCAATCCGTGCCGCACCTGCTCGCGGAGCTCTTCGGGGATCTCGGTGGTGTAGAAGGCGCGAAGCTCGTCGCGGAACGCGGCTTCCTCGGGTGTGAGCGCCAGCTGCATGACATCCTCCCGTGCTCTGAGGGCGGGCGTGGCGACCTGCCGCGAATGGGGTCCGGTCGTTTGCTCCGGCTTCCATAGTGACCCATCCCGTGAAGGGCTTGTGCACAGCCTCGGCTTAATCCACAGGCGGGCATCGCGACGCCCCGCCCGGCCCGATTGTGGCGGTCGGCGCACTTACGGTCGGCGCATGCGAACTGAACTTCCCGCCGAGCGACTACATCGACGACTCGCTGCCGAGCCGGATTCGCACGCCGACTCCGACAGCGCAGAGTTCGACTCAGACCAGGGCGAGACGGATCAGGACCAGAACTCGCTGTTGCCGCGGTGGCTTCCCGATGCGGCCCAAAGTCGGGGGTGGATGGCCCGGATGCGCGCCGACCCGGGCCGTGCCGGCGCGATCGCGTTGGCGATCGTGGCTGCCCTCGCGGTGCTGGTCACGGTATTCGCCTTGGTGCGTGACCGGTCCGCGCCGGTGATGTCTGCCAAGCTCCCGCCGGTGGAGAAGGCGTCCACGGCGAGCCCCAGGTCGTCGGCGAGCCCGACCGCCGGCGAGCCGGCCGGTCCCGACCGACCGGTGGTGGTCAGCGTGGTTGGCCTGGTGCACACTCCCGGACTGGTCACCCTGGCGCCCGGCGCGCGCATCGCCGACGCGCTGCAGGCGGCCGGTGGCCCGGTGAACGGCGCCGACACCATCGGATTGAACATGGCCCGGCCGGTCGGCGACGGCGAGCAGATCGTGGTCGGGCTTGCTCCCGTCTCGGGGCAGCCGACGGCGCTGGGCAGTTCGGTGGCCTCCGGTTCGGCACCGGCATCCGGGGCACCGGGATCCGGAGCACCTGGGCCCGCTTCACGGACGGTGAAGCCGAAGGCCGGTGAGGTGCTCAACATCAACACCGCAACCGTGGAGCAGCTGGACGCCCTGCCCGGGGTCGGACCGGTCACCGCCGCCGCGATCGTGGCGTGGCGGCAGGCTAACGGCAAATACACCAGCGTCGACCAGCTCGCCGATGTCGACGGCATCGGTCCGGCGCGGCTGGACAAACTGC
>DASSGQ010000161.1:0-4708 GCA_035693385.1 Mycobacterium sp.
GTAACCCCAGTTGACCAGATAAGTCAAGTCCGGCTGCAGCAGGTCCGCCAGCGGATTGCCCACCACGGGTATGGCACGCAGCGGATCCAGCAGCGGCAGATCCGGGGTGAGCACCATCCAGTAGGTGGTATTGGCAAGCGGGCCGGTGTACGACGGTGACACGGGCAATTTGACGATGTCGCCGGATGGCAGCGTCGCTGGATCGATATGCGTATAGGTGGGATGCACGAAGGCGATGCCCGCAACGGCGTTGAGGTCCGCGAAGATATCGATCGGGTACCGCGGGAAGTCGGCGAAACCGTCGTATTCGAGCGAGTAGATATTTGTAGTCCACGGCGTGTTGGCCGGCGTTGCGCCGTAGAAGTCCAGACCCACACTCGGGAACGTCAGGCCGGCGAACCGCGCCAGGAGTCCACCGTTGGGGTTCATCGGATCGCCCAGCAGGTTGAAGGAGAGTTGCGTCCCCGTCGGCGGGTTCGGGCTGGCCAACAGATTCTGCATCTCCAGCGACGCGATGATGGAGCTCTGTGAGTAGCCCTGCACGAGAACGCTATTGCCGGCGGCGATTTGCTGTTTGATCGCGCCGTCGAGAATCTGCACGCCCTGGCTCACCGACATGTCCAGGGGCAGGGATTTGGTCCCGGTGAGCGGGTACAGGCCTTCCGGAGTGAAAAGGGCTTGCACGGAGTTCCAGGTAAACCCACCTTGGGTGGCCCACCTGAGGACCCCGTCGATGTAAGGCTGGCCCGGTATCGGGTTTCCGCTGCCGCCGATGACGATGGCAACGGTCGCGGCGGGGTTCGCCGACGTGGACGCCATCGGCGACGCCTCGAATGCGCCAAGCGCTTGCAACGCCGCAGCCTCGGCTGCCGCGTAGGCACCTCCGGCGGCGGACAACGCCTGGGTGAATTGCCCGTGGAATACAGCGGCTTTCGCGACCACCGCCTGGTAGTCCTGGCTGTATGCGCCGAATAGCTGCGTGATGGCCGCCGACACCTCGTCGCCGGCGGGGGCCACCAGGGCGGCCGTCGGCCCCGCCGCCGCCGCGTTGGCCGCGCTGATCGCCGAACCAATCTGCTCGACGTCCGCGGCGGCCGCCGCTAAGACCTGCGGCTCGGTAATCAGATATGTCATCGGTCCCCCTTCGCGACGACGGAACTTCTCTCGGCCAAACCGAAGGCCCGGCGAGCCCGGGCCACCGAGAAGTCAGCCGTAGTGAGCGTAGAGCCATATCGCAAGCCTGTGCGGGATTTCTCACCAAGCGATGTCAGCAGTGCGGTCGGCATTGGTGGAGGGGCAACCAGTCGTTCGCCTCTACTGCGTGAAAAGGGCTCTACGGCAGTCGGTTCAGGCGAGTAGCGCGGCCCGCAGCCGATCGAGGTCGGCCGCGGTGATACCGGCGGCGCTCAGATAGCCGGCCAGCGACCCGAACTCGTCGTCAATCGTTTGGCGCGCGGCGGCCAGGTACTCCGCGCGCACGCCGAGGACACCGTCGGACAGCCGGGCTTCGGTAAAGGTCTCCACTTCCGGAGTCAGTTCGGTGTCCGGACGCTGCTGGATCATCTCCTGGATCCGGGCCCGAAGCTCCGGTACGGCGGCATTGCTGCGCAAGAAGTCGGCGACGATGGTGTCGCGATCGACGCCGAGCACCTCAAGCACGGTCGCTATGACGAATCCGGTGCGATCCTTGCCCGCGAAGCAGTGGGTGAGCACCGGACGCCCGGCGCCCAACAGCGTGATGACGGATCGCAGCGCGTGCTGCGCTCCGTTACGTGTTGGGAATTGCCGGTATTCGTCGGTCATGAAGCGTGCGGCGGCCACGTTGATGGACTCGTCGGACCGGTCGGACTGATCGGATTCGCCCGTCAGCATCCGCTGAAACGCGTGTTCGTGCGGCGCCGCGTCGTCCGGGTCTTCCTGGTCGGCCAGATCGGGGAACGGCAGCAGGTGGATCTCGACGCCGTCGGGAACCAGCCCCGGACCTCGCCGGGCAACCTCCCGGGATGCGCGCAGGTCGGCCACGTCGGTGATCCCCAGCCGGCGCAGGGTGGCCCGGCCGTCGTCGTCGAGGCGGCTCAGCTCGCTGGACCGGAACAGCAGCCCGGGCCGCAGGGCGGTTGCACTGTCGGCGACGTCACGGAAGTTCCAGGCGCCCGGCAGATTCCGGAGGGTGGCCTCAGCCATGCGGGGTGACCGCCGCGGCGAACGCGGACTGCTCACGGCCAATCTCGGTGCGCGCGATCGTCCGCATGTGCACCTCGTCGGGGCCGTCGAAGATCCGCATCGCGCGGTGCCAGGCGTACAGGCGGGCCAGCGCGGTGTCCTCGCTGACGCCTGCCGCGCCATGCACCTGGATGGCGCGGTCGATGGTGTCACAGGCCACCTGCGGCGCCACCGCCTTGATCTGCGACACGAGCAGATGCGCGGCCCTGTTGCCATGCCGGTCGATTGTCCAGGCCGCCTTCTCGCAGAGCAGCCTGGCTTGGTCGATTTCGTTGCGGGACTTGGCAATTGACTGCTGGACCAGGCCTTGGTCGGCCAGCGGACGGCCGAATGCGATCCGGTTGCGTGCCCGGTCCACCATGAGGGCCAACGCACGTTCGGCTCCGCCGAGTGCCCGCATGCAGTGGTGGATGCGACCCGGGCCGAGCCGCGCCTGCGCGATCGCGAAGCCGCCGCCTTCCTGGCCGAGCAGGTTGGTGGCCGGCACCCGGACGTTGTCGTACACGATCTCGCAGTGCCCGGGCTGGTCTTGGTAGCCGAAAACCGTCGTCGAGCGGACAACCGTCACACCCGGTGTGTCGATGGGCACCAGAACCATCGACTGCTGCTGGTGGCTGGCCGCGTCGGGGTTGGTGCGACCCATCACGATGAGGATCTTGCAGCGCGGGTCCGCCGCCCCGGACGTCCACCACTTGCGGCCGTTGATCACATAGTCGGCGCCGTCGCGCACGATAGAGGTCGCGATGTTGCGGGCGTCGCTGCTGGCGACCGCCGGCTCGGTCATCGAGAAGGCGCTGCGGATCTCGCCGTTCAGCAACGGCTCCAGCCACTGCTTGCGCTGCTCGTTGCTGGCGAACAGGTGCAGGGTCTCCATGTTCCCGGTGTCGGGGGCCGCGCAGTTGAGCGCCTCGGGTGCGATTTCGAGGCTCCAGCCGGTCAGCTCGGCCAGCGGGGCGTAGTCCAAGTTGGTCAGGCCCGACTCGGCCGGCAGGAACAGGTTCCACAGGCCGGCCGCCTTGGCCTTGGTTTTCAGTTCCTCGATAATCGGCGGAACGGTGTGGTCATTCGGGCCGGCGTCGTGGCGGTATTTGTCGTAATCGTTCTCGGCTGGAAAGACGTAGTCCGTCATGAAGTCGGACAGCCGCTTGTGGTAGTCGCTCGCTTTGGCCGACATCGCGAAGTCCATATCCGCCACGATAGGACACGCGTCATATGCCTCCGCGAGCAGACGCAGAATCGCGTGAATCCGCGTGTATCGGTGCGATTCTGCGTTCCCCCGCACGCGGGAGGTACCCCCAGCTCGCGGGGGTTGAGGGCGGCGGCGCGCAGGATGGGGTGCATGACCGAGAGCCGCCCGCCATTTCCTCCATTCACCTACGAAACGGCGATCCAAAAAGTCCAGGCCGCCGAAGATGCCTGGAACACCCGCGATCCCGAACACGTCAGCCTGGCTTATACGCCCGATTCACAATGGCGAAACCGCGACGAGTACGTCGTCGGTCGGGCCGAGATCGTGGCGTTTCTGACCCGCAAATGGGAGCGCGAACTCGACTATGCGCTACGCAAGAGCTTGTGGGACTTTCACGACAACCGCATCGCCGTGCGGTTTCAGTACGAGTGCCGCGATCACACCGGCCAGTGGTACCGCAGCTACGGCAACGAACTGTGGGAATTCAGCCCGTCGGGGTTGATGGCGCGCCGGGAAGCCAGCATCAACGACGTGGCGATCGACGAGTCCGAGCGCCGCTATTTCGGGCCCCGCCCGTCCTCTGAACACGGCCGAGATATCCCGCTCTGGTAGCGGCTGGCTGACGTGGGAGTACCTCGCAGCCGCGATTCGGCGAGGGGGAGAGCCGGGCAGTCAGGCTGGCCGCTCACCAAAATTGGTGACTCAACGCCGGCGAAGGGCATGCCATGGTGGTCGTGCGCGGTGCTGAACTGGGCCAGCGCACCGGGAGTCGAGGTCGATGTCGGGACCCGCTCGCAGGGCAGAGCTTGGCAATCAGGTTAGGGTGTCTGAGCGCGCCCGGCCACGATACCCGCCGGGCACTCCGATTGGAACTAGTAGCAGTGCCTCAACTTAAGGAAAGAAAGTAGATGTACGCGTCATGACAGATGCGAAGACGGTGGTGGGGGTGGTGGCCGAGTCCGGGGCCGACGAGCGCCGGGTGGCGCTGGTGCCGAAGGCGGTCGCGTCGCTGGTCAACACCGGCCTGTCGGTTGTGGTCGAGTCCGGTGCGGGTGTGGGGGCGCTACTGCCCGACGAGCTCTACACGGCGGCCGGCGCCAGTATTGGGGATGCGTGGGCGGCCGATGTGGTGGTGAAGGTGGCGCCGCCGACCCTAGATGAGGTGGGGAGGTTGCGGCGGGGGCAGACGTTGATCGGTTTTTTGGCGCCGCGTAATGCGGAGAATTCGATCGGTGCGCTTAGGGCGGCGGGGGTGCAGGGGTTTGCGGTGGAGGCGATTCCGCGGATTTCGCGGGC
>DASSGQ010000162.1:0-2034 GCA_035693385.1 Mycobacterium sp.
GCCGGCGACAAGGGCGAGGCCAACCTCGGCCTGGACCAGCAGACCTGGCAACGGCTGGCCGACACCGTCGACCTGATCGTCGACCCCGCCGCCCTGGTCAACCACGTCCTGCCCTACAGCGAGCTGTTCGGCCCCAACGCCGTGGGCACCGCCGAACTGCTGCGGATCGCACTGACCAGCAAGCAGAAGCCGTACACCTACGTGTCCACGATCGGGGTGGGCGACCAGATCGAGCCGTCGAAGTTCGTCGAGGACGCCGACATCCGGAAGATCAGCGCGACGCGGGCGATCAACGACTCCTACGCCAACGGCTACGGCAACAGCAAGTGGGCGGGCGAGGTGCTGCTGCGCGAGGCCCACGACCTGTGCGGCCTGCCGGTCGCGGTGTTCCGCTGCGACATGATCCTGGCCGACACCACATATGCGGGACAGCTCAACCTGCCGGACATGTTCACCCGGCTGATGCTCAGCCTGGCCGCCACCGGCATCGCGCCGGGTTCGTTCTACGAGCTGGACGACGAAGGCAACCGGCAACGCGCCCACTACGACGGGCTGCCCGTCGAGTTCATCGCCGCGGCGATAGCCACCCTGGGGGCGCAGAACGTGCAAAGCTTCCAGACCTACCACGTGATGAACCCGTACGACGACGGCATCGGCCTCGACCAGTACGTCGACTGGCTGATCGACCCAGATAACGGGGCTGACTGCCCGATCCAGCGGATCGACGACTACGGCGAATGGTTGCAGCGGTTCGAAGGGGCGATGCGGGCCCTGCCGGAACGGCAGCGCCAGTACTCGCTGCTGCCGCTGTTGCACAACTACCAGAAGCCGGAGAAGCCGCTCCGCGGATCGCTGGCCCCGACCGACCGGTTCCGTGCGGCGGTGCAGGAGGCGAAAGTCGGCCCGGACAAAGACATTCCGCATGTCTCGGCGCCGATCATCGTCAAGTACATCACCGACCTGCAATTGCTCGGATTGCTCTGACACTGCCACCCTCGATCGCCGGCCCGCGCGGGCCGGCGATCTTCTTTGCGTCGTGGGCGTGGGCGATCTCACACCTGCGGCCGTGCGCGGACCATTGAGTAATATCGTTACTTTAGCTAACGTTTTAGGTGTTAAAGCGCAGCTCACGTCACACTCAGGGTCATAAAAGGGGACTGTTATGTCGACTCGGGAAGAGCGGCTCGCCCGCCGCATCGACGATCTCTACACCAACGACGAGCAGTTCGCCGCCGCCAAACCCAGCAACGAAATCGCCAGGGCGCTGGCGCAGCCGGGCATGGGGCTGGCGCAGGTCATCAAGACCGTCATGACCGGTTACGCCGACCGGCCGGCGCTGGGCCAGCGCGCGGTGCGATTCGTCACCGACGCGAGCGGTCGCACCGGCATGGAGTTGCTGCCGCGGTTCGAGACCGTCACGTATGGCGAGCTGGCCGAACGCGTCAACGCGTTCGCGAGCGCGTTGCAGGCCGACGTCCGGCCCGGCGACCGGGTCTGCGTGCTCGGGTTCACCAGCGTCGACTACACCACCGTCGACATCGCGCTGGCCCAGCTGGGCGCGGTGTCCGTTCCATTGCAGACCAGCGCGGCAATCGCGCAACTGCTGCCCATCGTCACCGAGACCGAGCCCACGCTGATCGCCAGCAGCGTCGACAGCCTGCCCGACGCCGTCGAATTGATCCTGTCGGGCCACGCGCCCGGCCGGCTGGTGGTGTTCGACGACCGCCCCGAGGTCGACGACCACCGCGACGCCGTGGCGGCCGCCCGGGCTCGCCTTTCCGACTGCGCGGTGACGGTCGAGACGCTGGCCGACGTGATCGCGCGCGGCAACGCCAGCGGACACGCCGTTTCGGGTGACGCACCTGGCGGCTCCGTGGACGACCTTTCGCTACTGATCTACACCTCCGGCAGCACGGGCGCGCCCAAGGGCGCGATGAACACCGAGCGCCGCGCGATCAAATTCTGGCGCAAGTCCGACGCCGCCTTCGAGAGCACCGACCCGTCGATCACGCTCAACTTCATGCCGATGAGCCA
>DASSGQ010000163.1:0-28165 GCA_035693385.1 Mycobacterium sp.
GTTGACTCCGAACGGGCCCGTCGACGCAAAGATCATCTACGACAACTACTCGCTGGGACTGGGGGTCGTCCGCTTCCCGAGCGAGCTGGTGGCCACCGTCCAGGTCACCGGGCAGACGCCGGTCGACGAGGACTACACCGACTACTTCTACACACAGGCGTCCATCCGCGAGCCCGGCGACACCGGCGACGTGCCCAGCGGCCGCGCCGCCAGATTTCTGGCGCTGCAGCAAGAGGTCATCAAACAGGACTTCTTCACCTGGGAGAACATGAAATACCTGGAGAAGCCCAACCTGGCTCCCGAAGAGGCGCACGACTACGCCGCGCTGCGCCGCTGGGCACACCGTTTCTACCCGGGCACGCAGCCCTCGCCCTCCGATTTCGGCTACACCCCCGGCGGGGAGCCCGATCCGGCGGCCTCGAAAGTCTGATCGGAAACCCCGATGTGTCCCGATCGGAGCCTGCCGTTGGGGCCCACCGATTTCGGCGTCGACAGGTTCACCGTGCCGGCTGTGCTGGATCGCCGGGCCGCGCAACATCCCGACCTGGTGATGATGTCGATCGCCGGTGTCGACGTGACCTTCGAGCAGATGCGGCGGCGGTCGGCCGCGGCGGCAACGATGCTGGCCGACCTGGGTGTCGGCCGCGGCGACTGCGTGGCGCTGTTCACCGCCACCTGCCCGGAATGGGTCTACTTCTGGCTGGGCGCGGCGCGCATCGGCGCGGTGAGCGCCGCGGTGAATGCCGCGAACAAGGGTGAATTCCTGCTCCACACCCTTCGGTTGGCCCGGGCCAAGGTGATCGTCACCGACGCCGACCGGCGCCCGCGCGTCGACGAGGTCGCCGACGCGCTGGAGACGCTGACCGACATTGTGATGCAAGACGATTCGCTTACCAGTGCGTTGAATCTCGGCGGTGACTGCCCACCGGCGGACGGCCAGGGCGGGGCGGCGGACGTGGGAGCGCTGTTCTACACGTCGGGCACCACCGGGCCGTCGAAAGCGGTTGCCACGACATGGCACTACCTGTTCACGGTGGCGGCGACCGTCGCGTCGGCCTGGGAATTCCGTCCCGGGGAGGTGCTGTGGACGGCAATGCCGTTGTTTCACCTGAGCGCGGCGCCCAGCGTGCTGGCCCCCATGCTGGTCGGCGCAACGACCGTGTTGGCGAAGGCCTTCCACCCCACCCAGGTGTGGGATGACATCCGTACCTGCGGCGCCATCGGCTTCGCCGGTGCCGGCGCGATGGTGTCGATGCTGCAGAATCTGCCGGCCGATCCGCGTGACGCACGCTTGCCGCTTCGGTTCATCTCCGCCGCACCGATCGACGCGAGCTCTTACCGCGACATCGAAAAGCGTTACGACTGCCGGATCGTCACGATGTACGGGATGACCGAGGCATTTCCGATCGCGGTCAAAGGCGTGGCCGACGAGGGGGTTCCGGGGACCTCTGGACGACCCAACCCCAACTTCGAGGTGCGCATCGTCGACGAACGCGGCGATCCCCTGCCCGCCGGCACCGTCGGAGAGATCGCGTGTCGACCCAGGTACCCGCACGTGATGAGCGAGGGCTACATAAGCCAGGGTCCGCGGGTCGATCCGCATCAGGACTGGTTTCGCACCGGCGACCTCGGCCGACTCGACACCGACGAAAGGGGGTACCAGAACCTGACGTATGTGGATCGCATCAAGGATTCGTTGCGCAGGCGCGGCGAAAACGTCTCCTCGGTCGAAGTGGAGTCCGTCGTCATGCGCCATCCTGCGGTGGCCGAAGCCGCGGCGGTCGGGGTGCCCAGCGAGCTGGGTGAAGACGACATCCTGCTGGTCGTGATTTTGCGCCCCGGGGCGACCCTGGATTGCGCAGAACTGCTTGACTTCTGCGCCGCTCGGATGCCGTATTTTTGGGTGCCTCGATTCGTCGAGGCGGTCGATGAACTCCCGAAGAACGGCATCGGTCGGATACGCAAAGACCTGTTGCGCGCCAGGGGCGTAAGTGCCGCCGCGTGGGATCGTGAAAATCGGGGACACGCCGTTAGCCGGTAAGTTACGTTAATGTTACGCAATCGTGGGTAAGTTACTTTAGTGTTACATCAGTTCCGCCAATGGCTGCCATCCCCAGAGAGGCTGGAGAACAAAATGACCATCACTTATCAGGAAGAGCAATTGCTCCAGGCCGCGACGGGACGTGCCGCCATCCTGGACCTGTGCGCCCGGCACAACCGGGCCTATTCCGACGGCGATCGTGAGCGCTGGATCGCCACGTTCCGCCACTCGGGCGCCCGCTACATACGTGACGGAGAGGTGTTCGAGGATCTGCGCGCGGCTTTTGACGGCGGCGACGGGCAGCGCCTGGTCACGCTGGATCACGAGATCCGCATCGACGGTGTGCACGCCAGCCACCGTTGTGTCGTCGTGCTTTTCGCCGCCATGTACGGCGACACCACCCTTCGGGCCACCGGGACGTACCGGGACGCACTTGTCTACGAGCGCGGCGGTTGGTACTTCACTTCCCGTGCACTCGAATGGGATTCGGTGCCGAGCCGGCACCCGCTCGTCATGTGAGCGACGCCGATAGGTGGATCGGGACCTCAGCTACCAGGTAGTTTTCGGTAGCTACGAAGACGCGCTGCGGATGGTCGGCGCGAAGAGCGAGCCGCGAACCGCGCGGACACCGGTCAGTGGCGCGCGTATCCAATTGTTCGCCGCAATGGTTCACGACGGAAATCTCTCGTATTGGGACGCCGAGTTCGCCCGGCGGAAGTGGGGAGGTCTGCTGGCCCCGCCGGCCGCGTTGATGGGATGGCTGATACCTCCGCCGTGGGAGCCGTCCCGACCAGGACGTGCCAGGCGGCCGGCGGCATCGGTGGTGCTGCGGGTGCCGTTGCCGGGCACCACATTCATCAACGCGGCCAACGATGTTGAGTTTCTGCAGCCCATCGTCGAAGGCGACCTGCTCACGGTGGTCGAGGAGTTGGTCGCGGTGTCGCCCGAGAAGCGGACTCGGCTGGGGATTGGTCACTTCGTCGAGACGCTGGAGACCTATCGGCGCCAGGACGGGGCCGTGGTCGCCACATGCCGAAACACTTTGTTCAGGTTTACGCCTGCGGCGGCGCCATGACTGGCGACGGTCTGCACTGGGACGCGATCGCCGTTCCCGTCGACCTGCCCGAGGTGGTCGACGAGATCAGCTACCAGCGGGTGGTGGAGAACGCCGGAGCGACCTGGGACTATTTTCCCGGCCACTTCGATCCCGGCTATGCCCGAACCCAGGGCAACCCGACGATTTACCTCAACACCATGCACCTCGCCGGGTTCGCCGACCGCGTTGCCACCGACTGGGCGGGCCCGGGCAGCCGCGTGGTGCGCCGCTCCATGCGGCTGGCGGTCCCGGTTTATGCCGGCGACACGATGGTCGGTCGGGGCCGGGCGGTGACCAAACGGCGCGACACCTCCGTGGACCCGCCGCGCTGCCTTGTCGACATCGAGATCCAGGTGACCAATCAGCACGGCACGCTGTGCTGCCCGGTCGAGCTGACCCTGCAGGTGCCCGAATCCTTCTGATCGCCGGCGTCGTTCAGCCGGGTAAGGGCGGCATCTTTCCGCTGCACACCACCGATTGCAGCTCGACGTACTCGTCGAGACCCTCCGGCCCGAACTCCCGCCCGAGGCCCGACTGCTTGAAACCGCCGAACGGCGTGCTGATATCGAGCATGTACATATTGATGCCATAGGTGCCGGTGCGTACCTCGGCGGCGATCCGCAGACCGCGGGCGGCATCGGCGGTCCACACCGAACCGGCCAACCCGTAGTCGCTGTCGTTGGCGATCCGGATCGCGTCGTCCTCGTCGCGGTAGCGCAGCACGGTCAAGACGGGACCGAAGATCTCCTCCCGCGCGATCCGCATGTCGTTGGAGGCGTCGGCGAACAGCGTCGGCCGCACGTACCAGCCCCGCTCGGCCGGGCTGTCCTCGCCGCCCACGATCACGCTGGCGCCTTCGCGGCGCCCGGACCGGATGTAGTCCTGAACCCGACGTTGTTGTCGTTGTGCGACAAGGGGTCCGATGTCGGTGGCGTCGTCGGCGGGGTCCCCGACGCGCAGGGCCGACATCATCTCGGCCAGCGCGTCGACGAACTCGTCGTGCCGCCGTTCGCCGACCAGGATGCGGGTCTGCGCAACGCAGGCCTGCCCGTTGTTCATCAGGCCCGCCGTCTTCAGCCCGGCCACGGTCTTGCCGACGTCCGCGTCGTCGAGAACTATCGCCGCCGATTTGCCGCCGAGTTCCAGGCTGACCCGCTTGAGCTGCTCGCCGCACAGGACCGCGATGCGGCGCCCGGTGGCACTGGAACCGGTGAACGCGATCTTGTCCACGCCCGGATGGCGCACCAGCGCCTCGCCCGCGTCCGGCCCGCCGGGCAACACCGATACCACGCCTTCGGGCAGACCGACCTGCTCGATCATTTCGGCTAACCACAAAGCGTCCAACGGTGTTTCGGGTGCCGGCTTGATGACGACCGCGCAGCCGGCCAGCAGAGCGGGAATCAGCTTGGGCATGATCAGACATTGCGGCACGTTCCACGGCACTATCGCGCCGACCACGCCCACCGGAGCCCGACGCAGCTGCGCTTCGCCGAGCACACCCCGGCGACGCTCCACCCATCCGAAGTCGCGCGCGACGGTCAGGCTGAGGTGGATCATCGACGCCGCGCCCGCCGCCTGGCCCAGCCTGCTGAAACTGCGCGGCGATCCCATCTCCGCGGTGATCAGGTCGGACATCTCGTCGACGTGACGCCCATAGATCGCGGCCAGTTCTTCGAGCTTGCCGATCCGCTCCCCGGGAGTCATTCGCGGCCACGGACCGTGGTCGAAAGCCCGCCGCGCGGCGGCTACGGCCGCGTCGACATCCTCGGGGCCTGCCGCGGGGGCGTGGCCGATGGGTTCTTCGGAGTGCGGGGAAATGACCGCGAGCTGTTGCGGGTTGGCGGGTTTGCGCCAGTTTCCCCCGATGAAAAGCTCGTCATACCAACGGTGGCCGGGGTTGTCCGTCATCGGGCAGCTACCTCAGGGCGGGGCGAGAATGCAACCGTAACTTTGCTATTGATGTTAACATAGCAAAAAAGCACGCCGAGGATGCCGACGTTCCCGAGCAAGGCGAAGCGCGAGATGACCACCGAGTGGCGTAGTTATCCGTTCCGGTTGGTGCCCGGTGACGGCCAGCTGGAGTTCCCGGCCGCCGAAGGCGAACACCCCGGTCACGAGTCGGACACCTGGTTCATTGCCGGTCGGCTGGACGCGTTCGAGGCCGATCGGTCATTTGCGTTTCTGGCCATCTTCAACAAGAACCGGCCGGGTGGTGCGGTGGTCGCAGACTTCTACACCATGGCGCTGTTCGACCTGGATAACGGCGATTACGGCACCTATACGGACTACGACATGCCGCCGGCCAACCTGCAACCGGGAGCCCGGCGCAAGCTGGCGATGGCCGAGGGCCATCTCGATATCAGCTACCACGGCGGCGCCGGGACCGCGTCGTGGACTACGTGTCGCGACGGCGACGGAGAACTAATCCCCTACACCTACCGGGTCAGCCTGGTCGGCGAGGACCGCTCTGGTCGACGGATGCGGCTGGACCTGGCTGTAACACCAACGCGCGCACCGACGCCGGTGGGCGCATCGACCTACAACGGGAAGATCGCCTGCTTCGGCCAACCCGACACGTATTCGTATTTCCAGACCGGAATGGCGATGACCGGAACATTGCGCTGGGGCGATGTCGTCCAACGGGTCGCCGGAAGCGGCGGGCACGTCGACCGGCAATGGTTCCCGAAATACGCCGGCGGCGGGGGGACCGGGGGAGACCCACGGGCCAGATCGCACGAATGGCGCACCATCAACTTCGACAACGGCGTCGACGCCACCATCTGGCGGCAGTTCGACCGCACGAATGGCAACGCGCTGCAGCCGTTTACCGGTATCACCACGAGCTATCCGGATCCCGCCCAGCCGCCGCAGTGCGCCGAGGACGTCGAGGTCACCGTCAACAGTTACGTTCGTTGGCCGAACGCGGTGCGGCCGCTGGTGCGGCCTGTCGCTCCGGCCCGGTACATGCCCGACCGCCACCGCATCAGCTGCGCCACGCTGCAGCTGGACATCGTCGGCGAGCCGCTGGTGCCGGCCCCGGCGCACGGACTGCCGATCGAATACATGGAAGGTCCGTATCACTACCGCGGCACACTGTGGGGCAAGCCCGTGACCGGGTTCGCGTTCAACGAGCGCTCGCTGGCGTTGTATCGGGATTGGGAGCTGCTCGAGGTGCTGGCCACCACCGTCGCGAACATGGAACCTGCCGCGCCCCACCTGCAGACGATGGTGGATCGGGTGGTGCCGTTGGTGGCCGCGGGCCGTCGCGGCGACGCGATCGAGCTGCTGGCCGGGGTGCCGCCGGTCCAAAATGAGACGCTGGCAACCCTTCTCGACGACCTGATCGCCGTGCTGGCCGTCGAGTCACCCGACCACGGCTGACCGTGCCGGCGCCTGGGCCCAGCTGAGGTGACGATGCTGCAGTTCCGGTTCGTTGTGCTGCGGGCAGGCGGCAGTCAAAGACCCGGCTCCGACGTTGCGGCAATGTGATGCAGATGTGACTGACGTGGTCAGTGTGTCTTCTGGTGTTTGTGTCGTACCCTGTGCCATATGTCTTCGGTCTCGCGGCGTGACGTGCTCAAATTCGCGGCCGCGACCCCGGGTCTGGTGGGGCTGGGAGTCGCGGCGGCGTCGCTGTGCGCCGCGCCGGCGTCGGCGTCTCTCGGCACCCTGTTGGACTATGCGGCCGGGGTCATCCCCGCCAGCCAGATCAGGGCCGCCGGGGCGGTGGGATCGATCCGGTACGTCTCCGATCGTCGGCCCGGCGGCACCTGGATGCTGGGCAAGCCGATGCAGGTCAGCGAAGCGCGTGACCTGAGCACCAACGGCCTCAAAATCGTCTCGTGCTACCAGTACGGCAAGGGCAACACCGCCGACTGGCTGGGCGGAGCCGGCGCGGGCCTGACACATGCGCAGCGTGGGTTGCAGTTGCACTCCGCGGCGGGTGGTCCGGCGAACGCCCCCATCTATGCGTCGATCGATGACGACCCGTCGTACGACCAGTACAAACAACAGATAGCTCCGTATCTACGGTCCTGGGAGTCGGTGATCGGACATCAGCGCACGGGCGTCTACGCGAATTCGAAGACCATCGACTGGGCGCTGCACGACGGCCTGGGCTCGTACTTCTGGCAGCACAACTGGGGCTCGCCCAAGGGCTTCGCCCATCCGGCCGCGAGCCTGCATCAGGTCGAGATCGACAAACGCAGCGTCGGCGGGGTCGGGGTGGACATCAACGAAATCCTCAAACCCCAATTCGGGCAGTGGGTCTAATTCGCCGACGGCGAAACTCCAGCAAACACTTGTTCGCTCATGTCGCCATGCCGCGGGCGCGGGCGACCTCCGAATGATGCTGCCGACGTGGCGTCGGCGGTTGCGCGGCAGCCGATTTTTTTAATATAACGATTACGTAACAATACTGCCTTGATCTGCGCAGTTATAGCTACTCGACCGTAACCACCTGCATGCAGGAAGTTTGTTCGCAACGCCCGCACCGCCGGTTGCGGCCAGTGTTACCCACGACACGGTTACCCGCGCGTAGAACTCATCAGTAACCGATCAGCACGCAAAAGGCGCGTTGATCCCTATGACACGCTTAGTACAGCCGATGCAGTCCGCCGCACCGCGCTTCCACGTGGGCGGTCCGCCGACAACACACCGGCCAGCCGTTTCCCGGCTGTGATTCGACGCGGAATCGACTGAAACCGATAGGTCCCGCCCTCGGATGGTGACCGGTCGAACGAACCGATACGTAAAGACGCATACAGGGAGATACAGAAGGTGACGATCCACGAGCACGACCGGGTGTCCGCCGACCGCGACGAGAACAGCCCCCACAGGACCCATGCTCTGGTCGACCGTCTGACGGCCGGCGAGCCCTATGCCGTCGCATTTGGCGGCCAGGGCAGCGCCTGGCTGGAGACCCTGGAAGAACTGGTGTCGTCGGCAGGGATCGAATCCGAACTGGCCACGCTGGTCGGTGAGGTGGAGCTGCTGCTCGAGCCGGTGGCGAAAGAGCTCGTCGTGGTCCGTCCGATCGGCTTCCAGCCGCTGGGTTGGGTGCGCGCGCTGGCGGCCGAGGACCCGGTCCCCTCGCAAAAGCACCTGACGTCGGCCGCGGTGTCGATACCCGGCGTGCTGCTCACGCAGATCGCCGCCGTGCGCGCCCTGGCGCGCCAGGGCATGGACTGGAGCGCGACGCCGCCGGTGGCCGTGGTCGGGCATTCGCAGGGCGTGCTCGCGGTCGAGGCGTTCAACGCCGGCGGCACCCATGACGTCGAGCTGCTGGCGATGGCCCAGCTGATCGGTGCGGCCGGCACGCTGGTCGCCCGACGGCGCGGAATCTCGGTGCTGGGCGACCGCCCGCCGATGGTGTCGGTCACCAACGCCGACCCCGATCGCATCCGCCGCCTGCTCGACGAGTTCGCGCAGGATGTCCGCACCGTGCTGCCTCCGGTGCTGTCCATCCGCAACGGCCGCCGGTCGGTCGTGATCACGGGCACCCCCGAGCAACTCTCGCGCTTCGAGCTGTATTGCCGGCAGATCTCCGAGAAGGAAGAGGCCGACCGCAAGAACAAGATCCGCGGCGGCGACGTCTTCGCCCCGGTCTTCGATCCGGTACAGGTCGAGGTGGGCTTCCACACGCCGCGGCTTGCCGACGGCATCGACATCGTCGGAACCTGGGCTGAGAAGGCCGGCCTCGATGTCGCGCTGGCCCGCAAGCTGACCGAGGCGATCCTGGTCAACGGCGTCGACTGGGTCGAAGAGATCACCCGCGTGCACGACGCCGGAGCCCGGTGGATTCTGGATCTGGGTCCCGGGGACATCCTGACCCGGCTGACCGCGCCGGTGATCCGCGGCCTCGCTGTCGGCATCGTGCCCGCGGCCACCCGCGGCGGTCAGCGCAACCTGTTCACCGTCGGGGCCGGTCCCGAGGTGGCCCGGGCCTGGTCGACCTACGCCCCGACCGTGGTTCGCCTGCCCGACGGCAGGGTCAAGCTGTCGACGAAGTTCACCCGGCTGACCGGGCGGTCGCCGATCCTGCTCGCGGGCATGACCCCGACCACCGTCGACGCCAAGATCGTCGCCGCCGCGGCCAACGCCGGGCACTGGGCCGAGCTGGCCGGCGGCGGTCAGGTCACCGAAGAAGTCTTCGCCGGCCGCGTCGAGGAGCTGTCCGGCCTGCTCGAGCCGGGGCGCACTTACCAGTTCAACGCGCTGTTCCTGGACCCGTACCTGTGGAAGCTGCAGGTCGGTGGCAAGCGGCTGGTGCAGAAGGCCCGCCAGTCCGGCGCGGCAATCGACGGCCTCGTCGTCAGCGCCGGCATCCCGGATCTCGAGGATGCCGTCGAGCTGATCGAGGAGCTCAACGAGGTCGGCATCAGCCACGTCGTGTTCAAGCCCGGCACGGTCGAGCAGATCCGTTCGGTCATCCGCATCGCGACCGAGGTGCCCACCAAGCCGGTGATCATGCACGTCGAGGGTGGGCGCGCCGGCGGTCACCATTCGTGGGAAGACCTCGACGACTTGCTGCTGGCGACCTATTCGGAATTGCGGTCGCGTCCCAACATCACCGTCTGCGTGGGCGGCGGCATCGGCACCCCCGAGCGGGCGGCCGAGTACCTGTCCGGACGCTGGGCGCAGGCCTACGGCTTCCCGCTGATGCCGATCGACGGCATTCTGGTCGGCACCGCGGCGATGGCGACCCTGGAATCGACCACGTCGCCGTCGGTCAAGCGGATGCTGGTCGAAACGCAAGGCACCGACCAGTGGATCAGCGCCGGAAAAGCCCAGGGCGGCATGGCTTCCAGCCGCAGTCAGCTCGGCGCGGACATCCACGAGATCGACAACAGTGCCTCGCGTTGCGGCCGACTGCTCGACGAGGTCGCCGGTGACGCCGAGGCGGTCGCCGAGCGCCGCGACGAGATCATCGCGGCGATGGCCGGCACCGCCAAGCCGTACTTCGGCGACATCGAGGAGATGACCTACCTGCAGTGGCTGCGGCGCTACGTCGAGCTGACCATCGGTGAGGGCAACTCGACCGCCGATACCGCCGCGCCGGGCAGCCCCTGGCTGGCCGACACCTGGCGCGAGCGGTTCCAGCAAATGCTGCAGCGGGCCGAAGCGCGGTTGAATGCAACGGATTCCGGGCCGATCGAGACGCTGTTCGATGACGAGGCGCTGCTGGAAACCCCCGACGAGGCCATCGCCACCCTGCTTGCGCAGTACCCGGACGCCGAAACCGTGCAGCTGCACCCGGCCGACGTGCCGTTCTTCGTCACGCTGTGCAAGACGCTGGGCAAGCCGGTCAACTTCGTGCCGGTCATCGACAAGGACGTGCGGCGCTGGTGGCGCAGTGACTCGCTGTGGCAGGCGCACGATGCCCGCTACGAGGCCGACCAGGTGTGCATCATCCCGGGTACCTCGGCGGTGGCCGGGATCACCCTGATGGACGAACCCGTCGGCGACTTGCTGGACCGCTTCGAGCAGGCCGCCATCGACGAGGTGCTGTCTACGGACGCGCAGCCCCGGGCCGTTGCGTCGCGCCGGCTGGGTCGCCCCGACGTCACCGGACCGCTGGCCGTCCTGCTCGACGCCGCCGACGTGCTGTGGGCCGGCCGTACCACGACCAACCCGGTTCACCGGATCGCCGATCCGGCCGACTGGCTGGTGCATGACGGACCGGAAAGCCTGCGCGCCACCCACTCCTCCACGGGGGCGCGGCTTCAGGTCAACGGCGAGAACGTCGTTTTGAGCGTGCCGTTGTCCGGCGCGTGGGTCGACATCCCATTCAGCCTGCCCGCCAACACTGTTGATGGCGGCACGCCGGTGGTCTCCGTCGAAGACGCCACCACCGCCATGCGCGCGGTGCTGGCGATCGCCGCCGGAGTCGACGGGCCGGAGTTCTTGCCCGCGGTCACCGACGGGACGGCCACCGTGACGGTGGACTGGGACCCCGAGCGCGTCGCCGACCACACCGGAGTCACGGCCACCTTCGGGGAGCCGCTGGCACCCAGCCTTACCACCGTGCCCGACGCGCTGGTCGGCCTGTGCTGGCCCGCGGTTTTCGCCGCGATCGGCTCGGCGGTCACCGACGCCGGCGTCCCCGTGGTGGAGGGCCTGCTCAGCCTGGTGCATCTGGACCACGCCGCCCGCGTGGAGGGCAAGCTGCCCAAGGTGCCGGCCCAATTGACCGTTACCGCAACGGCGTCGCGGGCCACCGACACCGACATGGGCCGGGTAGTTCCGGTCTCGGTGACGATTTCCGACGCCGACGGCGCGGTGATCGGCACCCTCGACGAGCGGTTCGCGATCCTCGGCCGCACCGGCGCCGCCGAACTCACCGATCCGGTCCGGGCCGGTGGCGCGGTGTCCGAGAACGCGACCGACACCCCGCGTCGTCGCCGTCGCGACGTCACGGTGGCCGCACCGGTCGACATGCGCCCCTTCGCGGTGGTGTCCGGTGACCACAACCCCATCCACACCGATCGGGCGGCCGCGCTGCTGGCGGGCCTCGAATCGCCGATCGTGCACGGTATGTGGCTGTCGGCCGCCGCCCAGCACGCGGTGACCGCCACTGACGGTCAGGCCCGCCCGCCCGCTCGGCTGGTCGGCTGGACCGCACGATTCCTGGGCATGGTGCGTCCCGGCGACGAGGTCGAGTTCCGTGTGGACCGTGTTGGAATCGACCAGGGCGCCGAGGTTGTGGAAGTGGCCGCGCGGGTTGGCTCGGATCTCGTGATGACGGCCACCGCACGGTTGGCCGCCCCCAAGACGGTCTACGCGTTCCCAGGCCAGGGCATCCAGTACAAGGGCATGGGCATGGAGGTGCGGGCCCGTTCCAAGGCGGCTCGCAAGGTGTGGGACAACGCCGACAAGTTCACCCGCGACACGCTGGGCTTCTCGGTGCTGCACGTGGTGCGCGACAACCCGACCAGCATCATCGCCAGCGGTGTGCACTACCACCACCCCGACGGCGTTCTCTACTTGACGCAGTTCACCCAGGTCGCCATGGCGACGGTGGCGGCGGCGCAGGTCGCCGAGATGCGCGAACAGGGCGCCTTCGTCGAAGGTGCCATCGCCTGTGGCCACTCGGTCGGCGAGTACACCGCGCTGGCCTGCGTGACCGGCATCTACGAGATGGAAGCCTTGCTGGAGATGGTGTTTCATCGCGGCTCGAAGATGCACGACATCGTGCCGCGGGACGAGTTGGGTCGCTCTAACTACCGGTTGGCGGCCATCCGGCCCTCGCAGCTGGACCTGCCGGACGACGAGGTTCCTGCGTTCGTCGCCGAAATCGCCGAGCGCACAGGGGAATTCCTGGAGATCGTGAACTACAACCTGCGCGGCTCGCAGTACGCGATCGCCGGCACGGTGCGTGGGCTGGAAGAGCTGGAAGCCGAGGTCGAGCGGCGCCGCGAGATCGCCGGCGGCAAGCGGTCGTTCATCTTGGTGCCCGGTATCGACGTGCCGTTCCACTCGCGGGTGCTGCGCGTGGGGGTTGCCGACTTCCGCCGGTCGCTGGACCGGGTCATGCCGCGCGACAAGGACCCCAACCTGATCATCGGGCGCTACATCCCCAACCTGGTGCCGCGGCCGTTCACGCTGGATCGCGACTTCATCCAGGAGATCCGGGATCTGGTGCCCGCCGAGCCGCTTGACCCGATCCTCGCCGACTACGACACCTGGCGTGCCGAGCGGCCGCGCGAGATGGCCCGCACGGTCTTCATCGAGCTGTTGGCCTGGCAGTTCGCCAGCCCCGTGCGCTGGATCGAGACCCAGGATCTGCTCTTCACCGAAGAGGCCGCGGGTGGTCTGGGTGTGGAGCGGTTCGTCGAGATCGGCGTGAAGTCCTCGCCGACCGTCGCCGGGCTGGCCACCAACACCCTCAAGCTGTCCGAATATGCGCACAGCACAGTGGAAGTGCTCAACGCCGAACGGGACGCTGCGGTCCTGTTCGCCACCGACACCGACCCCGAGCCGGAGCCCGAAGAGATGGCCGAGCCGGCGTCCGAGCCGGTTGGCGTTGGCGGAGCCACCGTCGTGGAGGCCGCAGCGGCGCCCGCTCCGACGGCGCCGTCGGGTGCCGCGCGCCCGGACGACATCGGGTTCGACGCCGCCGACGCGACCCTCGCGTTGATCGCGATGTCGGCCAAGATGCGCATCGATCAGATCGAGGAGCTGGACTCCATCGAGTCCATCACCGACGGTGCGTCGTCGCGGCGTAACCAGCTGCTGGTGGACCTGGGCTCGGAGTTGAACCTCGGCGCCATCGAAGGGGCCGCCGAGGCCGACCTGGCCGGGTTGCGCTCGCAGGTGTCCAAGCTGGCGCGGACCTACAAGCCTTACGGCCCAGTGCTTTCCGACGCGATCAACGACCAGCTGCGGACGGTCCTGGGGCCGTCCGGCAAGCGGCCCGCCGCCATCGTCGAGCGGGTCAAGAAGACCTGGGAGCTCGGCGACGGATGGGCCAAGCACGTCATCGTCGAAGTCGCGCTGGGCACCCGCGAGGGCACCAGTGTCCGCGGCGGCTCGATGGGCCACCTGCACGAGGGCGCGATGGCCGACGCGGGCTCGGTCGACAAGGTCATTGACGCGGCGGTCACCTCCGTCGCGGCACGCCACGGCATTTCGGTGGCGTTGCCGTCGGCGGGCGGCGGTGGCGGCGGCGCGACCATCGACGCGGCCGCGCTGTCCGAATTCACCGACCAGATCACCGGGCGCGACGGTGTGCTGGCCTCGGCGGCCCGCCTGGTGCTGGGCCAGCTGGGCCTGGACAATCCGGTGAGCGTGCTGCCGGCGGGCACCGACGCCGAGCTGATCGACTTGGTCACCGCCGAATTGGGCGCGGATTGGCCACGTTTGGTGGCGCCGGCATTCGACGCCAAGAGGGCCGTCGTCTTCGACGACCGGTGGGCCAGCGCCCGCGAGGACCTGGTCAGGCTGTGGCTGACCGACGAGGGTGACATCGACGCCGACTGGCAGCGGCTGTCCGAGCGGTTCGAAGGTGCCGGCCATGTCGTCGCCACCCAGGCCACCTGGTGGCAGGGCAGGGCGCTGGCCGCGGGCCGTCAGATCCACGCGTCGCTGTACGGCCGGATCGCGGCCGGTGCCGAGAACCCGGATTCGGGTCCCTACAGCAACGAGATCGCCGTGGTGACAGGCGCTTCGAAGGGTTCGATCGCCGCGTCGGTGGTCGCACGACTGCTCGACGGCGGTGCCACCGTCATCGCGACGACGTCGAAGCTCGACGAGGAGCGGCTGGCGTTCTACCGCCAGCTGTATCGCAACCACGCCCGCTACGGCGGCGCGCTGTGGGTGGTCGCCGCCAACATGGCGTCCTACTCCGACATCGACGCACTGATCGAGTGGATCGGCACCGAGCAGTCCGAAAGTCTTGGGCCACAGTCGATTCACATCAAGGACGCGCAGACGCCGACGCTGTTGTTCCCGTTCGCGGCCCCAAGGGTCGCGGGGGACCTGTCCGAGGCCGGTTCGCGCTCCGAGATGGAGATGAAGGTGCTGCTGTGGGCCGTGCAGCGGTTGATCGGCGGCCTGTCGAAGATCGGCGCCGAACGCGACATCGCCTCGCGGCTGCACGTGGTGCTGCCGGGCTCGCCCAACCGCGGAATGTTCGGCGGCGACGGCGCTTACGGCGAAGCCAAGTCGGCGCTGGACGCGCTGGTAAGCCGCTGGCGTGCCGAGTCATCCTGGGCGGCCCGGGTCAGCCTGGCCCACGCCCTGATCGGCTGGACCCGCGGCACCGGCCTGATGGGCCACAACGACGCCATCGTCAGCGCCGTCGAGGAGGCCGGTGTCACCACCTACTCGACCGACCAGATGGCGGCGATGCTGCTCAACCTGTGCGACGTCGAGTCCAAGGTGGCCGCGGCCATCGCGCCGATCGAGGCGGACCTGACCGGCGGCCTCGCCGAGGCCCACCTCGACATGGCCGAACTGGCAGCCAAAGCGCGCGAGCAGGCCACGTCGGGCGAGCAGGCCGACGACATCGCGGACGAGGACACCCCCGGTGTCATTGCCGCGCTGCCGTCCCCGCCGCGCGGATACACCCCGGCACCGCCTCCGCATTGGGACGACCTCGACGTCGACCCGGCGGATCTGGTGGTGATCGTCGGTGGCGCCGAACTCGGCCCTTACGGCTCCTCGCGTACCCGGTTCGAGATGGAGGTCGACAACGAGCTGTCGGCGGCCGGCGTCCTCGAGTTGGCTTGGACCACCGGGTTGATCCGTTGGGAAGACGACCCGCAACCGGGTTGGTACGACGCCCAATCCGGTGAGCTGGTCGACGAGTCCGAGCTGGTCGAGCGCTACCACGACACCGTCGTCGAGCGTTGCGGCATCCGCGAGTTCGTCGACGACGGTGCGATCGACCCGGATCACGCCTCGCCGCTGCTGGTGTCGGTGTTCCTCGACAAGGACTTCGCCTTCGTGGTGTCCTCGGAGGCCGACGCCCGCGCGTTCGTGGAATTCGACCCGGAGCACACCATCATCCGGCCGGTGCCTGACTCCACCGACTGGCAGGTCATCCGCAAGGCCGGCACCGAAATTCGGGTGCCGCGAAAGACCAAGCTGTCACGGGTGGTCGGCGGTCAGGTCCCGACCGGGTTCGACCCGACGGTGTGGGGCATCAGCCCCGATATGGCGAGTTCCATTGACCGGCTTGCGGTGTGGAACATCGTGGCGACCGTCGACGCGTTCCTGAGCGCCGGATTCAGCCCGGCCGAGGTGATGCGCTATGTGCATCCCAGCATGGTGGCCAACACCATGGGCACCGGCATGGGTGGTGGTACCTCGATGCAGACGATGTACCACGGAAACCTGTTGGGCCGTAACAAGCCGAACGACATCTTCCAGGAAGTGCTGCCGAATATCGTTGCCGCGCATGTGGTTCAGTCCTACATCGGCAGCTACGGCGCGATGATCCACCCGGTCGCCGCGTGCGCGACGGCCGCGGTGTCGGTCGAGGAGGGCGTCGACAAGATCCGGCTGGGCAAGGCCGAGCTGGTGGTGGCCGGCGGCATCGACGACCTGACGCTGGAGGGCATCATCGGCTTCGGTGACATGGCGGCCACCGCCGATACCGGCATGATGCGCGGCAGGGGCATCCACGACTCGAAGTTCTCCCGGCCCAACGACCGGCGCCGGCTGGGCTTCGTCGAAGCCCAGGGTGGCGGGACGATCCTGTTGGCGCGCGGTGACCTGGCGCTCAGGATGGGTCTGCCGGTGCTCGCGGTGGTGGCGTTCGCGCAGTCGTTCGGCGACGGCGTGCACACCTCGATCCCGGCCCCCGGTCTGGGTGCGTTGGGCGCGGGCCGCGGTGGTAAGGACTCGCCGCTGGCGCGGGCGCTGGCCAAGTTGAGTGTTTCCGCGGACGACGTCGCGGTGATCTCCAAGCACGACACCTCGACGCTGGCCAACGATCCCAACGAGACGGAGCTGCACGAGCGGCTGGCGGACTCGCTGGGCCGCTCGGACGGTGCACCGCTGTTCGTGGTGTCGCAGAAGAGCCTGACCGGCCATGCCAAGGGCGGTGCGGCGGTCTTCCAGATGATGGGCCTGTGCCAGATGCTGCGCGACGGGGTGATCCCGCCCAACCGCAGCCTGGATTGCGTCGACGACGAACTGGCCGGCTCGGCCCACTTCGTCTGGGTACGCGAGACGCTGCGGCTCGGCGGCCAGTTCCCGCTCAAGGCCGGCATGCTGACCAGCCTCGGGTTCGGCCACGTGTCCGGTCTGGTCGCGCTGGTGCACCCGCAGGCCTTCATCGCCTCGCTGGATGCGGATCAGCGTGCGGACTACCAGCGGCGCGCGGACGCGCGCGTGCTGGCCGGACAGCGCAGGCTGGCCTCGGCCATCGCCGGCGGTGCGCCGATGTACCAGCGGCCACCGGACCGTCGGTTCGACCATCACGCGCCGGAGAAGCGCCAGGAGGCGGCA
The DNA here is from genome assembly GCA_035693385.1 of Mycobacterium sp. Classification (GTDB taxonomy): domain Bacteria; phylum Actinomycetota; class Actinomycetes; order Mycobacteriales; family Mycobacteriaceae; genus Mycobacterium. The sequence continues at coordinate 17,094 of DASSGQ010000163.1, forward strand.
ATGCTGCTGAACGCTGACGCTCGGCTGGGTGACGACGACTCCTACGACGTCAGCGAGGTCCCTGTCGGATGACTTCGGCCATCCGTTAACCTGGCCAGCCATGGGCATTGTCGGCGTGGGGATCGACCTCGTCTCGATACCTGATTTCGCTGAGCAGGTCGACCAGCCGGGCACGGCGTTCTCGGAGACGTTCACTCCGGGTGAGCGCCGCGACGCCTCGGACAAGAGCTCGTCGGCGGCGCGGCACCTGGCCGCGCGCTGGGCCGCCAAGGAGGCGGTGATCAAGGCCTGGTCCGGGTCGCGGTTCGCCCAACGGCCGGTGTTGCGCGAGGACATCCACCGCGACATCGAGGTGGTCACCGACATGTGGGGACGACCGCGGGTGCGGTTGACCGGAGAGATCGCCAAGCATCTGGCCGACGTGACGATCCACGTGTCGCTGACGCACGAAGGCGACACCGCGGCCGCGGTGGCCATCCTGGAGACTGCGTGATCGCGAGCGTGCGGTGCCCCTGCTCGGGTGAACTAGCCTCGACGCCATGAGTGATCTCGTCGAACGTGTCCGCGATGTGTTGCCGTCGGTGCGCCGCGATCTCGAGGACCTGATCCGCATCGAATCGGTGTGGGCCGACCCCGGCCGGCGCGACCAGGTGCAACGCAGCGCGCAGGCGGTCGCGGATCTGTTGTCGCAGGCGGGCTTTGGCGATGTCAGCATCGTCCGCGAGGGCGGTGCGCCCGCCGTCATCGCGAAGCATCCGGCGCCCCCGGGCGCGCCCACGGTGCTGCTGTACGCCCACCACGATGTGCAGCCCGAGGGCGATCACAGCCAGTGGACGTCGGCGCCGTTTGAGCCCACCGAACGCGATGGCCGGCTCTATGGCCGCGGCAGCGCGGACGACAAGGCCGGCATAGCAACGCATTTGGCGGCGTTTCGCGCCCACGGCGGCCAACCGCCGGTCGGTGTGACGGTCTTCGTCGAAGGCGAGGAGGAGTCCGGCTCGCCGTCACTGAGCCGGTTGCTTGCCGCCCACCGCGACGCGCTGGCCGCGGACGTGATCGTGATCGCCGACTCGGACAACTGGAGCGCGGACGTCCCGGCGCTGACGGTTTCGCTGCGCGGCCTGGTCGACTGCGTGGTCGAGGTCGCCACGCTCGACCACGGGCTGCACTCGGGGTTGTGGGGCGGCGTGGTTCCCGACGCGCTGAGCGTGCTGGTGCGGCTGCTGGCCAGCCTGCACGACGACGACGGCAACGTGGCGGTGGCCGGCCTGCACGAAAGCACGGCCGCCGAGGTCGATTACCCGGTGGAGCGGGTCCGCGCCGACTCCGGTCTGCTGGACGGGGTGTCCGAGATCGGCTCGGGCTCGGTGCCCCAACGGCTGTGGGCCAAACCGGCGATCACCGTGATCGGCATCGACACCACGTCGGTTGCGGCCTCATCGAACACGCTGATCCCGCGGGCGCGGGCCAAGGTCAGCATGCGGATCGCTCCCGGCGGTGACGCGGTGGCGCACATGGACGCGTTGGCGGCGCACCTGCAGCGGCACGCGCCGTGGGGCGCCCATGTCAACGTCACGCGTGGCGATATGGGCGAGCCCTACGCCATCGACGCCAGCGGCGCAGTCTATGACGCCGCACGGGCGGCTTTTCGGCAGGCGTGGGCTGTCGAGCCGATCGACATGGGCATGGGCGGCTCGATCCCGTTCATCGCGGAGTTCGCCGCCGCGTTCCCCCAGGCGAAGATCCTCGTCACCGGCGTCGAAGACCCCGCGACGCAGGCGCACAGCATCAACGAGAGCCTGCACCTGGGCGTGCTGGAACGCGCGGCGGTCAGCGAAGCGCTGCTACTGGCCAACCTGGGCTGACTAAACCACAGGCCGCGGCCAAGTTTAGCGACGTGGCCGCTGGCCTTGATGTTGTATCAGGCAGCGGACAATTTCGGGTTGAGAAACACGTACAGCGCGGCGATCTTGCTCTCGCGGACAACGACAACATCGAGCCCGGTGTACACGGGCGGCTCGCCTTTCGGGCCCGAGCCCCAAGCAACAATTCCCCCGTTGTGTAGAGCCTGGGCCTGTCCCTGGGGTGTGTAGGCGAAATGGGGATGGGTCGCGCGCAGTTCCCCGGCGAATTTGTCCAGTGCGTCGTGCCCCACCAGGACGCCGTCTGGAACGTAGAGCACGCAGTCTTCTGTGTAGAACTCTTCGATGGCGGCGCGCCGGCGGGCCGGATCGCCCTCCCCGAAGACCTCCTGAAGGTTTCGATAGAGAAGTTCGATAATTCGCTCAGTCGCAGTCATATTCGCGCCGCCCTTCTTCGAGGTGCCGTCTTGTCCAACACCTTCGGTGATGCTAAACGGACTATGGTCCGATTTAATTCCTCTCCGCGTCGAATCAGCTCGACAGAGTGATGACGAGGCGCCGAGAACTCCCTGCCTCATAGTCCATCGAGATGTTCTCGATGCCGTGGCAGTTCGGTCGCGGAGTCAGACACCGCGAAATCCCCAGAGCGAGAGGATATCTACGTCCAGGCGGTCCAGCCGTCTACCTAAACCGACATGTCGCGCCGCAGCTTGGCCACATGGCCAGTGGCCTTGACGTTGTACTGCGCGACGGCGATTTTGCCTTTTTCGTCGACCACGAAGGTGGAACGAATCACACCCACGACGGTCTTGCCATACAGCTGCTTCTCGCCGTAGGCGCCCCAGGCCGTCAGCACCTTGCGGTCGGGATCGGAGAGCAGCGGGAACGTCAGCTTCTCGGCGTCCCGGAACTTGGCGAGCTTCTCCGGCTTGTCGGGGGAGATCCCCACCACGTCAAGGCCGGCTTCGTTGAGGTCACCCAGATTGTCGCGAAAATCGCAGGCCTCTTTAGTGCATCCCGGCGTTGAGGCAGCGGGGTAGAAATACACGACGACGCGGCGCCCTTGGTAATCGGCCAGCGACACCGTGTTGCCGTCGGCGTCGGGCAGGCTGAAGGCGGGCGCTTTGTCGCCCGGCACCAGCCGCTTGGTCTCGGTCAACTCGGCTCCTTTCTGTTCACCGGAGCGATCGGATCAGCGTCAGCTGATCTAGGGTAGTGCCTCAGGTGTATCAGCCAGGCTTGCCGGCTGACAGGGCGGACTTGGAGGAACAGACGTGGCGGAGCGGGATCCCGAGACCATCAAGCGTGATATCGACGTCGCCCGCAACGAGCTGGCGGCCACCGTCGATACCCTTGCTGAGCGTGCGAACCCTCGCCGCCTCGCCGACGATCTGAAAGCCCGCACGGTCGAATTCGTGAAGAAGCCCGCGGTGATCGCCTCACTGGTGGGAATCTCGTCGGTCGTCGTGGTCGTGGTGGTTCGGAGGATCAGGGATCGCTGACCCCGGCCCTGCGCAGCGGCGGCCACGCCACGATGCAGACGCGCCGAAGCGGGTAGCGGACACCGGGTAGGGGACATGAAGCGCCAGAAACGCTGGCTTGTGGTGCGCCGTCAGGGTTTCGAACCCCGGACCCGCTGATTAAGAGTCAGCTGCTCTACCAACTGAGCTAACGGCGCGGTGCTGGCCAAGACCGCGTTTGCGACAATAACAGGCGTTGTGTCGCAGAGCGAAATTCCTGGACCCAACCCAGTCTAGATCCTCCGTCGCCGGCATCCTCCCGGCGTTTGCGGGACGCCCCGACGCTCGCTTAAGGTCAGTGGGTTGTAGCAAAATCGCTGAACCGGCCGGCGGGTCACGATTTGGTGTGACATTGGTCGCGATGGCGGCAAAGGCCCAGACAATACCGTTCATGTTGGCGCGATGGACGGCCGCAAACCAGTAAAATCCTTTGGAATCATTCAGGGTCAGCGGTGACCAAAATAAGCAAGGTGATGTGAAAGGTCACTTGATGACGCCTTTGCGCAGACGTCGATCGTTGCTGGTTGCCGTGATGCTTTTGTTCGCTGTGATCGGCGTCGGTTGCGGCACCAGCCACAGCGCCGCGCCGGCCAAGGTCATTTTCGACAAGGGCACGCCGTTTGCCGATCTGCTGATCCCCAAGCTCACCGCGTCGGTGGCCGACGGCGCCGTCGGCGTCACGGTGGACGCGCCGGTCACGGTGAGTGTTGCCGACGGCGTGCTCGGCTCGGTGACCATGGTCAACGAGAACGGCAGGTCCATAAACGGCCAGCTCAGCCCGGACGGGCTGCGCTGGTCGACCACCGAGCAGCTTGGCTACAACCGGCGCTACACGCTGAACGTGAAGGCGCTGGGGCTGGGCGGCGCCGCGAACCGGCAGATGACCTTCGCGACCAGTTCACCCGATCACCTGACCATGCCCTACGTGAGTCCGGGCGACGGCGAGGTGGTGGGCATCGGTGCGCCGGTGGCGATCCGCTTCGACGAGAACATCGCGAACCGCGCGGCAGCCCAGAAGGCCATCAACATCACCACCAACCCGCCCGTCGAGGGCGCGTTCTACTGGCTGAACAACCGCGAAGTACGTTGGCGCCCAGAGCATTTCTGGAAGCCGGGAACCGCGATTGACGTGGCGATCAACACCTATGGCGTCGATTTGGGCAACGGGATGTTCGGCGAGGACAACGTCAAGACCCACTTTTCCGTCGGCGACGAGGTGATCTCGACCGCTGACGACACCACCAAGATGGTGACCGTGCGGGTCAACGGCGAAGTCGTCAAGACCATGCCGACGTCGATGGGCAAGGACAGCACCCCGACGGCCAACGGCTTCTACATCGTCGGTTCGCGGTTCAAGCACATCATCATGGACTCCTCGACCTACGGGGTGCCCGTCAACTCGCCCAACGGCTATCGCACCGATGTTGAGTGGGCCACCCAGCTGTCCTACAGCGGCGTTTTCGTGCACTCCGCGCCGTGGTCGGTGGGCGCTCAAGGCCACACCAACACCAGCCATGGTTGTCTGAATGTGAGTCCGAGCAACGCCGAGTGGTTCTACGACCACAGCAAGCGCGGGGACATCGTCGAGGTCGTGAACACGGTGGGTTCGACGCTTTCGGGTACCGAGGGTCTCGGTGACTGGAATATCCCGTGGTCGGTGTGGAAGGCGGGCAACGCCAGCGCCTAACGAGGGATGGTCAGCCGCGCGCTTTCGTCCAGGTCGACGTCGAGCGCGTTGAGCATCAGCGCCAGACCCGCGTACCGGCTGATCACCATGAGCACTTCGATGGTGGCCTCGGAGCCGAGCGCTTGGTGCACCTGATCGAACAGTGCGGCCGAGACGCCGCGGGTGGTCAACAGTTCGGATGCCAGGGCAACCACCGCGCGTTCGGTGTCGGTAAAGTCGACGAAATCGGCTTGTTCCCAGTTTGATTCGGAGATCAGGGCCTTGACCTCTGGCTCGCTGACCCCGACCGTGCGCGCGATGTCGGTGTGCTGGCCGAGTTCATAGCGGCAGTCCATCAGACAGGCCGTGCGCAGGACGACGAGTTCGCGCAGCCTGGGGGAGAGCACGGGGCTGGTCAGGGCGGCTCGTCCGGCCACCATCCAGCCGGTGAAGACGTTCTCGGCGTTGGCCAGGGCGCGGTAGACGTTGAGATTGCCGCGCTCCAGGGTCAGTTCCCTGGCCCGGTCGGTCATGTCTTCGGGCCGGCGATAAGGGATTCGGGTCATGGTCGCTCTCCTGTTCACACCTGCAGCCGGGATGTGGTGTCGACGTCGAGGTCGACGGCGTTGAGCAGCAGCGCCAGCCCGTAGTAGCAGCCGACGATCATCAGCAATTCGGTGGTCGCCTCGTCGCCGAGGGCCGCCTGGACCGCGGCGAACGAATCGTCGCGGAGGTGCCGAGTCGTGCACAGCTGGGTCACCGTATCGAGCACGGTGCGTTCGGTTGGGCTGAACCCCGCCGTGTCGGCATCGCCGGCGTCGACGATGGCGCCGAGCTGTCGTTCGGTCAGACCCGCGGCACGGGCCAGGTCCGTGTGCTGGCTCAACTCGTATGGGGTGTGCTGCAAATGGGCCACCCGCAGGATGATCAACTCGCGTAGCCGTGGGGTGAAGGTGGGGCTGTCGAGGATTTCGTCGACCATCTGCGCCCATCCGGCGAACACTGTCGGGGCGTGGGCGAGCAGCCGGAAGAGGTTCAACTCGCCGCGGCGTGCCATGAAGTCGCGGATCGGTGCGGGTTGCTGCTCGACGGGGGTCAGGGGCATGCGCGACATCGGCTTGCCTCCTACGACTCTGTCTCGGCGGCGAGGACGAAGGTCCAGTCCAGGGTGACGAACGGCTGGTCGACGAGTGTTCCGTCCGGCGCGGTGCCGGGCTCGTGCCGCACGAAGTCCGCCAGCAGCGAGTCCTGCGCGGCGAAGACCGCGTCGCGGTCGATGTAGGGGTCGTCGCGCAAGAACAATTGCGTGATCAGCGTCTGGTAACCCTTGGCGTGGAACCAGAAGTGCACATGTTGCGGGCGCATGATGGATCGGTTTGCGGCGCGCATGATCTCCCCGCAAGGGCCGTCGGTGGGCACCGGGTAATAGCGAGGCGTGATGGACCGGTACCAGAACAGGCCGTCGTCGTCCGTGGTCAGCAGCGCCCGCATGGCGAACTCGTTGTGCAGCTTCTCGGGCTGCTGCACGTCGTAGAACCCGTCACCGTCGCTGTGCCAGGTGTCCACGTGGACACCGGCAATGGGCGCGCCATCTTCGTCGACGACCCGACCGCTGACGAACATCGGCGTCCCCGCAACGCCGCGGGAGATATCGTCCCCGTTTGCCGCGGTCGGACGGCCCTCGACGTAGAACGGGCCGAGCAGGGCCGAGTCGGTGGTCGATCCCGCTGCGTGCTGGTTGATCTTGTCCAGCAGCATGCTCAATCCCAGGATGTCGGACAGCAACACCACTTCCTGACGGGTTGGGCTGGAGATTTTGCCAAGCCGCTCAAGGAAATCCATGGCGGTGAACCATTCGTCTCCGGTCAGCCGCACCTCGCGCGCGAAATCGTGCAGGTGCTGCACCAGGCAGACGAACAACTCGCGGAAGCGCTCGTCGCTAGACGTGTCGAAGGACCGCTGGACGGCCTCGGTGATGGTTTGCTCGGTGAGATTGCTCGACATGGCCATCCCTCTCGTTGAAATTGGCTGTTCGGATGAGGTCAGGGGTGCAAGACGACGCGGCCGGCTATGCCATCGGCGACGGCGCGATATGCCACGGCCGCTTCGTCGAGGGGATAGCCGGCGGTGACGGGGAGCGGCCGGAATTCGCCGGATTCGAAGTAGGGCCCCATCTCTTCCAGGCGCCGCGCGGATTCCACCACGCCGAGCTGCGTGCTGTCTATGCCCAAGATCCGGGTTTCGTTACGGTACAGGTCCCTAAGGTCAATCTCGACGGCGCTGGGACCGACGACGCTGATGACGACCAGCCTGCCGCGGTGGGCCAGTGAAGCCAGCGCCGCCGCCGTGGTCACCCCGCCTACCGCGTCGTACACCACCTGCGCTCCGATTCCGCCCGTCAGGCGCTTGATCTCGGCACCGGTGTCAGCGGCCGGGTCCAAGGCGACGAAGTCATCGATCGCGGCCGCGGCGGGAGTCTGTGGGCCAGGCCGGCGCCGGTCCACCCCGATCACGGTGGCGCCGAGCGCTCGCGCGATCTGGGCCACCGCGCCCCCGACCCCGCCGGAGACGCCGAAGACGGCAATGGTTTCACCGGCGGCCAGCCGGGCGGTTTCCACCGCGCCGTACCACGCCACCACGAAGTTCACTCCCACAGTGGCGGCTTCGTCGAAGCTCAGCCGTTCCGGTTTGCGCACCAGTGCCGCCACGGGCACCGAGAGCAGCTCGGCGTGCGAGCCGTCGCGGGTGAAGCCGACGTCTCCGCCCGTGCCCCACACCGCAACTCCTTGCCATTCGGGTGGGCCGCCGATGACCACACCGGCGAAGTCGCGCCCGGGCGTGCGCGGCAGCACGGTCCAGTTCATTTGGCCGGCAACATTTTTCACATCGGACGGGTTGACCGAAGCGGCCTCGACACGAATGACCGCCTCATGTTCTGATCCCACCGGCTCGGGCATGTCGGTGATCCGTAGGGCGGAGGGGTCGCCGAAATGGTCGAAACGCAGAGCGCGCATGTCACGTCCTCCTGTGGGCTGATCGTCTGACACGTCCAGACAACACCCGATAAACGATCGCGTCCAACGAAGAAAGCCGATCATGATTATCGCGTCTCGCGATAGGATTGGCTGGATGGAACTGCGGCATCTCGAATACTTCGTCGCGGTGGCCGCCGAGCAGAACTTCTCCCGCGCGGCCCGGCGCATCCACGTCGTCCAGTCTGCGCTGTCGGCGGCGGTGGGCAAACTGGAAAAAGAACTGGGCGTACCGCTTTTCGACCGATCCAGGCGCCAGATCGAGCTCACCGCGGCCGGGGAAGTGTTCCTGCATCACGCCCGTGAAGTGCTGCATGCGGCTCATCGAGCCCAATCGTCGGTCGCCGATCACCGTGATCAGCTGACGGGAACGGTCACGCTCGGCACCCTGATGTCGTGGGGATCGCTGAACCTGCCGGCGGCCCTGGAGCAGTTCCGTCGCCTCAACCCGCGGGTGACGTTGCGCCTGCGACAAAGCGCGACCGGCTCGGCCGGGCATCTGGCCGCGATCGCCGACGGACAGATGGACCTGGCGCTGGTGTCCATCCAGTCGTCGCCGTCTCCGCTTGTGGCGTTGCGTGAGCTCACGCGAGAGTCCATGGTGTTTGTCTGCGAGTCCACCCACCCACTGGCCCGCGGCGATCGCGTGCGGGTTGCCGACCTGGACGGAGAAGATCTCATCCAGTTCCCGGTCGGGTGGGGAATCCGGCAGCGCGTCGATGCTGCTCTCGCCGCAGCGGGCGTCCAGCCGGTCGATGCTTACGAAGTGGCGGATTACGCGATCGCCGCCGAGCTGGTCCGACACCGGCTGGCAACGGCGATCCTGCCCATCAGCGCGGCAAACCGGTTCCCGGACTTGGGCAAAATCCCCGTGTACCCAGCCTTGACGTGGACATTGTCACTGGCCTCTGCTGCGCCCCATTACATCAGCCGGGCCGCGACGACCCTCGCCGACACCCTTGGCGGTCTCGTCGACCAGGCCTAAACAGGCGACAGTCCCGATGTCGCACAACGGTTTTGGCGTGGCACCGACGTTGTCGCAGCCGACGCCGACAACACTGGCCAATGAGCGGACTTTGCCGATTCGTGTGCCTTTCCTGTTCGCCCGGCAATACAGTGATGTCCATGAAAATGGGCATCGCGCGGTTAGCTACGACCCTGGTGGTGTGTGGCGGATTGGGGCTGGCGGGTATGGGGCCGGGTGCGGCCAGCGCTCACGCCGACGACCGGTACGGCCCGCACCAGTGGTGCCCCGGGCAGTCGATGGACTGGCCGAGTGGACCCTGGGACCGCGTTGATTGGGACATGGACGTGTGCCACACCTGGTATGTCGTCGGCATCGGGCAGGGCAATGTTCCCGAGCGTTTTGGCGGCCCCAGCGATATTTGGGACGGCGACAATCCTCCGCCGCCCCCGTCTTGCGCAGTCCCCGATGTACCTCCATGTGTGATGTTTATCCCGGGCGACGCACTTGCCTTCCGGTCCGCACGGTGAGGTGATCACGACCTGGCGCGCATAGCGCCCTGCGTCCGGTCGGCCACAAGCCGCCTTTGTTGGTCCACAAGAACTTGGCCTCTGCCCGATGCCGTCATAGCGGCGAAGTATCAAAAGTGCCAACACATTCATGCAGTTAGCAGCGATGTCGACCTCGCGCAGACGGCGCCGCTCGACTCGTCAGACGAGGAGATTCACCATGACCGAATACCGCTGGACTGTCATCGGAGCAGGGCCCGCCGGGATCGCCACGGTCGGCAGGCTGATCGACCACGGCGTCGAGCCTGACGAAATAGCCTGGGTTGACCCCGAGTTCACGGTGGGCGACTTCGGAACCAATTGGCGAGCGGTCTCCAGCAACACACGCACCGAGGGGTTTCTCGACTTCTTCGCGGCGTCGCCGGCGTTCCGCTTCGCCGAGGCACCGCATTTCGACATCCACGACCTTGATCCCGCGCGAACGTGTCAACTGGGCCTGGTGGCCGATCCGCTGATGTGGGTATCGGGCAGGCTGGCTGAGCAAGTCAAGACGCACTACACCGTCGCGCGGGAGCTGCGTCTGCATGACGGGCACTGGACCGTGGCCACCGAGCAGGGCGACATGACGTCGGCAAACGTGGTTCTCGCGGTTGGTGCGACGCAGAAACGACTTGACTGCCCCGGACTTGAGGAAATCCCCCTGGAAGTTGCGGTGGACCCCGAGAAGCTTGGTCGGCGGGACCTGGACGGGGCTACCGTCGCCGTCTTCGGCTCATCACACTCAACGATGCTGGTGCTGCCGAATCTTCTGGCAACGCCCGCCGACAAGGTCATCAACTTCTACCGCAGCCCCCTCAAGTACGCCGTTGAACTCGACGGCTGGACGCTGTTCGACGACAGCGGCCTCAAAGGGCAAGCCGCATGTTGGGCCCGCGAGAACATCGATGGGGTCCAACCCCAACGGCTGCAACGCTGCCAGGTCGGCGGTTCGCACTACGACGAACTGCTCAATGAGTGCGACCACGTGGTCTACACCGTCGGATTCGAGCGTCGGCAGCTTCCAGCAACGCCGCAGTGGGGTCGCCTGCAGCACAACCCATCCAACGGAATCATCGCTCCGGGAGTTTTCGGCGTCGGCATCGCCTTCCCCGGGTATCGAACCGATCCGCTGGGCTACGGCGAGTACCGCGTCGGATTGCAGAAGTTCATGGGGCAACTCAACGAAAACCTACCGGTGTGGTTGCGTTACGGCACCTGAAGCGTGTGCCACGGAGTTTGTGCTTGACCCCACCAACAGAGGGGTGAGGCTCAATGTTTCAGGAACGGTAGCCCACGGGCACCATGATCGGCCGTAGTCCCTGATCGACCAACCGCCTTGGTTATGCCGCGAGGCTGGCCGCCCAGGCATGGACCTCAGCATCACTGCCCATAACTTGTGTCTTGATCGTCATGGAAGGCGCGTAGAGCGTGCCCACCCAGCGACCCATCTCAAGGTCCACCCGCAGCACCGAACCGTTGG
>DASSGQ010000164.1:0-6248 GCA_035693385.1 Mycobacterium sp.
CAACGTACGCAGCGCATCCGCCCGATCCGCCGACAGCGCCGCCCCGGTCGGGTTTTGCGCTCGATTCGTGACGACCAGCGCGCGCACACCGCGACTCAGCGCCCGGGTCATGTCGGCGGGCAGCGGCCCGTCGTCGTCGACGCGCACGGGCTCAACCGAAAGACCAAGCGCGGCAAGGAGATCCAACAGGTTGGCCCAGCCCGGATCCTCGACGGCCACGCGGTCACCGGGGCGGAGATGCGCGGTGAGCGCCCGCTCGATGCCATCCAGCGCACCGCTGGTCACCGCCAGGTGATCGGCCGGAATGCCATCGGCCGACAGCGCCACGCGGCTGAACTCGGCCAGTTCGGGCAACGTGGCCGGCTCCCCGTACAGCACCGGCCGGGCCTGCGGGACCCGGGCCAACGCGATCGGCAACAGGGCCGGGTCCGGGTTGCCGGTCGACAGGTCGCGGACCCCCTCCGGGATGTCGAGCCCGAGCAGGGAGCGCGGCGTGGTCGCCGGGCGGTGCCGCACCCGAGTGCCGCGCCGGCCCGCGGTTTCCACGGCCCCGCGATCACGCAGCAGGCGATACGCCGCGGCCACGGTGTTGGCGTTCACCCCGAGCTGGTCGGCCAGCTCGCGGATCGGCGGCAATGCATCACCGGGCGCCAGGGCGCCACGGGACATGGCCTCTTCGACGTTGGCGGCTATGGACTCCGCGCCCGTCCCCGCTATGATGTTTTGTACTGGCACACACATGATTATGTACTAGAACAAATATGAAGGCAATCCATTGGAAACGGCATACCGTCCCACGCACCGAACGACGCTCACCCGCCATCGGGAGCGCGCTCAGTACGAGCGCACCACGATCCACGAGATCCTCGACGAGGCCCTGATCTGCCACTTGGGCTACCTGAGCGGCGGCAGGCCGGTGGTGTTGCCGACGACGCACGCCCGCCTCGGCGAGACTCTTTACCTGCACGGTTCCACCGGCGGCGGCCCGCTGCTCGCGGCCATGGCCGCCAACGCGTCGGGGTCGGACCTGCCCGTCTGCGTCACCGTCACCCTCGTCGACGGGCTCGTGCTGGCCCGCGCGGCAATGCACCATTCGGTGAACTTTCGCTCGGTGGTCGTGCTGGGCGCAGCACGCGTGGTGGACGATCCGGCGGAAAAGTTGCGGGCGCTAAGCTGCCTGCTCGACCACATCAGGCCTGGCCGCGCGGCGGACTGCAGGACGCCGAGCGCGCGTGAACTCGCCGCCACCGGGGTGCTCGCCCTCGACCTCGCCGAGGTCTCGGCCAAGGTGCGCACCGGCGGCCCGGTTGACGAGCCAGAGGACACCACCCTGCCGCACTGGGCGGGCGTGGTGCCGCTGAGCCTGACGGCCGGAGATCCGGTGCCGGCCGACGACCTCGACCCCGCTACCCCGCTGCCGGCCTACCTGCGCTAGCCGCGGCGAGCGTGCGGGTCGCTAGAGCAGGTAGCGGTACGCCGGAGACCCGGGCTCAAGCGCTTCGATCTGAATCTCCGTCGCTCGCATCCGGGCCAGCAGCCCGTCCAGGTCCGCGGCCGATCCCAGCTCGATGCCGACCAGCGCCTCACCGGTCTCCCGGTTGTTGCGCTTGACGTACTCGAACAGGGTGACGTCGTCGTTGGGTCCGAGCACGTCGTCGAGGAACCGGCGCAAGGCGCCGGGTTCTTGCGGGAAGTCCACCAGGAAGTAGTGCTTGAGGCCGAGGTGAACCAGCGAGCGCTCCAGCACCTCGCCGTAGCGCGACACGTCGTTGTTGCCGCCCGAGATGAGGCAGACCACGGTCGACCCGGGTTCGATGTCGGCTTCCAGCAGGCCCGCGACCGACAGCGCGCCCGCCGGTTCGGCGATGATCCCCTCGTGTTGATAGAGGTCCAGCATCGCGGTGCACACAGCGCCCTCGTCGACGGTGGTGATCGACACCATGTCGCCGGCGGCTGCCAGCGTGGCGTAGGTCAGCGTTCCCGCCCGCCGCACCGCGGCGCCGTCGACGAACTGGTCGACAAAGTCAAGCGTCACCGGCTCACCGGCGGCCAGCGCGGCCATCATCGCCGCAGCGCCGGCCGGCTCGATGCCCAACACCGCCGTGCTCGTCGTCCGCTCAGCCAGGTAGGTGGTGATGCCCGCGATGCAGCCTCCACCGCCGACCGGGACCACCACCAGGTCGGGCTCGGCACCGAGCTGATCAAGCACTTCCACGGCGATGGTGCCCTGCCCCGCCATGGTGCGCAGGTCGTCGTACGGCGGCACCAGCGTGGCCCCGGTGCGTTTAACGTCCTCGAGGGCCGCGTCGGCGGCGAAGTCGTAGGTCGATCCCCCCACGATCAGCTCGATGAACTCCCCGCCGTGGTAGCGAATGCGGTCGCGCTTTTGTTTGGGCGTCTTGGCGGGCACGTACACGCGGCCCCGCACTCCCAGCTTCCGGCACGCATACGCGAAACCCTGCGCGTGGTTGCCCGCCGACGAGCACACCACGCCGGCGGCCATCTCCTCGTCGGTCAGCTGCACCAAAAGGTTGTAGGCACCGCGCAGCTTGTAGGAGCGCACCGTCTGCAGATCCTCGCGCTTGAGGTAGACCTGTGCGCCGGTGATCGCCGATAGCCGATCGCTGAACTGCAGCGGGGTCGGCGTGACCACCGGGGCGATCCGCCGCGCCGCGCTGTCGATATCGGCCGCGCACAGCGGCGACATGCTGGGGCTTCTGCTCAGTTCAGCGGACACCGGTCAATGGTGCCATGTCACTCAAAGGGCGAATTCAGCCCTGCTGGAATCAGCTGACTGGGGTCAGCACGAACAGCGGGATCTGGCGGTCGGTCTTTTTCTGGTATCCGGCGTAGTCGGGCCAGACCTCGACGGCACGCTCCCACCAGGCGGCCTTCTCGTCGCCGAACACCTCGCGGGCGTCGTAATCACGCGTGACGGTACCGTCCTGCAACTCGACCCGCGGGTTCGCCACGACGTTGTAGTACCAGACCGGGTTCTTCGGCGCCCCGCTGAGTGAGGCGACGATCGCATACTCGCCGTCGTGCTCGACCCGCATCAGCGGGGTCCTACGGAGTTTGCCCGATTTGGCTCCGACGGTGGTCAGCAGGATGACGGGCTTTCCCTGCATGTCGGTGCCTACGGTTCCGCCGGATTCGACGTACTTGTCGGCTTGCTCACGGGCCCAATCGACTGGGCTGGGTGCGTATTCACCTGAAAGCGGCATACCGCCCACCTTAGGCCGACGGGGTCGCGGGTCGCCGTCGGACCGGTCGTCAAGACTCCGACGCAACCCCGGACTTGGCGGCGGGCCTGGCCAGCTCGGCAATCGTGTTGACCCGCCGGACGGCCGTGGCGATCTCGTCGGCGAATTGGCGTCGCCGTTCGGCAATTTCCGGGTCGTCGAAGCCGTCCACCAGTTCACGGTGCCGGGCCAGTCGTAGCGCGGTCTTGAACAACTCCATCGACCTCGACTCCGCGCTGGCGATCCTGCGCTGCAGCTCCCACTGCTTGCCCACCTCAAGGCACTCGGTGAGAAATGCCTTCTCGTCGAACGATCCGGACTCGCGGGCGGCCAGCCGGTCGGCGACGATGTGGTAGGCGTCCAGGAACGGACGCAACACCAGATGCGCCAGAAGCAGGTCGGCGTCTTCCAATAGCCGACGCACGTAGGCCGCGCTGACGGGCTTGGTGATGTCCTCCACCGGGCCGATCAGCCGCACTTCATCGGCGAGGTCCTTTTCGAATTGCGCGCGTGCGGAGAACAAGAACTCGAACTTCAGCAGCTCGCGCAGGTTCAACGCCTCGTCGCGCACCGTCCCCGGTTGAACCGAGCCCTCCATGGTGGTTTCAGCGTTTTCCGCCGCGGCCAGCAGTGCGGTCTCGGCAATGGCGCGATCGACCAGGATGTGGATGGCCGTGTTGCGGTAGAACGCCGCGACCAGGTGTTGGTCCGCGCCGATGCCCCAGACCGCTTCGGTGCCGGCGTCGTAGACGCTGATCACGCCGGAGGCGACGAGCTCATGCAGAGTCCACCGGATTGTCGAGCGATTGGTCAGGTCCGCGGCCCCGGCCACCGCCCAGTTCCGCGCGGCGATGTAGCTCGCCAGTGGTCGCACGGTGGCCAGCACCTCGCTGATGGACAACGACCGGTCCGCACCGAGCAACGCGAGGTTCACCACCGCAATCGGTGTGACCGGCGTTGCGCGGTTGATCCGGTGCTCGACGTCCAGCGCGATGCGCTCGATTTCGGTGCCGGTCCCGGATTCCTCGGCACGCAGTTCCTCGAGGCGTTTGCGCAGCGGCAGCGGCTCACCGAAGTCGACGTAGGCGCGACCCAGTCGCTCGCCCTGCTGTCGCGCCAGCCGGATCAGGAAGCGAAGGTCCTCGGGCCGCTTCGTGGCACCGTAGGCTTCCGTCGTCATGGCCTCCACCTCGTGCAGCTGGTCGTAGACGATGGAGGTGGGCACCAAATACACTTCGGGACCATCGATTTCGTCGACGGCGTCGGTGATGTACCGCAGGATCCCGTACACCGGAGGCCGTAACTTGCCGGTCCGGGTCCGGCCCCCTTCGATCGACCAGGTGAGGTTGTCGTGGTTTTGCACCAGCTGCGCGACGTAGGCGCGTAACACGAACCGGTAGACGGGAATATCTTTGGTGTCACGCCGGATGAAGATCGTTCCGGTGCGCTTGGCCCAAACCCCCATCGGGAAGAAGTTCAAGTTGGCTCCGCCGAAGGTGAGCGCGGGCGAGAGCCGGTTGGCCTGGATCACCTCCGGCAGCAGCATGCCGTCCAGATAGGAGCGGTGCGAAAAGGCAAAAGCCAGAGTCGCTTTGCGATCCAATTTGCGCAGTTGGGCGATCTGATCATCGTCGACCAGCACGTCGTAGGCCCGCATGAACCAGCGACTGAAGCCACGCCAGGCCCGCACCGCCCGGTCGTCCAGCTCGGCGGACATCTCGCGCAGATAGCCTGCCGCCTCCGCGCGCACGCTGTCCGGATCCCGCTCGAGCTCGTTGGCCAACTCGACAAGCCGTTCGTCGTACCACGGCGACTCCAGCAGCTGGACAACCTCGACCGGGTCGGTCGGCAACGGCGCCGTCGATTCATCGATAACTCCGGTGCGCTGCAACACCTTTCGCAGGCCTACTCGACCGATCTCGCGCACGGTCACCTTGCTCCCCCGCTCACGCCGGCCGCGCTGCTGCGGCTCCGGGACGTTCTGTTGCGGTCATTTCCGTCCTCCTCAGCGGCGGATCAGTTCTGCGCACACATCGGTGAGCGTACGTCCGCGATTATGGACGCGGAATACGTAGCGTCATTCAGCCCCCACAGGCGCGATAGCGCTCGGCGAGGGCGCGATACGAGGCCTCGTCACCGCGAGCCCGCGCGAGCAACGCCTGCAGCCGATCGCCGCCTGGTGCACATCGCCCTGGCATTGGTCTACAACACCCGCTTGAACGGCCATAGCTGGCCTCGATCGGCGAATTCCTGACGCTAAATCGAAAGTGGTCGATAGCGCAACAGTGGCTTACGCCGTCTTTTGCATCTATTGGTGCTTACGGCGACAAAACAAAAATGCAGGCGGCAGCCCTAACAGTTGCGAATTCTGCAATCAGATATTCGCATGGGTCGTAACCGGCTACGCATCCTAGACGGCCGGCGACCTGTTAAGTCGCGTAGTCCACTACTCGGGTGCAGTGGCGTCGGAGCTGACACGCTGTTGCCGCCAGTACGCACCTGAGAGGGAGAACGACGATGGAAATCACGATCGAACGATGCGGTGGATTGATAGGTCAAGCAGAAAGGCTCGGGCCCGTCGATACTGCGGCGCTGCCTCAAGATGTCGCCCGCAAAATCGACGCCATCATCTCCGAGATGAAGTTCTTCGACCTCCCTGTCACCATCACTAAGCCTGGCGGAGCCGACCTCGTCGAGTACAGAACGATCGTTGCCGACGGTAGCCGAACCCACACCGTTTACTCGAACGAACTGTCAGACGCGGCATATCAAATGGAACTTGGCGATCTGATCGGCCTGCTCGAGGCGGCGGGATTCAAGTTCGTAGTGATAGAGCTCGGAATCACATCGAAGATCGCGATGGAAGCATCGCGATACGACCTCACCGGTGGCGGCATAACGCTCGAGTACTTTACGTTCGCCAACCTCAACAAAGAGCGGATCCTGTGGTACACGGACGGCCGCCGCACACTGGAGTTCTACGAAAACGACGTCCGCACCGCCGAC
>DASSGQ010000165.1:0-5350 GCA_035693385.1 Mycobacterium sp.
CGAGCCGACGCCCGGCCGCACGAAATTCATGTGGTGACATCGGACAAGGAACTAACCAACCGCGTCGCAAATTTGGGCGCCTCCGTTTACCCCGCGGCAAGTTTCCGTGACCTGATCGACCCGCGCGGCCGAGGCTGACAAGGTCGACGCGTCATCGACGACCTCCCGCCCGGCGGCCGACATCATCACGCGGATGTGGACCGGGTGCCGAGAGGTGCCGGCCGCCACGACGGATCGACTTGGGCCGCGGACAACCGATCAACGACGTCCGCTAGGCCCGCGAAGCCTGGGGCGGCCGCCATGTCGGCCGCGATGCGCCGGCTGGCTTGGCGGTAGCGCGGCTGATTCAGCACCGCGAAAATCTCGCGGCGCAGCGCACGTGGTGTCGGTCGTTCGGTTCTGATGCGCCGCCCGACGCCCGACCATGCGATGCGAGCGCCTACCTCCGGTTTGTCTTCTTTACCGCCTGTGGCGACGATCGGCACGCCGTAGCGTAGCGCGCACTGCACGCCGCCGTAGCCGCTGTTGGTCACGTAAACCGATGTGCGTGGCAGTAATTCGTCGTATGGCAGATACATGGCCGCGCGTGCGTTCGGCGGCAACGGGGGCAGCGCGTCCAGCGGCCGGCCGCCCGTTGCGACCGCGACCAGGACGTCGTCCTCGGCGAGCGCACGCAGCGTCGGCGCGATGACCTGGTCGTAGTCGGTGTTCGCGACCGTGCCCTGAGTGACATGGACGATGGGCCGCGTCCCGTCAAGATCGCCCCACCACTCCGGCAACGGTGTCTCGAAGCCGCTGGCCGACAATGGTCCGATGTAGTGCAGGTTGGCGGGTACATCGGACCTGGGGTACTCAAATGAGGGAACGCTGAACTGCACGATGGCGTCGGCACGGCGGCCCCAATCGGCCATGGTTCCTGGCATGGCTTTGCCGTGCACCTCTTCGTGCATGTCGTCGAAGAGTTGGTAGGCCCGTCCTAACGCTCGACGGCTCACTGCAGCCAGAACGGCATTGCGCTGACGATTGAGCACGCGGGCCGGCCGCAACCCCATGCCGTAGGGTGCGGTGTCGCGGCTGTCGATGAAAAGCGGGATCACCGAGCACATGACGACCGCGGGGCGCGTTGAACGTGGGTGCTCGAGCATGAACGTAGCGCCGAAAAAGCAAGGCTCAGCGAGCACGACGTCGGCGGACTGTGCCGCAACGGCCGTCATGAGCGTCTCGTACTGGGCCTTGGCGGGGCGCGCAAAGACATTCTCGACATCGAAGGCGATCGCATTGATGCCCTTGAGGTTTACGCGTTCGGGAAAGCTCTCGAATAAATTCTGGTCGTCGAAGTCGGCCTCGGCGGGCAACGGCACAAAGGTCGCTCCCGTGGCCGCGACCTTGTCGGCGTAACGCGAGCCGGTCACGAACCGTACGTAATCGCCGCGCTTGACGAAGTTTTCGGCCACCGTCAGCAGCGGCGCGACGTGCCCGTGGACGGGGATGCTGGCAACGATGATGGATGACACTGCTGCACCCCCGGGATCGCCGTTAGCTAAGTAATGGTAGTATTCATTACTGTGACACCGGAGTCAATATCGACACAGACGCGAACCTACCGGTCCGAGCTGCGTCAGCAGCAGGCGGAGCAGACGCGGTCACGGGTGGTCGCGGCCGCCGCGCAGCTGTTCGCCGCCGACGGTTACGCGCGCACCACGTTGGCGAAAATAGCGGCTGCGGCCGGTGTTTCGACCGAGACGGTCCAGGGCCAGGGGCCCAAGGCTGCCCTCTTGATCGCCGCCGCCGAGTTCGCCGGAGTTGGCGTGAGTGGCGAAGAAAACATTCTCAACCTGGATGTCGGCCGCAAACTGATCGCCATCGAGGACCCGCACGAAGCGCTCGACTTTGCTGTCGCGTTCGTTACGGACGTACACAAGGGGACCGCGAAACTGGCGCCCGCGCTATTTGGCGGCGCTAATTCCGACCCTGAGTTGGATCGGTACCTGAACGAGTTCTTCGCCGGGATCAGCGGGCAGGTCCGACGAGTCCTCGACGTGTTTCGCGACCGCGGATGGCTTCGTTGCGACGTGCCGTTCGACGAACTCGTCGAGACGGGGGTAGTGCTTTGCAGCGTCGAGACCTATTTGCGGATAACACACCGCGACGGTTGGAGCACAGAGGCTTATCAGGCGTGGTGCCGGCGCATGCTGGCCGAGACCGTTTTCCGTACACCGCAAGCAAATTAGCTCGATCGAGCGTGCGCAGTTGTACGCGTGCGGCGGCGTGTCGTCGTACAGACACGCACGTTCGCGGTAGGCCGTAGGCGGCTAGGCCAGCAGCGGGCGTTAGCCCAGCGCCGCCAGCGCCGCGTCGTAGTCGGGCTCCTGCGCGATTTCCGGCACCAGTTGCGCGTACGCGACGTTCCCGTCGGGGCCGATCACCACGACGGCGCGGGCGAGCAACCCGGCCATCGGGCCGTCGACGATGCTGACGCCGTAGTCCTCGCCGAAGCTGTCGCGGAATGCCGACGCCGTCGTGACGTTCTCGATGCCCTCCGTCCCGCAGAATCGCTTCTGGGCGAACGGCAGATCCTTCGACACGCACACCACCGCGGCGCCGCTTCCGGCGGCGCGCTCGTTGAAGGTCCGCACGCTCGTCGCGCATACCGGGGTGTCCACCGACGGAAAGATGTTCAGCAACACGGGCTTACCGCTGAACTGCTCGCTGCTGAGAGCGCCCAGGTCGGCGCCGGTCAAGTTGAAGGCTGGGGCCGGAGATCCGACGGCAGGAAGCTCGCCGACTGTGTTGATCGGGTTTCCACGCAAGGTTATCTGTGCCATGCGCACAGTCTGCCAAGGCCGGCGCGGCGGCTTCGGGTCAGGTCCGCATGTCCTAAATGGTGGGGTACCCGACGTAGACGCCACGCGCCGGTCCGGCCAACACTAAGACGGTGACCCGCAAAGTGGTGATCGTCGGCTTTCCGGGCGTTCAGGCGCTCGACGTGGTGGGGCCCCACGACGTCTTCACCGGTGCGTCGCTGCTGACCGGCGGCGGATACGACGTCGTGATGGCGTCGGTCGACGGCCAACCGGTCACCACCGCGACCGGCCTGGCTTTCCTGGCGAAGCCGCTGCCGCAACCGGGCGACCAGATCGACACCGTCGTGCTGCCCGGCGGCGGTGGTGTCGACGCCGCGCGGTGCGACCCCGAGCTGTTGGCGTGGATCACCAGGGTCGCCGCAACCGCCCGCCGCATTGTCACCGTCTGCACCGGTGCGTTTCTGGCCGCCGAGGCGGGACTGCTGGACGGCCGGCGGGTGACGACGCACTGGGCGTTCGCCGGGCGACTGGCGCGCGAGTTCCCCACCGTCGACGTCGATCCCGACCCGATCTTCGTCCGCAGCTCGGACACGGTGTGGACGGCCGCCGGTGTCACCGCGGGAATCGACCTCGCGCTCTCGCTCGTGGAGGACGACCACGGCACCGAGGTCGCGCAGACGGTCGCCCGCTGGCTGGTGCTGTATTTGCGCCGCCCCGGCGGGCAGACGCAATTCGCGGCGCCGGTATGGATGCCACGCGCCAAACGGACCTCGATCCGCGAAGTGCAGGAGGTGATCGAGGCGCAACCGGGCGGCCCGCACAGCATCGGCGAGCTGGCCCGCCGGGCGGCGATGAGCCCGCGCCATTTCACGCGGGTGTTCACCGACGAGGTCGGTGAGGCGCCCGGCCACTACGTCGAACGCATCCGAACCGAAGCCGCGCGCCGGCAGTTGCAAGAGACCGACGACACCGTGGTCGCGATCGCCGCCCGGTGCGGCTTCGGGACCGCGGAAACCATGCGGCGCAACTTCATTCGCCGCGTCGGCATTTCGCCGGACCAATACCGCAAGGCTTTCGCGTAACCAGAGAGGACGACACCGATGTCCAAGATGACCCAGATCGCCTTCGTGGCCTACCCCGGATTCACCGCGCTGGACATGATCGGCCCGTACGAGGTGCTGCGTAACCTGCCCGGCGCCGAGGTGCGGTTCGTGTGGCATGAAACCGGACCGATCACCGCCGACTCCGGTGTGCTGGTCGTCGGCGCCACCCACTCGCTGGCCGAAACCCCTTCGCCCGACGTGATTCTGGTGCCCGGCGGCCCGTCGACCCCGGTGCATGCACGTGACGAGGCGCTGCTCGACTGGCTGCGTCGGGCCCACCGGACCGCCAGCTGGACGACGTCGGTGTGTTCGGGCTCGGTGATCCTTGCGGCCGCCGGCCTGCTGGAGGGCCGGCGCGCGACGTCACACTGGCTGGTCGTGCCGATGCTGAAGGCGTTCGGGGCCGTTCCCGTCGCCGACGAGCGCATCGTGCGCCAGGGTGACATCGTCACCGCTGCGGGCGTGTCCGCCGGCCTCGACCTCGCGCTGTGGCTGGCCGGGCAGCTCGGCGGCGAAGGCCGCGCGAAGGCGATTCAGCTCGCCATCGAATACGACCCGCAGCCCCCCTACGACTCCGGCCACCTGTCGAAGGCATCGGCGACCACGAAAGCCGCTGCCACCGCGCTGCTGTCCAGGGACAGCGTCAAGCCGGCGCACCTGAAGGCCTCGACGATGCTCGCGTGGCAGCAGGCCCTGGCGGCGGTCCGGTCGCGCCGCCGCGGGCGGGTGCCGGTTGGGTGATGACTGACACCCCGAAGCGCTACGTCTTGGGCGCCAGGATCTCGGTCGAGGCGAGCTCGCCGCCGGCCTGCATCCACGCGGCGATCACACGGGGCGCGTCGCGGTTCGGGTTGTAGATGTCTTCCTCGCTGGAAAACAGGCCGTCACCGGCGTAGACGAGCCGGGTCCAGTTCGGGAACCAGAACGGCTCTCCATTCGGGTCGGTCGGGTGGTCAAGCAGGTTCTTGACCAGCACGACGACGGCGTCGTTGTCCTCGTCGTAGGCAACCCAGTCGTTGGGAAAGCGCATGTGCGGGAACGGTTTCATCACCGCCACAATCCAGTCCCGGACCGCCTCCCGCCCGTGAAAGACGCCGTAGTGATGCTCGGTGTAGACCACATCCTCGGTGAAAAGGTCGGCAAAAGGGCGCCAGTCGCCCGACCCGCTGCACCCCTCCACCACGGCCGTGTAGTTCCCCAAGGCTTGCTCGATTTCGGCCCTGCTGAATTTGCCCATAGCGGACACACTAGAACGTGTTTCGGTTTACGGATCAGTCGTCTGGATGGGGTTAGCGCATGAACGTGTTGGGCTTGTTCGATTTGCATGGCAAGAGGGCTCTGGTGACCGGGGCGTCCAGTGGTATCGGCAAGAAAGTTGCGCTGGCCTACGTCCAGGCAGGCGCCGAAGTGGCCATCGCGGCACGGCATTCCGACGTCTTGGAC
>DASSGQ010000166.1:0-3803 GCA_035693385.1 Mycobacterium sp.
CCAGCAGCCCGGCGTCGTCTCCGTCACCGGCGACATGCCCTCGACAACCCGCCAACACGAGGCGGGGATGGAAGACGTCCGGCCGGGCGAGTTTCATGCACGGGCATGATAACCACATGTTCGCAATCCAGATCATCGAAACCGGCGGCCCCGAGGTACTGCGCTACGTCGACACAGCACAACCCGTACCGGGCCCGGGCGAGGTGCTGATCAAGGCCGAGGCCATCGGCGTCAACTACATCGACACCTACTTCCGCACCGGCCAGTACCCCCGAGAGTTGCCGTTCATCATCGGCTCCGAGATGGCCGGCAAGGTCGTATCCACCGGCGAGGGGGTCGACGGATTCCGCGCGGGCGACCGGGTGGTGACCGCCACCGCGTCCGGCGGCTACGCCGAATTCTCCACTGCCCCAGCGGCTTTGACCGCAAAGGTGCCAGACAATGTGACGTCGGATGTGGCGGCTTCGGTGCTGTTGAAGGGCCTGACCGCGCATTATCTGCTCAAGTCGGTCTATCCGGTGCAGAGCGGCGACGCGGTCCTGGTGCATGCCGGCGCCGGCGGCGTCGGACTGATCCTGACGCAGTGGGCCGCCCTTCTGGGCGTCCGGGTCATCACCACCGTGTCCACCCCGGACAAGGCACGGATGTCGAAGGAGGCGGGCGCCGCCGAGGTGCTCTCCTACCCCGACGACGCTCTCGAGTTCGGGCAGCAGGTTCGCGCGTTGACCGGGGGCGCCGGGGTGGCCGCGGTGTACGACGGCGTGGGCGCGACCACCTTTGACGCCAGCCTGGCCAGCCTCGCCGTGCGCGGCACCCTGGCACTGTTCGGCGCCGCCAGCGGACCCGTTCCGCCCCTTGACCCGCAGCGCCTCAACGCCGCGGGCTCGGTGTTCCTGACCAGGCCCTCGTTGGCGCACTTCATCCGTACCGGCGACGAGTTCACTTGGCGGGCAACCGAACTGTTCGACGCGATCTCCAGCGGCGCCATCACGATCGAAGTCGGGGGTCGCTATCCGCTCGCCGAAGCGGCTCGGGCCCACCTGGACCTGCAGGGCCGCAAGACGGCCGGCTCGATCGTGCTGCTGCCGTAGATCCGTCACGGCAGCCACAGCAGTCTCTGCGGGGTGGGCACCCGACTTTTTGCCCACCTCACAGCGACTTGCTCGCCCGCCGTTCGAAGTCGCTGTGAGGTGGGCAAAAAATGTGCCGCCTCCCGGAGAGACGCACGGGGCAAATGTGACTTGACGCCTCAGAGCAGCGTCGGCAACGCGATGACCGAGTCGACCGCCAACGCGCAGAACACTACCGCCAGGTAGTTGTTCGACTGCAGGAACAGTCGCAGCGGCTTGACCGGCTCGCCGGCGCGCACCCCGGCATAGAGCTGATGCGCCATCGTCAAGAACCACACCCCGGCCAGCAGGGCGACGGCCGCATAAAGCCACCCCGTCGCCAGCGCCAGCGCCAGCGTCGCCACCACGGTCAACCAGGTGTAGATCAGGATCTGCTTGGTGACCTCGCGCTCGGTCGCCACCGCGGGCAGCATCGGGACGCCCGCCCGTTTGTAGTCGTCCTTGTAGCGCATCGCGAGCGCCCAGGTGTGCGGCGGCGTCCAGAAGAAGATGATCGCGAACATCACCAACGCCGGCCAGCCGATCGTGCCGGTGACGGCCGACCAGCCGATCATCACCGGCATGCAGCCGGCCGCACCGCCCCACACGACGTTTTGCGACGTGCGGCGTTTGAGCAACAGCGTGTAAACGAACACGTAAAACGCGATGGTGGCGATGGCCAGCAGGCCCGACAGCAGGTTGGTCGTCCACCACAACCAGAAGAACGAGCCCACGCTGAGCAGCACTCCCAGCACCAGGGCGTTACGGGTCGGGACCGCGGCCCGTGCCAGCGGCCGGCGCGCGGTCCGCTTCATCACCTTGTCGATGTCGGCGTCGGCCACGCAGTTGAGCGTGTTGGCACCGCCCGCGGCCAGCATCCCGCCGACCAACGTGTTCAGGATCAGCAACGGATTCACGGTGCCCCGATGGGCGAGCAGCATCGCGGGTATCGCGGTGACCAGCAGCAGCTCAATGACCCGCGGCTTGGTCAACGCCAGATAAGCCAGCACCGTGCCACGCACTCGGCTTGGTACTCCGCTCGGCGCGACGCGCCCGCGAACGCTCACGCATTAACTCCTCGGGGTCGCAGCATCGCGCATCATCTACTACGCACGATGGTAGACCGCGTACCGGCGGTGGCCAGCCCGCAGGGTAGATTCCCGCAGATTTTTGCCGCGTCACGGGACCGATTGCAAAGCGTGAGCAGCCAACGCGTAATTTTTGACAGCGGCCGGCCGCGGGTACCCGAAATTCTGCGCTGCAAGAGCCGGCACTCCCGCATTAGGGTGAGCAATATCAGCTCGATGACCCAAGGACTGAGGCTGTGACCACACTCGAAGAGATCTCCACTCTGACTCAACCCCACCACCCTGACGACTGGGCCGAGATCGATTCGGCTGCTGTCGACACCGTCCGGGTGCTGGCGGCCGACGCGGTGCAAAAGGTCGGCAACGGGCACCCTGGGACGGCGATGAGCCTGGCCCCGCTGGCGTACACGCTGTTTCAGCGCGCGATGCGCCACGACCCCAATGACACGCACTGGCTGGGCCGTGACAGGTTCGTGCTGTCAGCCGGGCACAGCAGCCTGACCCTGTACATACAGCTCTACCTCGGCGGCTTCGGGCTGCAGCTGTCCGACATCGAATCGCTGCGCACCTGGGGATCCAAGACTCCCGGACACCCGGAGTTCCGGCACACCAGGGGCGTCGAGATCACCACCGGGCCTCTCGGTCAGGGCCTGGCATCCGCGGTTGGGATGGCGATGGCGTCACGCTACGAGCGCGGCCTGTTCGATCCCGACGCCGAACCGGGAACCAGTCCCTTCGACCACCACATCTACGTGATCGCCTCCGACGGGGACATCGAAGAAGGCGTGACGTCCGAGGCGTCGTCGCTGGCGGCCGTGCAGCAGCTGGGCAATCTCATCGTGTTCTACGACCACAACCAGATCTCGATCGAGGACGACACCAACATCGCGCTGTGTGAGGACACCGCCGCGCGCTACCGCGCCTACGGCTGGCACGTCCAAGAGGTCGAGGGCGGCGAGAACGTCGTCGGCATCGAGGAGGCCATCGCCAACGCGAAAGCCGCCACCGACCGGCCGTCGTTCATCGCGCTGCGCACCATCATCGGCTACCCGGCACCCAAGTTGATGAACACCGGCAAGGCGCACGGCGCGGCCCTGGGCGACGAGGAGGTCGCCGCCGTCAAGCGCATCCTCGGGTTCGATCCCGACAAGACGTTCGAGGTGCGCGAGGACGTCATCACCCACACCCGGGGACTGGTGGCCCGCGGCAAGGAGGCCCACGAGAGCTGGCAAGCCGACTTCGAGGCCTGGGCGCAACGCGAACCCGAGCGCAAAGCCCTGCTGGACCGGCTGCTCGCGCAGCAGCTGCCCGACGGCTGGGACGCGGACATTCCGCACTGGGAACCCGGGTCCAAGGCGCTGGCCACCCGCGCGGCGTCCGGTGAGGTGCTGTCGGCGGTGGGTCCGAAACTGCCCGAGTTGTGGGGCGGTTCGGCCGACCTGGCGGGCAGCAACAACACCACCATGAAGGGCGTGGATTCCTTTGGTCCACCGTCCATTTCGACCAGCGACTACAACGCGCACTGGTACGGCCGCACGCTGCACTTCGGGATTCGCGAACACGCGATGGGCGCCATCCTGTCCGGCATCGTGCTGCACGGCCCGAC
>DASSGQ010000167.1:0-9231 GCA_035693385.1 Mycobacterium sp.
CGTTAGCGCTTCGTGAATACGCCATGGATGTTGCGGGGCGTCGACTTGGCGGCGTTCGCGGCCGCCCTGGTGGCGCGGCTGCGCGGCGTTGGGGTGCTGGTGTCCGCCAATGGCCAGGCCACTTTCGTCCAGGCGCTGCGACTGCTGGTGCCCGACACCACGGTGGCGCTGTATTGGGCGGCCAGGCTGACCCTGGTCAACCGGATGGAAGATCTGAGCGCCTTCGACGCCGTCTTCACCTCGGTGTTCGGGCCGGTTGACACGACCTCGCCCGACGGCGCAACAGGCCGCGGGCCGGTGCTGCCCCTTCCGGGTCCCAAAACTCCCGCGGCGGGCACGCTGCGCCGGCCCGGCGGTCGATCGGCTGCCACCCAGACCCTGCCCTGGGCCACCCGGATCACCACCCAGCGGGACGACCGTACGGAACCGGGCAGGCTGGTGTTCGACGTCCTGCCCAGTCGCATCGCCGCACTGGCCGACGAACCGTTTGACCGGTTCGATCCCGAAGACTTACGTGTGCTCGGTTCCTGGCTGGAGGCGTCCGTGCAGCGCTGGCCCCGGCGCCGCAGCCTGCGCTTCGAGCCCAGCGCGGGCGGCAAGCGGATCGACCTGCGGGCGACGATGAACGCGTCGCGGGCCACCGGCTGGGAGTCGGTGATCCTGGCGCGGACCCGACCTCGTCGCCGGCCGCGCCGCGTCGTCCTGGTGTGCGACCTGAGCCGCTCGATGCAGCCCTACGCCGCGATCTATCTGCATTTGATGCGGGCGGCGGCGCTGCGCCAGGCGCGGATCCACCCCGAAGTCTTCGCGTTCTCGACGTCGCTGACCCGGCTCACCTCGGTGCTGTCACACCGCTCGGCCGAGGTGGCGCTCCAGCGAGCCAACGCACGGGTCACCGACCGGTACGGCGGCACGTTCATCGGTCGCAGTGTCGGTGCCCTGCTGACCCCGCCGCACGGCAACGCGCTGCGCGGCGCGGTGGTCGTCATCGCTTCCGACGGATGGGACAGCGATCCCCCCGAGGTGCTCGGCCACGCCATGGCCCGGCTGCGTCGGCGTGCCGAGCTGTTGGTCTGGCTCAATCCACGTGCGGCGCAGAGCGAATTCCAGCCGCTGGCCGGTTCGATGGCCGCGGCGCTGCCTTACTGCGACCTGTTCCTGCCGGCGCATTCGCTGAGCGGACTGTACGACCTGTTCCTCGCGTTGGCTTCCGGCGAGAGTGCGCTGACGGCTTTGAGTGCGCGCTGACGGCGGGAACTCGAGGTGAATATCCTGCCTCTGATGCATATTCGACGGTGGTAGACGCGGATGCCGGTGGCGCGCTAAGGCAGGATCGACAGGTATGGATCAGCTTTGGGTCAACCGGGCAGCCAGTTCCGAAGCCGCTGTGGCGCAGCGGCACCTGAAACGGCTGTGGTTGCTTCCGGGCACCCAGTTGGGAGTGGTGGCCTGGCCGGCGGCGCGGCGGGACCGGATGTTCGGGACGTGGCACTACTGGTGGCAGGCGCATCTGCTGGATTGCCTGGTCGATGCCCAGCTGCGCGACCCGCAGCCGGACAGGCACACCAAGATCAACCAGCAAGTCCGTTCCCACCGGATACGTAACAACTTCTCGTGGACGAATAACTATTACGACGACATGGCGTGGCTGGCGCTGGCTCTGGAACGTGCCGGCCGGATCGCCGGCGTCGAGCGCCGCCGTGCACTGCCCAAGCTGTGTGACCAGTTCGTCAAGGCGTGGGTGCCCGAGGACGGCGGCGGCATCCCGTGGCGTAAGGAAGACCAGTTCTTCAACGCTCCGGCCAACGGCCCGGCGGGAATCTTCCTCGCCCGCTACTCGGACAGCTATGGTGACCGGCTCAAGCGCGCCGGGCAGATGGCCGACTGGATCGACCGCACGTTGATCGACCCGGAGACGCACCTGGTGTTCGACGGCATCAAGGCCGGCTCGCTGGTTCGCGCGCAGTACACCTACTGCCAGGGCGTGGTGCTGGGCCTGGAAACCGAGCTCGCCGCGCGCACCGGCGCCGAAGTCAGGGCCCGGCACGCGGCACGGGTGCATCGGCTGGTTGCTGCGGTCAACGAGCACATGGCGCCCTCAGGTGTGTTGCAGGGCAGCGGCGGCGGGGACGGCGGCCTGTTCGCCGGCGTCACCGCCCGGTACCTCGCGCTGGTCGCCACCACGCTTCCGGGCGACTCCGCCGACGATGCCGTGGCTCGCGACACCGCCCGCGCCGTCGTGCTCGCCAGCGCGAAATCGGCGTGGGACTATCGGCAAACGGTGAACGGGCTGCCGCTGTTCGGCGCGTTCTGGGACCGCGAAGCGGAGCTGCCCACCACGGGCGGCCCAGAGGCGGAGTTGGTTGGGGGCGCGGTGTTCCCTTCCGCCGTCGCCGAACGGGATCTGTCGGTGCAACTGTCGGGCTGGATGCTGATGGAGGCCGCCTGTAGCGTCACCGCCCTGACGCCAGGCGACCGGTGATTGGCTAGCGTTTTGAGGAGATTTCGATGACCGTTTCCAAAGTCCACCCCGACGCCGAGTCGGCTTTGCGAGGCCTGCTTAGGGACGGCATCACCATCGCCGCCGGCGGATTCGGGCTGTGCGGTATCCCAGAGAATCTGATCCAGGCCCTGGTGGACAGCGGCGTTAAAGACCTGACGATCGTCGGAAACAATGCCGGCGTCGACGATTTCGGCATGGGTCTGTTGCTCAGGGGGCGGCAGGTCAAAAAGGTAATCGCCTCCTACGTGGGGGAGAACAAGGAATTCGAGCGCCAGGTGCTGGCCGGCGAGCTAGACCTCGCGCTCACCCCCCAAGGCACCCTGGCCGAGAAGTTGCGGGCCGGCGGCGCAGGGATTCCGGGCTTCTACACGCGCACCGCCTTCGGCACGCAACTCGCCGACGGCAAGGACATCCGGGTCTTCGACGGCACCGAATATGTGCTGGAGGAGGGTATCCGCGCCGATGTCGCGATCGTCAAGGCATGGAAGGGCGACACGGCGGGCAATCTCGTCTACCGGGAGACGGCGCGCAACTTCAATCCGATGATCGCCACCTGCGGCAACGTAACCGTGGCCGAGGTCGAAGAGCTGGTCGAGGTCGGCGAGTTGGATCCCGATCTGATCCACACCCCCGGGATCTACGTGGACCGAATCATCGAGGGACCCGGCTACGAGAAGCGGATCGAATTCCGCACCACCCGCGGCGCCGCGGTCAAGAACGACAGCCCCATCCGCGAACTCATGGCCAAGCGTGCTGCCCGAGAACTGCGCGACGGCTACTACGTGAACCTGGGTATCGGGATCCCGACGTCGGTGGCCAACTTCATTCCCGACGACATCAACGTGACGCTGCAATCCGAGAACGGACTGCTCGGGATCGGGGCGTATCCGGCCGACGACCAAGTCGACCCCGACCTCATCAACGCCGGCAAACAGACCATCACCACGATCCGCGGCTCCAGCTTCTTCAACAGCGCCGACTCCTTCGCGATGATCCGCGGCGGCCATATCGACCTTTCCATCCTCGGCGGCCTGGAGGTGGCCGAGAACGGCGACCTGGCCAACTGGATGGTCCCGGGCAAGATGGTCAAAGGACCGGGCGGTGCGATGGACCTGGTGTCGGGGGTCAAGCGGGTGATCGTCGTGATGGATCACACCGCCAGAGACGGCAGCCCGAAGATTCTCAAGGAATGCACGCTGCCTATCACAGGAAAAGGCGTGGTGGACATGATTATCACCGACCTGTGTGTGTTCGACGTCGACCCGCAGCGCGGACTAATCCTCACCGAACTGCATCCCGGGGTAACGGTCGCCGATGTCCGCGGCAACACCGGCTGCGATTTCATCGTCGCGTGAACTGGCAGGGGCCGGCCGCTCAGTCGGGGACCGGCATCCGCTCCGGACCCTCCTTGGCCGCTCGCCGGCGTCCCTGGAACCCGCGCCAGGTCGCGATAAACGCCGGCAAGAGCGACACGAACAGGATGCCCAGGATGATCTTTTCCAGGTTCTGGTGCACGAACGGGATGTTGCCCAGGAAGTAGCCGGCCAACGTCACGCCGCCACCCCAGAGGACGCCGCCGACGATGTCGAACGCCAGATACACCGGGTAACGCATGTAGGACACGCCCGCCACCACCGGAGTGAACGTCCGCACGAACGGCATGAACCGGGCCAGGATGATCGCCCACGGTCCGTACTTTTCGAAGAAGGCGTGTGACTCCGTCACGTAGTGCTTCTTGAAGAACCGGGAATCTTCCTTCTTGAACAGCGCAGGGCCGATCCGTCGCCCGATGAAATATCCGGTCTGGTCACCGAGGATCGCCACCAGCGCGACGGAGGGCGCCAGCACCCAGATATTGAGCGTCCCGTGTGCGGCCAGCAACCCGCCCGTGAACAGCAGCGACTCGCCAGGCAGCAGCGGGAACAGCAGACCGGTCTCGACGAAAACGATCACCAGGATGGTCGGCAACACCGCAGCCGCGAACAGGCCCTGGGGACCGATCCAGAACATCGGGTCGAGGATGCTCCCCGAGGCCATCACGGCGGTGCTCATGACGTCACAACATACCGGGACTCGTTAACCGGCTCCTAAAAAGCGCGGCCAGCGTGGTGTTGCGATACTGAGGGGACCAGCCGTCAGGAGGAGCCCATGCCCATCGCAACGCCCGAGGTCTACGCCGAGATGCTGGGGCGGGCCAAGGAGAACTCGTACGCCTTCCCGGCCATCAACTGCACCTCTTCGGAGACGGTCAACGCCGCCATCAAAGGGTTCGCCGACGCCGGCAGCGACGGCATCATCCAGTTCTCCACCGGTGGGGCGGAGTTCGCCTCGGGGCTGGGGGTCAAAGACATGGTGGCCGGCGCGGTGGCGCTGGCCAAGTTCACCCGCAGCATCGCGGCCAGATACCCGATCAACGTCGCACTGCACACCGACCACTGCCCCAAGGACAAGCTGGACAGCTACGTGCGGCCGCTGCTGGCCATCTCGGCGGAGCGGGTGGCCGCCGGCAAGAACCCGTTGTTCCAGTCGCACATGTGGGACGGGTCGGCGGTGCCGATCGACGAGAACCTCGCCATCGCCAAGGAGCTGCTCAAGACGGCCGCGGCCGCCAAGATCATCCTCGAGGTCGAGATCGGCGTGGTGGGCGGCGAGGAAGACGGCGTCGAGGGCGCCATCGACGACAAGCTGTACACCACCCCGGAGGACTTCGAGAAGACCATCGACGCACTGGGCCACGGTGAGCACGGCACGTACCTGCTGGCCGCCACCTTCGGCAACGTGCACGGCGTCTACAAGCCCGGCAACGTCAAGCTGCGCCCCGACATCCTGGACCAGGGCCAAAAGGTCGCGGCCGCCAAGCTCGGGCTGCCCGATGGCGCCAAGCCGTTCGACTTCGTCTTCCACGGCGGCTCCGGCTCGCTGAAGTCAGAGATCGAGGAGGCGCTGCGCTACGGCGTGGTGAAGATGAACGTCGACACCGACACCCAGTACGCGTTCACCCGGCCGCTGGCCGGCCACATGTTCGCCAACTACGACGGCGTGCTCAAGGTCGACGGCGAAGTGGGCAACAAGAAGGTCTACGACCCGCGCAGCTACCTCAAGAAGGCCGAGGCGGGCATGACCGAGCGGGTGATCGAGGCCTGCAACGACTTGCACTGCGCCGGAAAGTCGATCGCCTAGCCGATGGGGCACCGCTGCGGCACGGTGTCGAATGTGCGGCTGGCCGCACATTCGACACCGAACGTGCGGCTCGTCGCACGCTCGGCACACGAGATCGTCGCCGGGCGAGAACCTAGCCGCTGGGGGACTGGCAGATCTTCCACTGGTCGTCGCGGTACTGCAGGTCAATGCCGCGCGTCGAGCGGAGCGACGGGTCGTACGCCATGAACGTGGTGATGTTCGCCTCGGCGTGCTGGCCGTTGACGACGACCTGGTCGATGCTGGCGATCACCGGATATTGCTTGGCCGCCGCGACGCGCTGGTAGGTCTCCTGCCACGCGTTTTCGTCGTAATCCACATACCCGTCGCGGGCGGTCCCGCACGTCATGCCGCGCAACGCGGTCAGATCGCCCCGTTGCACCGCGACGTCATATTCGTGGATGGTGTGCCGAACCCGGTCTTCCTCAGAGGTTTTCGCGTGTTTGCTGCGGGTCAGCAGCACGGTGCCCAGGATCGCGATCGCCGCCAACGCCAGCACGATCAGGACCAGCGCCAGCACCCAGCCCCAGTTGAATTGCCTAGATGTCGGCGGCTTTGCTCCGGGTCGAGGCGGAATGGATTGTGGCACGGCGGCTTTCGGGACAGCGCCCAGCTGCGCCGTGGCGCCTTCCGGTCCCGGCGGCGACGGTAATACTTCGGTGGCGGGCTCCGAGCTGGTGGTGATGACCGTGGTTTCCTTCGCGTCGAAGCCCGGGGCAGTGAATCGACGCTCGCGCTGGCCTTCCGGATCCGCTTCGGGATCGTTGTCCGGATCGGTTCTGTTGATCACCACGGTCTCGGTCTCGGTGTCGCGGGGCACCAGCGGTTGGTCTTCGGTTTCCTCATCGTGGGGTTCGGCGGCCCGTTGGCCGCTTGGCTCGCCCCAAGATTCGCGTGGATCGAACCCAGGCCGCTTCGGCGTACCGCCTCGGTCGGGCTCGGGTGCATTAGGCATGAGTGGAGCTTAGCGACCCGCCCCCGGGGGACGGCAAAATAGAAACCATGACCTCTATGGGAGATCTCCTTGGACCGAAACCGATCCTGCTGCCCGGGGATAGCGACGCCGAGGCGCAACTACGCGCCAACGAGCACCCGAGCATCGTCGCCGCCGCGCATCCGTCGGCGTCGGCGGCGTGGGCGGCACTTGCCGAAGAGGCGCTGACCGAAGACAAGGCCGTCACGGCCTACGCGTACGCCCGCACCGGCTACCACCGCGGCCTGGACCAGCTGCGGCGAAACGGCTGGAAGGGTTTCGGCCCGGTGCCCTATGCGCATGAGCCCAACCGGGGCTTCCTGCGCTGCGTGGCGGCATTGGCGCGGGCCGCCGACGCCATCGGCGAGACCCCCGAGTATCAGCGTTGCCTGGATCTGCTCGACGACTGCGATCCGACGGCCCGCAAAGCGCTGGGCCTTTAGCAGGCTTCCTCGCAGTGCCCGGTTCCGTCCGGGCACTCGATCTGGACCGTGGCGTGATCCAGTCCGCGGGCCGACAGCACCGCGCGGGCGTCGTGGAGCACCCGGGCGGAGTCGGCGGCACTGGTCAGGTGTGCGGTGCACATGTCCTTGCCGGGCGAAAGCGTCCACACATGCAGGTCGTGCACTTCGGTCACGCCGTCGACGGCACCCAGCGCGGACCGCAGCTCGTCGACGTCGATGTGGGCCGGTGAAGACTCAGACAGGATGCGCAGGGCATCGCGCGCCAGCGAGATGGCCCGCGGCAGCACCCACAGCGCAACCAGCACGGCCACCACGACGTCGGCGTAGGGCCAATGCGTCGTGACGGTGACCACGCCCGCGATCAGCACGCCCAGGCTGCCGACGGTGTCGGCGATCACCTCCATGTAGGCGCCCTTGACCGCCAGGCTCTGCGACGAGTGTGAGCGCAGCAGCAGCGCCACCACGAAGTTGGCGGCCAGCCCGGCCAGCGCGACCACGATCATCGGCATGCCGGGGACCGAGGGGGCCTCGCTGAGGCGCTGGACGGCCTCGTAGAAGATGAACACCGCGACCCCGATGAGCAGCGCGGCGTTGGCCACCGCGGTGAACACCTCCGCGCGATGCCAGCCGTACGTCCGCGAGGGCGACGAGCTGCCGCGCTGGGCCAGGACCACGGCGCCCAGGCCCATGAACACGGCGACAACGTCGGTCAGCATGTGCCCGGCATCGGCCAGCAACGCCATCGAGTTGATCGACAACGAGGTGGCCAACTCCACGACGAAGAACGTCGCCAGGATCACCGCGGCGATGATCATGCGGGGGACCATCCGAGACCCGTCGGTCTCAGCGGGGGTGTGATTGTGGCCGGCGCCCATGGCCAGCAATATATGCGAATTAACGCATGTATTCAAGCGTCAGAACCAGCGGCTCCAGAAGCGGGTCAGCGAGTTGCCCGCGGCCGGCAGCCAGTGGTGCACACCGGACAGGTCGAACACCCAGTACACCAGCCCGAAGATCCACGGGCTGGCCGCCAGCAGCAGGAACAGCAGGATGAAAAAGCCGTACTGCTTGGCCGGTGCCAACGCGCGCTGCGTCTCGGGACTCAAATGCGGTTCCAGCGCGTCGTATCCGTCCAGGCCGGGAATCGGCAGCAGGTTCAGCAACACGGCGGTGATCTGAAGGAACGCCTGGAACGCCACCCCTGCCCACAGCACCGCGTGGTTCGGGTCGTAAAACAACCGGGTCAGCACCAGCAGCAGCACCGCCAGCAGCAAGTTGGCCGCCGGGCCCGCCAGGCTGACCAGGGTGCGGCGGGTGGGCGTCATGAACCAGGTCCGCAGGTACACCGCGGCACCCGGCAGGCCGATCCCGCCCAGCAGGATCACCACGACCGGCATCAGCAGCGAGAGCGCGGGATGGCTGTATCGCCGCGGATCCAGCGTCAGATACCCGCGGACGGCGACGTCATGGTCGCCGAATCGCCAGGCGGTGAAAGCGTGCCCGAATTCGTGCAGGCACAGCGACACCAGCCAGCCGGACAGCACGAAGATGAACACGCCGACATAGGACAACGGCCGCACGCTCGACCCGGCCAGCCAGGCCAGCACACCGCCGACCACCGTCAATCCGATCAGGGCCAAAAAGAT
The DNA here is from genome assembly GCA_035693385.1 of Mycobacterium sp. Lineage (GTDB taxonomy): Bacteria > Actinomycetota > Actinomycetes > Mycobacteriales > Mycobacteriaceae > Mycobacterium. Next base: position 8,785 of record DASSGQ010000167.1, read on the forward strand.
GGGGCTGGGTCGTACCGATTCGCGTTTTCGAGCGGGAAAGCTCACCGGTCGAAATTACCGGACCAGCAGCCAGCCTTCGACGTTGCGGTAGAACGTGGATCGCCGCGCCGCGCGCGGCGCCGGGACGCCATCACGCACCACGGTGACGCCGGTGCTGCCCAGCTGGGCCGCGCGGCCGGCGATCCACCGGCGTCCGATCCTGCTGCCGTACACGCTGGCCCGCAGGCCCGGTGCGGCCGACGTCGGCTCGATGCGCACGCCACCGACCTCCCCGTCGAAGAGCGGGGTGTCGTCGACGACCGCCTCACCGTGGACGAGCTGCCGGTCCGCGGCCGGCAGCCAATCGGCCCGGCCCACGATCACCGAGCCGGTCTCGTCGCGGATCAGCGGGACCCGACGGGCGTGACCCCGACGAGCGCGTCGCGCCGCCCGCCGTGCCGCCGGCAC
>DASSGQ010000168.1:0-4445 GCA_035693385.1 Mycobacterium sp.
ATGCCGCAGCACCGCGCTGGTGCACCGCGACGCTTTGTCGTCGCGGTGCACCGGCGCGCTCGCCGTCCCGGTCGTTCCTTAACCGCGATGGTGATAACCGCCCGAGTGGGTACTGGCATGACCTCCGTTACGAGTTGAACATGCTGGTCCCGATAATGGTGACTCCGTCCGTCAACGCCTCGGCACCCTCGGTGCTCACTTCCTCCGGCATGGCCGGCTCGATGTTCTGGAGGTATGGCGCCAGGATGGCGAAGTTCTGCAAGCCCTTCAATAGAAGAACGCCGATACCACCGAACGCCGCACCGGTCAGCGCACCCCTGATGGCGCCGACCACCACCTCCTTGACCAATTCGCCCATGTCGACCTTCTCACCGGTGAGGAGGTACTTGGAGCCCTCCGCGATGCCTCCGGCGACCGCACCGCATATCGCACCGCTCGCCCGGGCCCGCGCGACGCACAATCACTATCTGCAGTGTCAGGCTCTGATCGGGCTGGCCGGCTGCGGACGCCCGCACCGTCATGCCCTCGACCACGGATGGCAGGCGCGGCGACTGGCCAGCGCGGGCGGCTACGCCCATCTCGAAGGTCAGGCGCTCACCACGCTGGCGACCGTCTACCTCGATGACGGCCAGCCGGAACGCGCCATCCGGATGGCGACGCTCGCCGCGGGGATACACCGCCGGACCGGGCACCGCCCCGGCCTCGAGCGCAGCGAGCGCATCGTCATCGATGCACGGCAGAACCTGGGCTGATCACTCACCACGACGACCGGACCTGGGGCGCGACCGTCGCACCAGGACCGACCGCCACCGCCTCCGGCTTACGAATTCGCAGATCAGTGTGTATGCTCCAATGACTCTGTTGGGCCGATGCCGTCCCGCCAAGCTCATGATCACCACATGCTGGCGCTTGACGTTGATCCGGAGCCCGACACGTGACGTACTCCGCATTCCCGTACCCTCAGGGCCTTTACGACCCCGCCAACGAACACGACTCCTGCGGGGTCGCGTTCGTCGTTGACGCACGAGGGAGACGCTCGCACTCGATAGTCGAGGCGGGCCTGACCGCGTTGCGCAATCTTGAGCATCGCGGCGCAGCGGGTTCGGAGGTCAATTCCGGTGACGGCGCGGGAATCCTGATACAGGTACCGGACGAATTGCTTCGCGCCGTGACCGACTTCCCCTTGCCGGGGCCGACCGGGTCCGGGGAGCCCACCTACGCCGTGGGCAACGCGTTCCTTCCCGCGGACCCCGGCCAACGGGCCCTTGCCATCGCGGTCATCGAGCGGATCCTCTCGGAGGAGCGTGCCGAACTCGTGGGGTGGCGCGACCTGCCCGTCGACGCGCAGGGCGCCGACCTTGGTCCGACCGCTCGCTCCGTACAACCGCATTTCGCCCAGCTCTTCATCTCGGGCGACTGCGGCCTTGCCCTGGAACGGCTGGCGTTCGTGGTGCGGCGCCGGGTCGAGCGGGAAACCCGCCAGCGTGGGGTCGACACCTACTTCTCCTCGCTGTCCGCCCGCACGCTGGTCTATAAGGGGATGCTGACCGCGGGTCAACTCGCACCGTTTTTCGCTGATCTGTCCGACACCCGGCTGGTGAGTGCGATCGCGCTGGTACACAGCCGGTTCTCCACCAACACGTTCCCGAGTTGGCCGCTTGCGCATCCGTACCGCTATATCGCGCACAACGGCGAGATCAACACCTTGAACGGCAACCGGAACTGGATGCGTGCACGCGAGGCACTGCTCGAGAGTGACCTGATTCCCGGCGATCTCAAGCGACTGTTCCCGATCTGTACGCCCGCGGCGAGCGATTCAGCGAGTTTCGACGAGGTCCTCGAACTGCTGCATCTGGGCGGCCGCTCGCTGGCGCACGCCGTGCTGATGATGGTTCCGGAGGCGTGGGAGAACAACGCCGCGATGGACCCGGCGCGACGCGCGTTCTACGAGTTCCACGCCTCGGTGATGGAGCCGTGGGACGGTCCGGCGTGCATCGCGTTCACCGACGGGACCCGGGTCGGCGCGGTCCTCGACCGTAACGGTCTGCGCCCGGCCCGGTGGTGGCGTACCAGCGGCCACATGGTCGTGTTCGCCAGCGAGGCCGGTGTCCTTGACCTCGACCCGGCCGCGGTCGTCGCGAAGGGCCGGCTGCAGCCCGGGCGGATGTTCCTCGTGGATACGGCCGCCGGGCGCATCGTCGACGACGAGGAGATCAAGTCTGAGCTGGCCGCCGAGCACCCGTACGCCGACTGGCTGCACGCCGGTCTGATGCGGCTGTCCGAGTTGCCGGACCGGGAACACATCACCTACGACCACGAGGCGGTGCTGCGCCGCCAGCTCACGTTCGGCTACACCGAGGAGGAGTTGCGGGTCCTGCTCACCCCGGCGGCCCGCGATGGTGTCGAGCCGATCGGATCGATGGGCACGGACACCCCGATCGCGGTGCTGTCCGAGCGCCCGCGACTGCTCTTCGATTACTTCAGCCAGTTGTTCGCGCAGGTGACGAACCCGCCCCTGGACGCGATCCGGGAGGAGATCGTCACCTCGGTCGCCTTGACGATCGGGCCGGAGCAGAACCTGCTCGCACCGTCGGCGGCGTCGTGCCGTCAGATTGTGCTCCCGTTTCCCGTGTTGGACAACGACGAGCTGGCCAAGCTCATCCACATCAACGACGACGGCGACATGCCCGGGTTCAAGGCGGTCACCGTGTCGGGCCTGTACCGGGTACGCGACGGCGGTGAGGGTCTCAAGGTCCGTCTGATCGAGATCTGCCGACACGTCTCCGAGGCGATCGAGGACGGCGCACGGTTGATCGTGCTGTCCGATCGCGACTCGACCGCGGACCTGGCACCGATCCCGTCGCTGCTGCTCACCGCCTGCGTCCACCACCATCTCATCCGCGAAAAGACCCGCACGATGGTCGGTCTGGTCACGGAGGCGGGCGACGCTCGCGAGGTGCACCACATGGCCCTGTTGCTCGGCTACGGCGCTTCCGCCGTGAACCCGTATCTCGCGTTCGAGTCCATTGACGACATGATCGCCAGCGGCGCGATCGCCGGCATGGATCCGTACAAGGCCGCGAGGAACTACGTCAAGGCCATGGGCAAGGGTGTCTTGAAGGTGATGTCGAAGATGGGCATCTCCACCGTCGCCTCCTACATGGGCGCGCAGGTCTTCGAAGCGGTCGGCCTGTCCGAGGTCCTCGTCGAGCGGTACTTCACCGGGACATCCAGCAAGCTCGGTGGGATCGGGCTATCGGAGATCCATGCCGAGGTCGCCGCCCGTCACGCGCAAGCCTGGCAGGCGAATGCCGCCCGCGGCGCCCACCGCCGGCTGGAAACGGGCGGGGAGTATCAGTGGCGCCGCGACGGCGAACTGCACCTGTTCAACCCTGAGACGGTGTTCCTGCTGCAGCACTCGACCCGCACCCGGCAGTTCGAGGTGTTCGGCAGGTACACCGATGCCGTGGACTCGATGTCCCGGCGGGCGGCGACCCTGCGCGGCCTGTTCGACCTGAAGGTCGGCGCCCGCCCACCGGTGCCGATCGATGAGGTCGAGTCGGTCGAGAGCATCCTCACGCGGTTCTCCACTGGCGCGATGTCCTACGGTTCCATCTCCGCCGAGGCGCACCAGACGCTCGCGATCGCGATGAACTCGATCGGCGCCAGATCCAACACCGGCGAGGGTGGCGAGGACGTCGATCGGCTCTACGACCCCACCCGGCGCAGCGCCGTCAAACAGGTCGCCAGTGGACGGTTCGGTGTCACCAGCGAGTACCTGGTCAACGCCGACGACCTCCAGATCAAGATGGCGCAGGGTGCCAAACCCGGCGAGGGCGGGCAGTTGCCCGCGCACAAGGTCTATCCGTGGGTGGCCCGCACGCGGCACTCCACGCCGGGCGTGGGGCTGATCTCTCCACCGCCACACCATGACATCTACTCCATCGAGGATCTGGCACAGCTGATCCACGACCTGAAGAACGCCAACGACCGGGCCCGTGTCCACGTGAAACTCGTGGCCGAGGTCGGCGTAGGCACGGTCGCGGCCGGGGTGAGCAAGGCGCACGCCGATGTGGTCCTCATCTCCGGCCACGACGGTGGCACCGGCGCGTCGCCGTTGACCTCGCTCAAGCATGCCGGTGTGCCGTGGGAGCTGGGCCTGGCCGAGACGCAGCAGACGCTGCTTCTCAACGGACTGCGCGACCGGATTGTCGTGCAGGTCGACGGCCAGCTCAAGACCGGCCGTGACGTGATCATCGCCGCGCTGCTGGGCGCGGAAGAGTTCGGCTTCGCGACCGCACCACTGGTGGTGTCGGGCTGCATCATGATGCGGGTGTGTCACCTGGACACGTGCCCGGTCGGCGTGGCCACGCAAAATCCGGAGCTGCGCAAGAAGTTCGACGGCAAGCCCGAGTTCGTGGTCACGTTCTTCCAGTACATCGCCG
>DASSGQ010000169.1:0-13432 GCA_035693385.1 Mycobacterium sp.
ACGACGGTGCGTTCCGCGGACATCAGCCGTGGATCCGGGCCCAACAGGTCGCTGAGGAGCCGTTCGGCGTCGATCGCATCGAGGTGCTCGGTGGGCTCGTCCAGCAGCACGATTCGGGCGGGCGAAACGATCGCGCGAGCCAGCAACAGCCTCCTGCGCTGGCCGGCCGAGAGTGCTTGCGCGCCACCGATCAGCACCGTTGACAGACCTTCGGGCAAACCGGCGCGCCACGCGGCGAGGCCGACGGAATCCAGCACCGACGCCAGCTCGTCGTCTTGACAGTCTCCGCGGGCCACCAGGAGATTGTCTCGGACGGTGGTGGCGAAGATGTGGGCGTCTTCGGCGAAAAAGCTGACGGTGGTGTGTAGTTCGTCTTCGTCGAATTCGCTCAGGTCGGTACCGTCGAGCAGCACCCGCCCATCGAGCGGGGGCATCAGTCCGGCGAGAGTCATCAGCATCGTCGTCTTGCCGGCGCCGCTGGCGCCGGTGACGGCCAGCCTGGTGCCCGGCAGCAGGTCAAGCTCCGCGCGGCTCGGTTGGGCGGCGTCGGCGTGGCCGGAAGAAATATCCGCGGACAGCCTGCCGGTGCCGCCGGGTGCCGTCACCGCCGACTTCCCGCCGTCACCCGGATCTTTTGGCGCCAGGTCGAGCAGGCGCCGCGCGGCGATCCGCGACCGCGTCAACTGGACAGCGGCCGCCGGCAACGGCGTCATCGCCTCGAATGCGGACAGCGGCAACAACATCAGGACCGCCAGGGTGGTGGGCGCAACCGTGTGTGCCAACCCGATCCCGGCCACCACGGCGCCCAGCACACTGGCTCCGATCGCAGCGGTCGGCATTGCCTCGGCGATGGCGGCCGGTCTGGCGGCCGCGTCCAGCGCAGCGCCCCAAGCATGTTGGCGGCGTTGCGACTCGGCGATGACACCGGGCAGTGCGCCTGCGACGCGGAGCTCCGGCGCGTGTTCGAGCGCGATCATCGCCGACGTATCCCGGTCGGAATGGTGTTGGCGCGCAATCCCTTCCTGTGCTGCCGCCGCCCTGGCGGCAAGTCGCGGTGCGACGTAGCCCGCGATCAGCAGACAGATCGCCAACACCGCGGCGGCCGGCAGCGAAATGACCGCGACTACTGCCGTAGCCGCCACCGCCAATACCGCCGCAACGCCGATCGGCACCACGGCACGCACCAGAACATTGGCCAGTTCGTCGACGTCAGTGCCCACCCTTGCCACCAGCTCACCGCTGTGCAGCCGGACGGCGGCCGCGGCCGGTCCGTGTGCCAGCCGGCGGTAGATCTGTACCCGGGCGGTGCCGGCGGCGCGCAACGCGGTGTCGTGGGTGGCCAGTCGCTCGCAGTAGTGCAATACGCCCCGTGATATCGCGAACGTGCGCACGGCGACGACCGCGACGGACAGGTCCAGCACGGGCGGCATCTGGGAGGCCCGCGTTATCAGCCAGGCCGAAAAACCGGCCAGGGCCAGCGCGCTGCCCAGTGACAGCACCCCCAACGCGATGGCCGCCATGATGCGGGGCAGCCGCGGGCGCAGCAGGGGCAAGGCGGCCAACAGGTCGCTCTGGCGGCGACCCGCCGTGCTGGCGATCGCCGCGTTTGCGCTCTGGCGGCGACCCGCGGCGCCCGGCTTCGCCGCGCTGGCGATCGCCGCGGGTTCAGACCGGGGCATAACGCACCCCGCTCTCGGCCGACACCTCGACGACCCGGTCACCGATCGCGACAACGGGCGCGCGGTGCCCGACGACGACCACGGTCGCGCCCCCGCGTGCGCGCTCGACGATGGCCCGCAAGACCCGGTCTTCGGTGTGGGCGTCGAGGTGCGCGGTCGGTTCGTCGAGCAGCAGCACCGCGGCCGGTGAACCGAGCGCACGGGCCAGGCCCAGCCGCTGGCGCTGGCCGAGTGACAGCCCGACGCCGCCGCGTCCGAGCACCGTGTCCATCCCGTCGGGCAGCTCGGCCAGCACGGCGTCGAATCCCGATGCGGCGCAGGCCGCTTCGAGGTCCGGCAAGTCCCCGAGGAGGACCAGGTTGTCGTACACGGTGCCGGGGACCAGCGCGGGGCGCTGCGGCAGCCACGACAGCTGCCGCCACCACGCAGCCTGCTCTAAATCGGCGACGTCGATCCCGGCGACGGTGACGCGGCCCGATGAGGGCACGGTGACTCCCGCGATCGCCTGCAGCGTGGTGCTCTTGCCGGCGCCATTGGGGCCGTGCAGCACGGTCACCCAGCCGGGCTCGATCACCGCGGTGAGATCGCAGGGCGCGCAGCCGTCCCGGCCGGTCACGCCGAGCTTGTCCAGACGTAGCTGCGCGCCGCGCGCCACCACTGTCTGGTCGCGGACCTGCTGCGCCGCCTGCTCGCCGATGAGTGCGAAGGCGCTGTCGGCGGCCGTTCGGCCGTCTTGAGCGGCATGGAACTCCACGCCGATCCGACGCAGTGGCCAGTACACATCCGGAGCCAGCAGCAGGACCGTCAGACCGGCGGTCAGGGTCATCTCACCGAACACCAGGCGAAGGCCGATGCCGACCGCGATCAATGCCACCCCCAGCGTGGCCAACAATTCGAGCACCAGCGCCGACAGGAAGGCGATGCGCAGCGTCGCCATTGCCGAACGTCGATGGGCGGCAGCCAGTTCGGCGATCCGGCGCTCCGGGCCGCGGCCGCGGCCCAGCGCACGCAGCGTGGGGATACCGGCGATCAGGTCCAGCAGCCGCCCCTGCAGTGTCGTCATCGCGGCCAGGGCGGCCGCCGAGCGGTCGGCCGTTGCCAGCCCGATGAGCACCATGAAAATCGGGATCAACGGCAGGGTGATCGCCACGATCACCGTCGACTTCAGGTCGTAGCAGGCGATCACGGCAACGGTCGCCGGGGTCAGGATCGCGGCGAGCAGCAAGGTGGGCAGATAGCCGGTGAAGTAAGGACGCAACCCGTCCAGGCCGCGGGTGACCACGACCGCGGCGGCATCACGCTGTGCGGCGAGGTCGGCGGGCTGCCGGGCGGTCACCGCGGCCAGCACCTGACCGTTGAGGTCTGCAATCACCGCGCTGGCCCCCCGTTGACCCAGGCGTGCCTGTAGCCAGTGCGTCACCGTCCGGACGACCCACAGCGCCAACAGGATTGACAGGGGTACCAACCAGCCGCGCAGGTTACGTGCCGAGGCATCGCCGACGACGTGCGCGACGATGCTCGCCAGCACGATCGCGGATCCGATCGCGCAGCCGGAGATCACCACTCCGCAGCCCACCGTGGCGACCAGATAGCGTCGCAGGGCGGTCGACGTCCGCCACAGTCGCGGGTCCAGGGGGCCGCGTCTTGCTGAGTCCTTCGTGTTCAGGACGGGTGCCTTGCCAGGCCAATCGGCGGCGGTATCTTGTCAGCCGAGATCCGTTGCCGAAAGACCCAATACGTCCACGCCTGGTACACCACCGTCAACGGGGCGAAGAACGCCGTCACCCAGGTCATGATCTTCAGGGTGTAGGGCGTCGAGGAGGAGTTGTAGATCGTCAGGTTCCATTGGCTGTCGAGGGTTGACGGCACCAGGTTGGGGTACAGCGCACCGAACAACAGGATCACCACGGCCGCAACGACCACCGCGGTACACGCGAACGCCCAGGCATCGGATGCACGCCGCCACACCAACAGCACCGCCACCAGCTGGGCGACCACCGCGACACCGAGCACAGCCCAAGTCCAGTCCTTGCCGTGCGCCAGTTGTGTCCAAAGTCCAAAGCCCGCAACAATTCCCGTGACGGGAAGCGATATCCACATCGCGAATCGATAGGCGTCGTCGCGGATCGGGCCCGCGGTCTTCAGCGTCACGAACACCGCGCCGTAGAACAAGAACAGGCTGGCGGTGGCCAGGCCGCCCAGCAGGGTATAGGCGTTGAGTATGTCGCCGACTGACGGGCGCACACGATGGTTGGCTTCTACGGGGAGTCCGCGGACCAGAGTGGCGAAGGCCACGCCCCACAGCACCGCGGGCAACCACGACCCGGTCGCGATGCCGAAATTGGCCCAGGCCCGCCACTTCGGGTCATCGATTTTGCCGCGCCATTCGATCGACACGACACGCAGGATCATGCCGAACAGAATCGCAAGCAGCGGCAGGTACAGGGTTGAGAAGACGGTGGCGTACCAGCCGGGAAACGCGGCGAACATCCCTGCGCCGGCGGTGATGAGCCAGACTTCATTACCATCCCAGACCGGGCCGATGGTGTTGAGGATCGCGCGCCGGTTGATCTCCCGGTCACCCGAGCTGATGCGCGCGAGCGGATCCATCAACATGCCTACGCCGAAGTCGAAGCCTTCCAGGATGAAGAAACCCAGAAACAGCGCCGCGATGATGCCAAACCACAATTCTTGGAGTCCCACCGGTCAGCCCCTTTCTCCGATCAGTAGGCGTCAATATGCGAATGAGAGCGGGGCGACCTCGTCATCGCCGGGTGCCGGCGGCGCAGCAGGTTCGGCGTCGTGTTCCAGCGGTCCCTCGGCGACGTAGCGCTTGAGCAGCCAGAACCAGATGAGCCCAAGCACCGCGTAGAGCAAGGTGAACGTCACCAGCGAGGTGATGACGACGGCAGCAGGGTGATCGGAGACGCCCTGGGCGACCATCAGCCGAAGCTGCTGGTCGCCGGTCGGGTTGGGCACCACGAGCCAGGGCTGACGGCCCATCTCGGTGAATACCCACCCGGCGCTGTTGGCGAGGAACGGGGTGGGAATGGTCAGCAGTGCCAGCCAGGGAAACCACCGCTTCCTCTGGGGAATTCGGCCACCGCGGGTAAGCCACAGCGTTGCCAGCGCGAAGAGCCCGGGAATCGCCATGAACCCGATCATCGCGCGAAAAGACCAATAGGTGACGAACAGGTTGGGCCGATAGTCGTTGGGCCCGAATCGCTGTTCGTCCTGCTGCTGGATGTTGCGCACGCCCTGCAACGTCACGCCGTCGAATTTGCTCTGGGCGAGGAAGGGCAACACGTAGGGCACTTGCATCACTCGGTAGAGGCTGTCGCAGTTGTTCTGCCTGCCGACCGTCAGGACCGAGAAATCCGGGTCAGTTTCGGTGTCGCACAACGATTCCGCCGACGCCATCTTCATCGGTTGTTGCTTGAACATCAGCTTGCCCTGGAAGTCACCGGTCAGGCCCAAGCCGAATGCGGCCACCAACACGACCCAACATCCCAGGAGGGCAGCCGGGCGGAAGATGGTTCGGGTTGACTCGTCGGCCGGTGCGTCGGATCCGGATTTGTTGGAACGGACCAGCCACCAGGCACTGACGGCGGCCACGAAGGTCCCTGCCGTCAGCCACGCACCGACCACCGCATGTGAAAACGCGGCTTGCGCAGTGTTATTGCTCAGCAATGCCCCGATGCTGTCCAACTCGGCGCGCCGCGTCACGGGGTTGTAGTGGGCGCCGACCGGATGCTGCATGAAGGAGTTCGCGGTGATGATGAAGAACGCCGAGGCATTGACCGCGATCGCGACGATCCAGATGCACGCCAGATGCACCAGCCGGGGCAGCTTGCTCCAGCCGAAGATCCACAACCCGAGGAAGGTGGACTCGAAGAAGAAGGCGGCGAGCCCTTCCATGGCCAGCGGGGCGCCGAACACGTCGCCGACGAAGCGCGAGTATTCGCTCCAATTCATGCCGAACTGAAACTCCTGCACGATCCCGGTCGCCACCCCGATCGCGAAGTTGATCAGGAACAGCTTGCCGAAGAACTTGGTGAGGCGATACCACGTGGCGTTTCCGGTAACCACCCACACTGTCTGCATGATCGCGACCAGGGGAGCCAAACCGATGGTGAGCGGCACGAAAATGAAGTGGTAGACGGTAGTGATACCGAACTGCCACCGCGAAATGTCGACGACATTCATTTGTCATTTCCCCAAACTGCGGAGGCTCATTGACCAGCAATGACTTAATACAGCTACGACGAAGTGTAGTAGACGAGCTTGGGCAAGTGCTACCGGCAATGTTGTGCCGCTCTAACGGCTCAGCGGCTTGGACGCGTTGCGGATGCCGAACGACGACACGATTTCGAACACTCCGATGATCACGAACCACACAACCCCCGATACCAGCGTGGATTTCCACAAGTGCGGCAACAAGCTTGGAACAGGGGTCGTAGGACTGGTTTGCATGGCCGCAGTCTGACACAAACGCAGGTCCTGGTATAGGGCAACTCTGCTCAGACGTGTACCGTGCGCGGTTCCTCGGTAAGCAGGTCGGTGGGTTCTTCGGTTGCCTTGCGGCCGATCAGATACCAGGTGCGCATGGGGCCCTTGCCCTTGACGTCGATGTGGCCCCGCTCCTGCAGCACGAATTCGTCTTTGAGGTGTTCGTACATCGCCTCGGGCACCTGGATGCGTCCCACCGAGTCGGTGGATTCCATCCGGGATGCGACGTTGACCGCGTCCCCCCACACGTCATAGAAGAACCGGCGAGAACCCACGACACCCGCGACCACCGGTCCGCAGGCCATGCCCACCCGAAGCGGGACGGCACGGCCGTGCGAATCCTTCAGTCCGGCTGCCGCATTCGCCATACCCAGCGCGAAATCGGCGAGGGCTTGCGCGTGGTCGGGGCGCGGGCGTGGTACTCCGCTGACCACCATGTAGGAATCGCCGCTCACCTTGATTTTCTCCAGCCCGTGCTTGTCCACCAGCGCATCGAAAGCGCTGTACAAGCGGTCGAGGAAGCGCACCAGGTCGGCCGGCGCGCTGCTGCTCGCACGTTCGGTGAATCCGACGATGTCGGCGAACAAGACCGAGGCGTCATCGTATTTGTCGGCGATGACGCCCCGATCGGGCTCCTTGAGTCGCTCGGCGATGCTGGCCGGCAACATGTTGGCCAGCAACGTCTCGGAACGCTCGTACTGGGCTTCCATGACCGCCTCGGCGCGCGCGGTGTCGCGCAGCGCGAACCACACCGTCACGACCACCATCACGACGCTGGAGACGGCCGTGATCACGAAACCCGTCGACGTGGCCCACGCCGGCTGCAGCCCGGTGTCGTGGGGGGCCAGGAACTGCAGGGCGATGACCAGGCCGGCGGCGACCGCCGCGAGCGCCGACGCCAACACGATGTGTTCGATCCCCAGCAGCAGCACCACCACGCAGGCGCCCACCACGAAGAAGAACTGGGCGCCGGAACCGGTGCCTACCTCCCAGCAGGTGGCGGTGATCGAAACATAGGCCGCGCCGATAAACGTCAGCGGCGCAACCAATTCGCCGAAACGGTGCAGCCACGGAACGCTCGCGAAGATGATCGAGGCGCCGACGTTGGTCGCGGTGATCTGCCAGACCCACGCTCCGGTGAAAATTTGCACGAAAACAAAACTGGCGAGCACCATCACGGACAGCCAGGCAGTGATGGTGAGCAACCGAGCCCGGCGTGCGGCGATATCGGCGTAGTGCTGTGTGCGGTCGCGGGTTTGTGCGCGCACTGCCGCGACACAGTCCGGCCGGCGCGCCGAACCGTCTGCATCGTTTGATGAGGCACCGCACTTCTTCGCGGCCACGATCAAAGCCTAACCGTTGAGCTGGCGGTTTACCGACCGTGCCGGTGAAAATCGCGCGCATGCGGGGTGCCCTCGGTGAGATTCGAACTCACACTGGACGGGTTTTGAATCCGTTTCCTCTGCCAGTTGGGATACGAGGGCTTGAAAGGCGGGGCGGTTCCCTACCTTAAGGCAGCCTCCCACCATAGAGGATCGGTGAGATCGACGGTTCTCACCGCCCCCCGACGTGGCTGGTCGCAGCCGTCCACGACACAATGTCCGTCATGACAGGCCCCACGACCGACGCCGACGCCGCTGTGCCGCGCCGGGTCCTGATCGCGGAAGACGAAGCGCTGATCCGACTGGACTTGGCCGAGATGCTGCGAGAGGAGGGTTACGAAATCGTCGGTGAGGCGGGTGACGGCCAGGAAGCCGTCGAGTTGGCCGCGCGCCATAAGCCCGACCTGGTGATCATGGATGTGAAGATGCCGCGCCGTGACGGCATCGACGCGGCATCGGAAATCGCCACCAAGCGCATCGCGCCGATCGTGGTGCTGACCGCGTTCAGCCAGCGCGACTTGGTCGAACGCGCTCGCGACGCCGGGGCCATGGCCTATCTGGTGAAGCCCTTCACCATCAGCGACCTGATCCCGGCCATTGAATTGGCCATGAGCCGGTTCAGCGAGATCACCGCACTGGAACGTGAGGTGGCGACGCTGTCTGACCGGCTGGAGACCCGCAAGCTGGTCGAACGCGCCAAGGGTCTGCTGCAGGCCAAACAGGGCATGACCGAGCCCGAGGCGTTCAAGTGGATCCAGCGCGCCGCCATGGACCGCCGCACCACCATGAAACGGGTGGCCGAGGTCGTCCTGGAAACCCTCGGGGATGCGCCGAAAGAGGAGTCCAGGGACAGCTGAGCCGCCGAGGCGTCGAGTGTACTGACGGCGTTTGGTGTGCGCTCAGGGCGACGACACGCCGCGCGGGGCCGCTTTGGTTTCACACTCAGCGGAGAGAAAACCCATCTACCGGGCGACGATCACCGAGGACCCGTGGCCGAATAGGCCCTGATTGGCCGTGACGCCGACGGTGGCGTTCTCCACCTGCCGGCCGGTGGCCTGACCGCGCAGCTGCCAGGTCAGCTCGCAGACCTGAGCGATGGCCTGGGCGGGGATGGCCTCACCGAAGCAGGCCAGCCCGCCCGACGGGTTGACCGGCACCTTGCCGCCGATGGTGGTGGCACCGCTGCGCAGCAGCGCCTCGGCCCCACCCTTGCCGCACAGCCCCAGGTGTTCGTACCAGTCCAGCTCCAGCGCGGTGGACAGGTCGTATACCTCGGCCAGGCTGAGGTCCTCGGGCCCGATGCCCGCTTCGGCGTAGGCCGCGTCGAGGATCTGATCCTTGAATACCCGTTCCGGTGCGGGCACGACGGCGGTGGAATCGGTGGCGATGTCGGGCAATTCGGGCAGGTGCTGGGGGTAGCGCGGGGTCACCGTGCTCACCGCACGCACCGAAGGAACGCCGTCGAGCGAGCCGAGGTGTTGGCGAGTGAATTTCGCGCTGGCGACGATCAGCGCGGCCGCCCCGTCGGAGGTGGCGCAGATATCGAGCTGTCGCAAGGGATCGGCCACCATCGGACTGGCCAGCACGTCGTCGACCGAGGATTCCTTGCGGTAGCGGGCATGCGGATTCTGCAGGCCGTGGCGAGAGTTCTTGACTTTCACCTGGGCGAAGTCTTCCGCTGTCGCGCCGTACAGGTCCATCCGGCGCCGCGCGAGCAGCGCGAAGTACACCGGGTTCATCGCCCCGATCAGGTGGAACCGCTGCCAGTCGGGGTCGTTCTTGCGTTCGCCTTGCACCGGGGCGAACGCTCCCTTGGGGGTGGTGTCGGCGCCGATGACCAGCGCGACGTCGCAGAACCCGGCCAGGATCTGTGCCCGGGCATCCTGCAGGGCCTGCGAACCGCTGGCGCACGCGGCGTAGCTGGAGCTGACCGCGACGCCGTTCCACCCGAGTTTCTGCGCGAACGTCGACCCGGCGATGAAGCCGGGGTACCCGTTGCGAATGGTGTCCGCGCCGGCGACCAGCTGGATCTGGCGCCAGTCCAGGCCGGCCTCGGCGAGTGCGGCGCGCGCGGCGACCACTCCATATTCGGTGAAGTCCCGGCCCCACTTCCCCCACGGGTGCATGCCGGCGCCGAGGATGTAGAGGGGTTCGGGACTCATGAGGCTCGTCATTTGCGCCGCTCTCCCCCGCAAGCGGGTGGTGCCCCCACTGCATCGTCGTCGGCGCGCCTCCACGCGTGCACCGTGCGCTGCACACCGGCGTCGTCGGTGAACAGCGGCATCGTGGTCAGCTCCATCTCCATGCCGACCTTCAGGTCGGCCGCCAGCGTGCCCTCGACCACCTTTCCCAGCACGATCAGCCCCTCGTGGGCCAGCTCGACGGCGGCGATGGCGAAGGGCTCGAAGGGGTCCGGCGCGGGGTCGGGCGCCGGTGGGGGATAACGATTTTCCGTGTAGCTCCACAGCGTTCCCCGAGTGGACAATGCGACGGGCTCTAGTGTGTCGCCGGCGCAGGCGGGGTTGGGGCAGTTGTTCTTACGCGGCGGGAACACGTAGGTGCCGCATCGGGGGCACTTGCTGCCGACCAGGTGTGGGTTGCCTGCGTCGTCGGTGGCGAACCATCCGTCGATTGCCGGTTGTCGGCTGGTGACCTCGGGCACTCGGCCAGACTACCGAGCCGAGAGCCAAAACTGAAACGTGTTGCAGTTCTGTGGACGGCACGGTCGGGGCGCGTGGGACGTCACACCGGGTGCCTAGAGTGTGAGCCGTGAGCACCGCCAGCGGAGACCAACCCAAGCCGACGCTGATGCTGCTGGACGGCAACTCGCTGGCGTTTCGGGCTTTCTATGCGCTGCCCGCGGAGAACTTCAAGACCCGCGGCGGGCTGACCACGAACGCGGTGTACGGATTCACCGCGATGCTGATCAACCTGCTGCGCGACGAGTCTCCGACGCATATCGCGGCGGCGTTCGACGTGTCGCGGCAGACCTTCCGCTCCGAGCGTTACCCGGAATATAAGGCCAACCGGTCGTCGGCCCCCGACGAGTTCCGCGGTCAGATCGACATCACGAAGGAAGTGCTGGGCGCGCTGGGCATCACCGTGTTGTCAGAGCCGGGATTCGAAGCCGACGACCTGATCGCCACGCTGGCCACCCAGGCCGAAGACGAGGGCTACCGGGTGCTGGTGGTCACCGGTGACCGCGACTCGCTGCAGCTGGTCAGTGACGACGTCACTGTGCTGTACCCACGCAAAGGCGTCAGCGAACTGACCCGTTTCACCCCCGAGGCCGTCGTCGAAAAGTACGGGCTGACGCCCACCCAGTACCCCGACTTCGCCGCGCTGCGCGGCGATCCCAGCGACAACCTGCCCGGGATTCCCGGTGTGGGGGAGAAGACCGCCTCCAAGTGGATCGTGGAGTACGGCTCGTTGCAGGGGCTGGTGGACAACGTCGACTCGGTGCGCGGGAAGGTGGGCGACGCGCTGCGGGCCAATCTGGCCAGCGTGGTGCGCAACCGGGAGCTCACCGACCTCGTTAAAGACGTGCCGCTGGCGCAAACCCCGGACACGCTGCGGCTGCAGCCGTGGGATCGCGACCAGATCCACCGGCTCTTCGACGACCTGGAGTTCCGGGTGTTGCGCGACCGGTTGTTCGAAACCCTGGCCGCGGTCGAACCCGAGGTCGATGAGGGTTTTGACGTGCGCGGTGGAGCGCTGGAGGCCGGCACGGTCGGGCGGTGGCTGGCCGAGCACGCCGGCGACGGGAGCCGGTCCGGGCTGGCGGTGGTGGGTACCCATCTGCCGCACGACGGGGACGCCACCGCGCTGGCCGTCGCCGCCGCCGACGGCGATGGCGCCTACATCGATACCGCGACGTTGACACCCGACGACGACGCCGCGCTGGCGGCGTGGCTGGCCGATCCCGCGAAACCGAAAGCGCTGCACGAGGCCAAGCTGGCCATCCACGACCTGGCCGGCCGTGGCTGGACGCTGAACGGGGTCACCTCAGACACCGCGCTGGCGGCCTACCTGGTGCGGCCGGGTCAGCGCAGCTTCACCCTCGACGATCTCTCGCTGCGTTACCTGCGTCGCGAGCTGCGCGCGGAGACACCTGAGCAGCAACAACTTTCGTTGCTAGACGACTTGGACGAGTTGGGCGGGGTGGACGAGCAGGCCGTCCAGACGCTGATTCTGCGGTCCCGGGCGGTGGTGGATCTGGCCGACGCGCTGGACGCAGAGCTGGACCGGATCGATTCCACGGCATTGCTGGGGGACATGGAGCTGCCGGTTCAGCGGGTGCTGGCGGACATGGAAAGCGCCGGCATCGCCGTCGATTTGCGGCTGCTGACCGGGTTGCAAAGCCAATTCGGCGACCAGATCCGCGACGCCGCCGAGGCCGCCTACGCCGTGATCGGCAAGCAGATCAACTTGGGCTCACCCAAGCAGTTGCAGGTGGTGTTGTTCGACGAACTCGGAATGCCGAAGACCAAGCGGACCAAAACCGGCTACACCACCGACGCCGACGCCCTGCAAACGCTGTTCGACAAGACCGGGCATCCTTTCCTGCAACACCTGCTGGCGCACCGCGACGTCACGCGATTGAAGGTCACCGTCGACGGGCTGCTGCAGGCGGTCGCCACGGACGGCCGGATTCACACCACGTTCAACCAGACGATCGCAGCGACCGGCCGACTTTCCTCAACGGAGCCCAACCTGCAGAACATCCCGATCCGCACCGACGCGGGGCGCCAGATCCGGGACGCGTTCGTGGTGGGGAAGGGCCCCGACGGGCCGTTTGCAGAGCTGATGACCGCCGACTACAGCCAGATCGAGATGCGGATCATGGCACACCTGTCGAGAGATGAAGGCTTGATCGAAGCCTTTAACACAGGGGAGGACCTGCACTCGTTCGTCGCCGCACGGGCTTTCGGCGTCCGGATTGAAGAGGTGACCGCCGAGTTGCGTCGCCGGGTCAAGGCGATGTCGTACGGGCTGGCCTACGGGTTGAGCGCCTACGGGCTGGCCGCCCAGCTGAAAATCTCCACCGAGGAGGCAAAAGTCCAGATGGACCAGTACTTCGCCCGGTTCGGCGGGGTGCGCGACTACTTGATGGACATCGTCGAGCAGGCCCGCAAGGACGGCTACACCTCGACCGTGCTGGGCCGCCGGCGTTACCTTCCCGAGCTGGACAGCAGCAACCGCCAGGTGCGGGAGGCCGCCGAGCGGGCGGCGCTCAACGCGCCCATCCAGGGCAGCGCGGCCGACATCATCAAGGTGGCGATGATCGAGGTCGACAGGGCGATCAAGGAGGCTGGGCTGGCGTCGCGGATGTTGCTGCAGGTGCACGACGAATTGCTGTTCGAAATCGCACCCGGTGAACGCGAACAGGTCGAGACGCTGGCCCGGGAGAAGATGGGCGGTGCCTACCCGCTCGACGTCCCGCTCGAGGTCTCGGTGGGTTACGGCCGCAGCTGGGATGGCGCCGCGCACTAGAGGGACCCGCTGGGACGCGATCAGGCCGGCCGGGGTAGCGTCAAGGCGACAAATCCAGCGGGAGCTCGCCGCGGCGTGCTTTCGCGCCCGGGTGCGGCGCACCGGCCGAGTTTGTCCAGCGTGCGCCCTGTCGAGTAGCCTCGACAGGTAAATCCCATTTTGTCCCTACGACCCAACCTGTCCGGAGCAACCCAACAACATGCCGAGTCCCGCCGTCACCTCGCCGCAAGTAGCCGTCAACGACATAGGCTCCAGCGAGGACTTTCTCGCAGCAATAGACAAAACGATCAAGTACTTCAACGATGGCGACATCGTCGAAGGCACCATCGTCAAAGTTGACCGGGACGAGGTGCTCCTCGACATCGGCTA
>DASSGQ010000170.1:0-2223 GCA_035693385.1 Mycobacterium sp.
GTGAGCGCCGCACGCCCGTGACGGACGGCGACGTCGCGGACGAGTTGGCTGGCCCGCTGGCTGCCGCCGGCACCGTCCGAGCCGTCGCGGTCGGGTGCCGGGGTGCCGACCACGACCGTCGCCGGCGCGGTGGTGTCCCAGTTCAGTGCGGCCGCACGAGATAGCAGCTCGGGGCCGGTGTCGCCGCGGACCACCGCGTCGACGACGCTGGCCTCCATCCGGCTGTCCCAGCTGCCCCGTGCTTCGGCGGCGTCGGCGTAGACGGAGGCGAAGCTGAACGCGAGGTCGCGGCTGTACTTCAGGATGCCCACCGTCAGGGCGGTCAGCTGCTCGTCGGAGCGGGCCAGTAGCGGCACGACTTCCTCGAAGAACTCCATGGTCACGCGCACCATGTCCACGCTGTCGCGCAATGCGATCCGGCGGGTGAGTTCCTGGGGTACCAGCTCGAAGGCTTTCGCGGTGTGGCTGACGTTGCTGTGCGGGTCGTGCATCCATTCGACGAAGTTGACGACGGCCGTCTGCACCACCAGCGCGACGCTGGCCCGCTGGGAGGCTTCCAGGCCGGCGAAGAACGGCAACCGGTCCTGCATGGCCGAGACCGCCTGGGTGGCCAGCCGGCCGGAATACTGCTTCAGCCGACGCAGCACGGACTCGGGCACGGTGTCCAGCAGTTCGAGCGGCGACCTCGGGGTCTGCGACGCCAACTGGTTGTCAGTCACCCCTAAAATCTACGCCTGATTTCTGGAACTATTCTCCAACGCAACGCTGGGACTTTAAGAACGACTTATGGGCGACGCGAGGCGGTTATGCCCCCGCGCCGGGGTCGGAGGTCTGTTTGGGGGCGGCTTGTACGTCGTCGATGCGGTAGTGGCTGGCGGCGGTGATGGGTATTGAGGGGTCGATTTCGCCGTCGCGGGCCAGGGCTTCGAGGACCGCGACGACCTGGGATTCGGCGTCGGTGTTGAAGTAGCGGCGTGCGGCGGGTCGGGTGTCGGAGAAGCCGAACCCGTCGGTGCCCAGGGTGAGGTAGGTGCCGGGCACCCAGGGTCGGATCTGTTCGGGGACCGCGCGCATCCAGTCCGATACGGCGATCACCGGCCCGCGGGCATCCGCGAGGGCCTGGGTGACGTAGGGGACGTCGGCGGGCTGGTCGGGGTGGCGCAGCTTGGCGCGCTCGATGCGTACGCCGTCGCGGTTGAGTTCGCCCCAGCTGGTCACCGACCACACGTCGGTGGCGACGTCCCACTCGGCGGCCAGCAGCTGTGCGGCTTTCAGCGCGGCGGGCATGGCCACCCCCGAGGCCAGGATCTGTGCCTTGTGGGCGTGTGGCCCGGTGGCGGTGTGGTAGCGGTAGAGGCCCCGCAGCACGCCGTCGGGATCGAAGTTGTCCGGCTCGGGGGGCTGCACGTAGGGCTCGTTGTAAATGGTGATGTAGAAGTACACGTTCTGCGGGTTTTCCCCGAACATGCGGGCCAGCCCGCTTTCCACGATGTGGGCGATCTCGAAGGCGAACGCGGGGTCGTAGGAGATCACCGCCGGATTGGTGGCGGCCAGCAGCAACGAGTGGCCGTCGGCGTGTTGGAGGCCCTCACCGGTCAGCGTGGTGCGACCCGCGGTCGCCCCCAGCACGAAGCCGCGCGCCATCTGGTCGGCGGCGGCCCAGAAACCGTCGCCGGTGCGTTGGAAGCCGAACATGGAATAGAAGATGTAGATCGGGATCATCGGCTCGTCATGGGTGGCATAGGAGGTGCCCACCGCGGTGAACGAGCCCACCGACCCCGCCTCGTTGATGCCCTCGTGCAGGATCTGCCCGATTTCGCTTTCCTTGTAGGCCAGCATCAGATCGGCGTCCACCGCGGTGTAGAGCTGGCCGAGGCGGTTGTAGATCTTCAGGCTCGGGAACCACGAGTCCATCCCGAAGGTGCGGGCCTCATCAGGAATGATCGGCACGATGCGTGGCCCGATCTCCTTGTCGCGCAACAGTTCCTTGAAGGTGCGCACCGTGGCCATGGTGGTAGCCACCTCTTGGCTACCCGAACCCTTTTTCAGCGCCCGGTAGACCTCGCGGCCCGGCAGTTTGAGCGTTTTGGCCTTGGTGCGGCGCTGCGGGACGAAGCCCCCCAGCGTGCGGCGCCGGTCGAGCATGTAGCGCAGCTCCGGGGCGTCCGGGCCGGGGTGGTAGTAGGGCGGCAGGTAGGGATCGGCGTCCAGCTCAGCGTCGCT
>DASSGQ010000171.1:0-4714 GCA_035693385.1 Mycobacterium sp.
TTGACGCCACGCCGATGCGGAATTACGACGTGCTCAACCGCTTCGCGTTCTGAGCCGCGGGGCGAGCGACGCTCAGATGGCCGCGCCGGGGTTGAGGATGCCGAGCGGGTCCAATGCCTGCTTGATGCGCCGGTTGAGGTCCATCGCCTCGGGCCCGAGATAGCCGTCCAGCCAGGGCCGCTTCAACCGGCCGACGCCGTGCTCACCGGTGATCGTGCCGCCCAGGCCGACGGCCAGGTCCATGATTTCGCCGAACGCGAGATGGGCGCGCTCGGTCATGGCGGCGTCGCCGGGGTCGTACACGATCAAGGGGTGGGTGTTGCCATCTCCGGCGTGCGCGATCACCGAGATCATCAGTTCGCGTTCGGCGGCGATCAGCTCAATCCCATGGACCAAGTCGCCCAGCGCCGGCAGCGGCACCCCGACGTCTTCCAGCAGCAGCGATCCCTTGGCTTCCACTGCCGGAATGCAGAACCGGCGGGCGGCCACAAACGCCTCGCCCTCGTCCGGATCGTCGGTCGAAAAGACTTCTTTCGCACCGTTTTCCGCGAACACCGCAGCAATCACCTCGGCGTCCTGGCTGCCGCCCCGCCCACGCTCGTCGGAGCCGGCCACCAGCATCGCGGCCGCCTCGCGGTCCAGGTCCATGCGCAGGGTGTCCTCGACGGCGTTGATCGCGACCGAATCCATGAACTCCAGCATCGAAGGTCGCAGCCGCGCAGCGACTCCCAGCACCGCGTCGACGGCCGCCTGGACCGAGGCGAAGGTCGCCACCACGACGCTGGACACGTTTTGCGCGGGCAGCAACCGCAGCGTCACTTCCGTGATGACGCCCAGCGTGCCCTCGCTGCCGACGAACAGCTTGGTCAGGCTCAGCCCTGCGACGTCCTTGAGCCGGGGTCCGCCCAGCCGGACCGCGGTGCCGTCGGCCAGCACTACCTGCACGCCCAGCACGTAATCGGTCGTGACGCCGTATTTCACGCAGCACAAGCCGCCGGCGTTGGTGGCGATGTTGCCGCCGATGCTGCAGATCTCGAACGACGACGGATCCGGCGGATACCACAGTCCGTGCTCGGCGACGGCCTTTTTCACCTCCGCGTTGAACAGGCCGGGCTGGCATACCGCGGTGCGGGTGATCGGGTCGACGCTGATGTCGCGCATCTTCTCCGTCGACAACACGATGCCGTTGTCCAGTGCCGTCGCCCCGCCGGACAGGCCGCTGCCGGCCCCCCGCGGGACCACCGGCACCCGGTGGGCAGTGGCCCAGCGCAGCACGGTCTGGACTTCGCTGGTGCGCCGCGGCCGGACCACGGCCAGGGGTTTGCCCGCCGACGGGTCGAAAGCGCGGTCCTGGCGGTAGCCCTCGGTGATGGTGGGATCGGTGACCACCATCCCGTCGGGCAGCGCGGCAATCAGCTCAGCCAGCGCCTGTGTGTTCATAGGGCGTGCACGGCCCGATCTTACGACCCGAGATCGTCAGCAAACTCCGGCGAGGGGTCCAGCTCGCGCAGCGACGGTAGCCCGCACGCGATGAGGCCGACCAACAGGATCGGGACCGCCAACGTCAGGAACGTCGCCTTCAGTCCGGCGGCGTCGGCCAGGGGACCCGCGACCAGCAAGCCCAACGGCCCCGCGGCGTAGGTCAACCCCGTCATCACCCCGACCACGCGGCCACGCAGCCGATGCGGAGCCCGGGTCTGCATGACGTAGTTGTAAATCGGCTGGATCGGCCCGTAGACCACGCCGGTCACCGCGCACAGCACCAGGATCACCGGCAAGGGCGGCAGGAACGCGATGCCGACGGTCGCCGCACCGAAGGTGAGGGTCGCCGTCAGCACCGCGGTACGCCGCCGCGTGTATTTCGACAGCACGGCATAGCCGAGCGCGCCCGTCACGCCGCCGGCCCCAAGCGCCATCAGCGCCCAACCCAACTGTGCCGGTTGATGTTGGTCGGCGAAGTATTTGGGAAACAGCACGCTTTCCATCGGCAGGTACAGCGCGGTGACGACCAGGTCGATCAATCCGAGCGTCCGCAGCACCCGCAGACTCCACACAAATCGCATTCCTTCGGCGATGCCGGACAGCAGCCCTTCGGGTCGCGTCGCGCGGTGTGGCTTGCCGGTGCCCTCCAGCCGCAGCGCCCCGATCGCGAGGAAGGATAAGCCGAATAGGCCGGCGGTGACCCACATCGTGTTGACACCGCCAACCGTCGCGATCATCACACCGCCGACGCCCGGGCCCACGATGAACGCCAGATTGAGAATCGCTTCGTAGATGCTGTTGGTGCGGTCCAGCGACCAGCCCGCGCGGGCCGCGGCCTCGGGCAGCATCGACTGGCGCGCCGTGGTCCCGGCCGGGTCGAAAGCGGCCGCCAGCGCCGCCAGGACGGCAAGCACCAGCAGGTTGATCGTGTCTGGACCGAACGCGGCGGCGATCAGTGGCACGGCGGCCACCGCTGCACCCGACAGCGAATCGGAGACCAGTGAAATCCGGCGGCGGCCGAAAAAGTCGACTGCGGTGCCGGCGACCAGCGTGGAGACGACCAGCGGCAGCGTCATGGCGGTGGCCACGATGGCCGCGTCGCGCGCGCTGTCTCGGTGCTGCAACGCCAGCCAAGGGAAGGCGACGATCGAGATGCCGGTACCCGCCGTCGCCATCAGGGTGGCGAAAAGGATCAAGAGTGCGGGGCCCCGGCTGCTGCTTTTCATGGGATATCGCCGCTGAATTTATGCCAAACCAGTATCTGCGGCGACCCAATTTCGGGGCATTTCCGCGCCGGCTATCGCGTGAATGCAGGATGTTCATGTGCTCGTCCATCCGAATACCGGCCAGGCGTTCGGTTCGCCCGTTGCGCCCGGCAGCGGATGGCCGGGTGATCCGGCCACACCGCAGACGCCGGTGGCCGCCGACGCCGCAGAGGTCACCACGCTGGCTGCGCGGGCCGCGTCGATACCGGACCTCAATGCTCTGGTCAGCGTCTGCGGCGCCTGCCCGCGTCTGGTGACGTGGCGCGAGGACGTCGCGGTCAGCAAGCGCCGAGCGTTTGCTGACCAGCCGTATTGGGGGCGGCCGGTGCCGGGCTGGGGATCGGAGCGGCCCTGGCTATTGATCGTCGGACTGGCGCCGGCCGCGCACGGCGCCAATCGGACCGGGCGGATGTTCACCGGTGACCGCTCGGGCGACCAGTTGTACGCGGCGCTGTACCGGGCTGGTCTGGTGAATTCACCGATCAGCGTGGACGCCGCGGACGGATTGCGGGCCAACCAGATTCGGATCGTCGCGCCGGTGCGGTGCGCCCCGCCGGCCAACGCCCCGACGCCGACGGAGCGCGACACGTGCTGGCCCTGGCTGGATGCCGAATGGCGGCTGGTGTCCGATCATGTTCGCGTCATCGTGGCCCTGGGCGGCTTCGCCTGGCAGATCGCGTTGCGATTGGCGGGTGTGTCGGGAGTTCGCAAGCCGCGATTCGGGCACGAAGCCGTTGCGGAGCTGGAAGCCGGCGTGCGATTGCTCGGCTGCTACCACCCCAGCCAGCAAAATATGTTCACCGGTAGGTTGACTCCGGTAATGCTCGACGACGTCTTCAGCAACGCGAAGAGGCTGGCAGGGATCAAGTGACTTTTCATGTCTAGTGTGCTGGTATCCGGTGCCAGCGTGGCCGGTATGACCGCTGCGTATTGGCTCGCCCAGCAGCGCCATTCCGTCACCGTCGTGGAGCGCTATCCCGGGCTTCGGCCGGGCGGTCAGGCGATCGATGTGCGGGGTCCGGCGCTGACGGTGCTGGAACGCATGTGGTTGCGGGCGGCCGCCGACCATCTGAGGACGCGAATGCGGGGTGCGTCGGTCGTCGACCGCGACGGCAACGAACTTCCCAGCGACACCGAATCGACACCCATCGGCGGGATCAACGCTAACCCCGACATTGAGGTGCTACGCGACGATCTCGTCGAATTGCTTTACGAGGCAGCCAAACTAAGGGTCGAGTACCTGTTCGATGACAGCATTACCGCGTTGGCGGACGACGGTACCTCGGTCGCTGTGACCTTTGAACGCGAAGTCGAACGCAGCTTCGACTTGGTGATCGGCGCGGACGGATTGCACTCCAAGGTCCGCGAATTGGTCTTCGGCGAGGAGGCGCAGTTCATCGAGGGGCTGGGCACCTATGCCGCGATTTTCACGGTGCCCAACTTTCTGGACTTGGACTATTGGCAGACGTGGCACTACGGGGACTCGACCATGGCGGGCGTCTACAGCGTGCGCGACAACACCGAGGCCCGGGCCATGCTGGGGTTCATGGATACCGACCTGCAAATCGACTACCGCGACACCGAGGCGCAGTTCGACGAGTTGGAACGGCGGATGGCTGAAGACGGCTGGGTTCGCCCACAACTGCTGCGATATATGCGGACCGCACCGGACTTCTACTTCGACGAGATGTCGCAGGTCAAGATGGATCGCTGGTCAAAGGGCAGGGTGGCCCTGGTCGGCGACGCCGCGTACTGCTGTTCGCCGTTGTCGGGCCAGGGGACCAGCGTCGCGCTGTTGGGGGCCTACATCCTGGCCGGTGAGCTCGCCGCAGCCGGCGACGACTACGAGCTGGGCTTCACCAACTACCACAAAGAGTTCCAGGACTACGTCAAGCGCAACCAATGGCTGGTGGTCGACAACATCCCTGGTGGTGCGCCGATTCCGCAGGAGGTGTTCGACCGCATCG
>DASSGQ010000172.1:0-25781 GCA_035693385.1 Mycobacterium sp.
AAATCGACCCGCGCGAGGCCTTGGCAGTCAATGGCCTTGAACGCCCGGATCGCCAACTGGCGCACGGCGTCAGCGATGTCGTCGTCGACCTTTGCGGGCACGTCCAATTCGGCTGCGTCATCGAGGTATTTGGTCGCGAAGTCGTAGAACGCATCCTCGCGCCCCCGCACTCCTGCCACCCGGATCTCGCCCACCGTGCTGGCTTCCAGTGTGCCGTCGGGCATTTCGAGCACTCCGCACTCGAGTTCGCGACCGTTGACCGCCGCCTCGATGATCACTTTCGGGTCGTGCCGGCGGGCGTGCGCAACCGCGCCGGGCAGCTGGTCCCAGCTCGAGACCCGGCTGACGCCAATCGAGGAGCCGCCCCGCGCGGGTTTGACGAACACCGGCAGACCCAGCCGTTCGCACTCCTCGGGACGCAACGCCGCCCGCACGGGGCGCAGCACGACGTGTGGGCCGACCGGAAGTCCTTCGGCGACAAGCAGCTTCTTGGTGAACTCCTTGTCCATGCCCGCGGCACTGGCCAGCACACCCGCGCCGACATAAGGCACGCCGGCGAGTTCGAGCAGCCCCTGGATGGTGCCGTCCTCGCCGTACGGGCCATGCAGCACCGGAAACACCACGTCCACGGACGCCAGGACTTCTCCTGCTGCGGGACCGGCCGCGGGCGAGAGCGACACCAACTGGCCGCCGCGCCGCGGATCCGCCGGCAGCGCCAGCTCGGTGCCGGATTCGGCGGTCACCCCGGGCAGCTGCCGGTTGGTGATCGCCAGCGCATCCGGGTCCCCGTCGGTGAGCACCCACGAACCCTCCGGGGTGATCCCGATCGCGATCACGTCGAAGCGCTGCGGGTCGAGATTGCGCAGAATGCTGCCCGCGGACACGCAGGAGATGGCGTGCTCGTTGCTGCGCCCGCCGAAGACGACGGCCACGCGCACCCGGCCCGCGGGTGACGGCCGTGGCGTCGGAAACCGGTCGCTTACATTCACAACCTAAAGAGGCTACCGGCTGGAGCGCTCCGGGGTCGGGTGCCGGACCGCTAGCTGGGCTTTCCGTCGGCGTGGGGCCTCATTCGGGCTTGGTGCTGCGGCCCAGCAGCAGCGCCATTGCCTCGTCCACCGACAGGCCCCTGTGACAGACCCGGTGCACGGCGTCGGTGAGCGGCATTTCGACGTCGTAACTGGACGCCAGGGCGAGCACCGCCTCGCAGGACGTCACCCCCTCGACGACGTGGGAGTCCCTCGCCTCCATCGCCGACTCCATCGTCCCGCCGCGGCCCAGGCACTCGCCGAACGACCGGTTGCGCGACTGCGGGGACGTACACGTGGCCACCAGGTCACCCACGCCCGCCAGCCCGGCCAGCGTCGCGCCTTTGGCGCCGAGCGCGATGCCCAGCCGGATGATCTCCGCCAGGCCGCGGGTGATGATCGCCGCCGCGGTGTTTTCACCCAGGCCGACGCCGGCGGCCATTCCGCACGCGAGCGCGATGACGTTCTTGCACGCCCCACCGACCTCGGTGCCGACCACGTCGCTGTTGGTGTAGGGGCGGAAGTACCCGCTGTTCAGCATGCGCTGCAGCGCTACCGCGCGGCCGGAGTCGCTGCTCGCGACGACGGTGGCGGAGGGCTGACATTGGGCGATCTCACTGGCCAGGTTCGGCCCCGAAATGACCGCGACCTGCGTCGGGTCCACGCCGGTGACCGACACGATGACCTGACTCATCCGCATCAGGGTGCCCAGCTCGATACCCTTGGCCAGACTGACCAGGGTCGCGCCGGCGGCCAGCGACGGTGCCCACCGCTCGAGATTGCTGCGCATCGTCTGGGCCGGCACTCCGAGCAGCACCGTCGACGCGCCGGCCAGTGCCTCGTCGGCATCGGCGGTGGCACGGATGCCCGGCGGCAGCAACGTACCGGGCAGGTAGGCGGGGTTGTAACGGGTCGCGTTGATCTGCTCGGCGACGCTGGATCGCCGGGCCCACAGCGTGACCTCGGCTTCTGGTCCCCCGGCCTCGGCGAGCACCTTGGCCAGCGCCGTGCCCCAGGCACCGGCACCCATCACCGCAACGGCGCCCGATCTGCTGCCCATCTACCACCCCCGTCCGTCGTCCTGATGTGCCAGCGCGGCATCAGCAGCCGCTACACCCTAGACCAGCGGCGGGCCGCCGTCACGCTAGCTCACGAGCGACGCGGCGGGCGTCGCTGGCAGGATGACCTCATGAGCGGCAGACGCGCCGACGGTGCGGGTGACGGTGCAGGTGACCGGGGAGACGTAGCCCTGATCATCGCCGTCAAGCGGTTGGCCGCCGCCAAGACCAGGCTGGCCCCGGTGTTCTCGGCGCCGACCCGTGAAAGTGTGGTGCTGGCCATGCTGGTCGACACCCTGACCGCCGCGGCGCGCGTCCCGGCGCTGGGCTCGATCACCGTCATCACGCCCGACGAGGCGGCGGCCGCCGCGGCGGCCGAGCTCGGAGCCGGGGTGCTGGCCGACCCGACGGCCACGGGCCACGGCGACCCGCTGAACAATGCGATTGCCGCCGCGGAACAAGCAGTGGCCGGGGCCTTCGCCAATGTCGTTGCGCTGCAAGGCGATTTGCCGGCACTGCAGAGCCAGGAGCTGGCCGAGGCGATCGCCGCCGCACGCAACCACCGGCGCAGCTTCGTCGCCGACCGGCTGGCCACCGGGACCGCCGCGCTGTGTGCGTTCGGAACCCCGCTCGATCCGCGGTTCGGGCCGGATTCGGCCGCGCGGCACCGCCGTTCGGGCGCGATCGAGCTGACGGGCGCGTGGCCCGGCCTGCGCTGCGACGTCGACACCCCCGCCGACCTGGCGGCCGCCCGTCGTCTCGGGGTCGGGGCGGCGACCGCTCGGGCCATCACGCAGCACTAGGCACACCTGGCAAAGCGACAAACCTGACCGAACGGTTAACGGCGCACCAACGGCGCGTGGATCTCCGCCACGCGCTGGCACCAGCCGCGGGTGATGAGCAATGATCGCATGGTGACTGAAATCGAAGCTGAAGCCCGGCCCGACGAGAACTTATGGCATTCAGGCGAGTCGGCCGTCGCGGCACCGCCTGCGGCCACCCCCGCCACTAGCGCTGACGAGCTTCCCGAGGACCGCTACCTCAACCGGGAACTGAGCTGGCTGGATTTCAATGCGCGCGTGTTGGCACTGGCCGCCGACAGCTCGCTGCCACTGCTGGAGCGAGCCAAATTCCTGGCGATCTTCGCGTCCAACCTCGACGAGTTCTACATGGTGCGGGTCGCCGGCCTGAAGCGCCGCGACGAGATGGGGCTATCGGTGCGCTCCGCCGACGGCCTGACGCCGCGTGAGCAACTGAGACGCATCGGCGAGCAGACCCAGCAGATCGCCAGTCGGCACGCCCGGGTGTTCCTCGATTCGGTGCGGCCGGCGTTGGCCGAGGAAGGCATCCACATCGTCACGTGGGCCGATCTGGACAAGGCTGAGCGCGAGCAACTATCGACCTATTTCACCGAGCAGGTTTTCCCCGTCTTGACGCCGTTGGCCGTCGACCCCGCTCACCCGTTCCCGTTCGTTTCCGGGTTGAGCCTGAATCTGGCCGTCACCGTACGCCAACCCGAGGACGGCGGCCAGCATTTCGCTCGGGTCAAGGTGCCCGACAACGTCAATCGCTTCGTCGAACTCGCTGTCCGCGAGGCGGGAAAAGAGAACTCCGCCGGAACCGAGGGAAAGACCGTAATCCGTTATCTGCCGCTGGAAGAACTCATTGCGGCGTTTCTTCCCGTGCTTTTCCCGGGCATGGAGATCGTCGAGCATCACGCGTTCCGCATCACCCGCAACGCCGATTTCGAGGTTGAAGAGGACCGCGACGAAGACCTGCTGCAAGCGCTGGAGCGGGAATTGGCGCGCCGGCGCTTCGGTTCCCCGGTGCGACTCGAGATCGCCGACGACATGACCGAGAGCATGCTCGAATTGCTGTTGCGCGAACTCGACGTGCATCCCGGTGACGTGATTGAAGTGCCCGGGCTTTTGGACCTGTCGTCGTTGTGGCAGATCTACGGGCTGGACCGCCCGGCGCTGAAGGACGCGGCTTTCGTTCCGGCCACCAATCCCGCCTTCGCCGACCGGGAAACGCCGAAGAGCATCTTCGCCACGCTGCGCGAAGGTGATGTGCTGGTTCATCATCCATATGATTCGTTCTCCACCAGCGTGCAGCGATTCATCGAGCTGGCCGCCGCGGACCCCAACGTGCTGGCGATCAAACAGACGCTCTACCGCACCTCCGGTGACTCGCCCATCGTCCGGGCGCTCATCGCCGCCGCCGAAGCCGGGAAGCAGGTGGTGGCAATGGTCGAGATCAAGGCGCGCTTTGACGAACAGGCCAACATCCGCTGGGCGCGCACACTTGAGCAGGCGGGCGTGCACGTGGTCTACGGGTACGTCGGGCTGAAGACACACTGCAAGACCTGCCTGGTGGTGCGTCGCGAGGGTTCGACGATCCGGCGGTACTGCCATGTCGGGACCGGCAACTACAACGGCAAGACGGCGCGGCTGTACGAGGACCTCGGTCTGCTCACGGCGTCTCCCGAAATCGGTGCAGATCTCACCGATTTGTTCAATTCGCTTACCGGCTACTCGCGCAAGGTGTCCTACCGCAACCTGTTGGTGGCCCCACACAGCATTCGCGCGGGCATCATCGAACGCGTCGAGCGCGAGGTCGCCGCGCACCGTGAAAGCGGTGACGGGCACATCCAGCTCAAGATGAACTCGCTCGTCGACGAGCAGGTCATCGATGCGCTGTATCGCGCGTCCCAGGCCGGCGTGCGTGTCGAGATAGTGGTGCGCGGCATCTGCGCACTGCGCCCGGGTGCGGAGGGCTTCTCCGAAAACGTCCTCGTCCGATCGATTCTCGGCCGATTCCTGGAGCACTCGCGGATCATCCGCTTCGGTCGGATCAACGAATTCTGGATCGGCAGCGCCGACATGATGCACCGCAATCTCGACCGGCGCGTCGAGGTGCTGGTTCAGGTCAAGGACCCGAGGCTCACCACATATCTGAACGAATTGTTCGAGTCGGCACTGGACCCGTCCACGCGATGCTGGGAGCTGGGATCCGACGGGCAGTGGACCGCGTCACCCCAGGCGGGTCACACCGTGCGCGACCACCAAGTATGGTTGATGGAGCGGCACACCAGCCCCTAAGACCCAGCCCCTAACACACCCTCTAAGACACCGTGTGGTGATCTACAGGCCACATCCACGGCCGTGCCTGGCATGGCCGAATTGACCTGCAGGAGTTGAGTTGTCGACCCAGAATTCGTCGGCCGGTCGGCGCTCGGGGAGCCGGATCGTGTACGCCGCGGGTGCGGTGTTGTGGCGGCCGGCCGGTGCCGGTCCGGCCAACGCGGACCTCGAGATCGCTGTGATCCACCGCCCTCGCTACGACGACTGGTCGCTGCCCAAGGGCAAGGTGGACCCGGGCGAGACGGCGCCGGTGGCGGCGGTGCGGGAAGTATTCGAAGAGACGGGTCACCACGCCATCCTCGGCAGGCGCCTTGACTTGGTGAGCTATCCCATCGAGCAGGGCATCAAGAAGGTCTATTACTGGGCGGCGCGGAGCATCGGCGGTGAATTCACGCCAGGCCGCGAGGTCGACGAATTGGTGTGGTTGCCGGTCGCCGACGCGATGCCGAAACTGAACTACGCGCAAGATCGAAAGATGTTGCAGCACTTCACGAAAAAGCCCGCAGACACCCACACCGTGCTCATCGTCCGGCACGGCACCGCGGGCCAAAAATCGCGTTTCTCTGGCGACGACACCAAACGACCGCTGGACAAGAGGGGACGCGCGCAGGCGGAGGCGCTGGTTCCGCAGCTGCTGGCATTCGGTGCTTCCGACGTGTACGCGGCCGACCGGCTGCGCTGTCAGCAAACGGTAGAACCGCTCGCCGAGGAACTGGGTGTGGCTGTCCACGACGAGCCCACGCTGACCGAGGAGTCCTACGCCAAGAGCCCCAAGCGCGGCCGCAACCGGATGCTGAAAATCGCCGAGCAGGACGGCACACCGGCGATCTGCACGCAGGGCAAGGTAATTCCGGACTTGATCGCGTGGTGGTGCGAACGGGACGGAGTACGTCCCGACAAATCCCGCAACCACAAGGGCAGCACCTGGGTGCTGTCACTGTCGGCGGGGCGACTGGTCGCGGCCGACCACATCGGCGGCGCGCTGGCCGCCAACGTGCGGGCCTAACACGCGAATACCCTTCGGGTGGCATCGCTGCCACCGCGAAGGGTATCTGCGGGTGCTACTTACTAATTGCTACTTACGACCGCGCCGCGGAGTCGCCTTCTTGGCAGGCGCCTTGCTGGCCGGCCTCTTTGCCGCGACCTTCTTGGCCGGTGCCTTGCTGGCGGACTTCGTCACGGCCTTCTTGACCGGAGCCTTGGCGGCGGCCTTCTTGACCGGAGCCTTGACGGCGGCCTTCTTGACCGGAGCCTTCGTCACAGCCTTCTTGACCGGAGCCTTCGTCACAGCCTTCTTGGCGGGGGCCTTGGTCGCAGCCTTCTTGGCCGGAGCCCTCGTCGCGGTCTTCTTAGCGGGCGCCTTCTTGGCCGCCTTCTTGGCCGCCACGCCTGCTACCACACCGCGCTTGACTGCGGGGCCTTCCGCCGGGAGGCGCTGTGCGCCAGACACAACCGCTTTGAATTGGGCACCGGGGCGGAAGGCCGGGACCGACGTGGGCTTCACCTTTACCGTCTCGCCGGTGCGCGGATTGCGGGCCACCCGCGCCGCGCGGCGCCGCTGTTCGAACACACCGAACCCGGTAATGGTTACGCTGTCGCCCTTATGCACCGCACGCACAATGGTGTCGACGAAATTCTCGACGGCGGCGGTCGCCTGCCGACGGTCCGAGCCCAATTTCTGTGTGAGCACGTCAATGAGCTCTGCTTTGTTCATCCAACCCTCCGAAGCTAGTAGTCCTCGATTTGGAACCGACTAGTGGACACGGTAAACCCTCACCCAGCAAATTTCCAAGAGCCACGCGCAATTTCAGGACCCGGCGGCCGAGGTTTTCGCAATCCGGTTGCCGCCCTTGACCGATGGCGGGGCCGGAAAATCGGCCGGGTTTGCTTGGCCGGACGGGAAGAAAATCCGCTCCGGCCGACCGTTCAGGAGGCGGGCAAAGTGCGCGGTTTCCACTCCGGATAGGTCGCCTCGAATTCCTCGATTTTGTCGAGTTTCCGCAGCGTAAGGGCTATATCGTCAAGACCTTCGAGCAGTCTCCAAGCGGTATAGTCGTCAATCTTGAACGGCAGCACCGTCGTTCCGGCGGTGATATTTCGATCTTGAAGATTGGCAGTGATTTCCAAGCCCGGATTCTGCTCGATGAGCTTCCAAAGGAGCTCGACGCCGTCTTGGGAAACTTCGGCCGCCAGGAGACCTGCTTTACCGGAGTTGCCCCGAAAAATGTCACCGAATCGAGATGAGATGACCACCCGGAACCCATAGTCCATGAGCGCCCACACCGCGTGCTCGCGGGATGATCCGGTGCCGAAATCGGGTCCGGCGACCAGAACCGAGCCGCGGTCAAAGGGGCTGAGGTTGAGCACGAATGAGGGATCCGACCGCCATGTCGCGAACAAGCCGTCCTCGAAACCGGTTCGGGTGACGCGCTTCAAAAACACCGCGGGAATGATCTGATCGGTATCCACATTGGACCGCCGCAGCGGCACTCCGATACCGGTGTGGGTGCGAAAGGGTTCCATCGTCGTCCTCGAATCCGTTCGGTCAGTTTGAGTTCAGGTCGGCCGGCGTAGACAGCCTGCCCCGCACCGCTGTTGCGGCGGCGACGACGGGCGACACCAGATGGGTGCGGCCGCCTTTGCCCTGCCGCCCTTCGAAGTTGCGGTTGGACGTCGACGCGCACCGCTGCCCCGGGGAGAGCTGATCGGGGTTCATGCCCAGGCACATCGAGCATCCCGCCTGCCGCCATTCGGCGCCCGCGGCGGTGAAAACCTCGCCCAGCCCTTCGTCTTCGGCCTGCGCGCGCACCCGCATAGAGCCGGGAACGACGAGCATCCGCACCCCCTCGGCCACCTTGCGGCCGCGCAACACATCGGCCACCACCCGCAGATCTTCGATACGACCATTGGTACAAGAGCCGACGAACACGGTGTCCACGCTGATATCGCGCATCGGCGTCCCGGGCCGAAGGTCCATGTACGCCAAGGCTTTCTCGGCGGCTTGGCGCTCGCCATCGTCGGTCATCAGTTCGGGGTCCGGCACCGCCGCGTCCAACGGCACCCCCTGCCCGGGGTTCGTCCCCCAGGTGACAAATGGACTCAACGAGGCCGCATCGAGATAGACCTCGGTGTCGAAGACGGCGCCGGGGTCGGTGCCCAACTGCTGCCAGTACTCGAGTGCTGCATCCCATTGCGCGCCGGTCGGCGCGTGCGGGCGGCCGCGCAGGAATTCGTAAGTGGTCGCGTCCGGCGCCACCATGCCCGCCCGGGCGCCGGCTTCGATGCTCATGTTGCAGATCGTCATCCGGCCTTCCATCGACAGCGATTCGATGGCGCTGCCCCGGTATTCGATGACATGGCCCTGCCCACCGCCGGTGCCGATCTTGGCGATCAACGTAAGAATGATGTCCTTGGCGGTCACTCCGGCGGGCAATGTCCCGTCCACGTTGACCGCCATCGTCTTGAATGGCCGCAGCGGCAACGTCTGAGTGGCCATCACGTGCTCGACCTCCGAGGTGCCGATGCCCATCGCCAGCGCGCCAAACGCGCCATGGGTCGACGTGTGACTGTCGCCGCAGACGATCGTCATTCCCGGTTGGGTGAGGCCCAATTGCGGTCCGACGACATGCACGATGCCCTGTTCGATGTTTCCCATCGGGAATAGCCGGATACCGAATTCGGCGCAGTTGCGCCGCAACGTCTCGACCTGAGTGCGCGACACCAGGTCGGCGATCAGATTGTCAACGCCGGTCGTGGGAACGTTGTGATCCTCGGTGGCCAGCGTCAAATCGGGGCGGCGCACCGGCCGGCCGGCCAGGCGCAGCCCGTCGAAGGCCTGCGGGCTGGTGACCTCGTGCACCAGATGCAGGTCGATGTAGATCAAGTCCGGCGCACTGGCCTCGTCGCCCGACGAGCCAGACACGACAACGTGGTCTTCCCAAACCTTTTCGGCCAGGGTGCGCGGTTTGGCCGGGCCGTCCTTGCCGGCAGCCGGGGAAATGTCGGATCCCATGTCGAACTCGCCTCGATTCACCTCATCCGCGGCTCGCCGATCGACTTCGGACTGTTGATCTCAGCATGCGAGACGCTAGTATCTCTTTGTGAGACAGCATAGCGGCATCGGCGTACTCGACAAAGCGGTGGGCGTGCTGCATACGATCGCGGAATCTCCCTGCGGGCTGGCCGAACTCTGTGAGCGCACCGGATTGCCCAGGGCCACGGCCTACCGGCTGGCGGCGGCTCTGGAAGTTCATCGGCTGCT
Organism: Mycobacterium sp.; assembly: GCA_035693385.1. Classification (GTDB taxonomy): domain Bacteria; phylum Actinomycetota; class Actinomycetes; order Mycobacteriales; family Mycobacteriaceae; genus Mycobacterium. The sequence goes on from DASSGQ010000172.1 coordinate 9,491, forward strand.
GGCGCGCGACGACGAAGGGCGTTGGTGGCTTGGTCCCGCGGTCACGGAATTGGCGGCCCATGTCAAGGATCCGCTGCTGGCCGCGAGCGCGACGGTGCTACCCGCCTTGCGTGAGACCACGGGCGAAAGCGTGCAGCTGTACCGCCGCGAGGGGACGTCGCGGGTGTGCGTGGCCGCCGTGGAACCTGCTGCGGGTCTGCGCGATACGGTTCCGGTCGGGGCGCGGTTGCCGATGACGGCGGGCTCGGGGGCCAAAGTGCTACTCGCCTACAGCGACGCCGCCATCCAGAAAGCCGTGCTGCCGTCGGCGAAATTCACCGACCGGGTGCTGGCAGAGGTGCGCCGGCGTGGTTGGGCGCAAAGCGTGGCGGAACGCGAGCCGGGGGTGGCCAGTGTGTCCGCACCCGTCCGCGACGCCCGCGGTGTCGTCATCGCCGCCATATCGGGGTCCGGGCCCATCGACCGGATCGGGCGACGCCCGGGGGCGCGCTGGGCCGCCGATCTACTGTCGGCGGCAGAAGCCCTCACCCGTCGGCTCTAGAGATTCGGCGCCGCCAGGGCGCAGTGTGCATCGTTGGCGTCGGGTGTGTATCCAGGGCGGCAGAATCGCGAATTCCTCGCCGTCAGCGCACACGGAAAGTCGCCAGTGCACACTCCCCGCACCCCCGCCTGACACACTGGCGCCATGGGAAGCAATCAGCGCGCGAGCATCGTCATGTCCGCTGACGAGATCGCCGATTTTGTCGTCAAGAGCCGCACCGGGACGCTGGCCACCGTCGGTCCCGACGGGCAGCCGCACTTGACCGCCATGTGGTACGCCGTGGTCGACAGCGAAATCTGGCTGGAGACCAAGGCCAAGTCGCAGAAGGCGGTCAACCTGACGCGGGACCCGCGGGTGAGCTTCCTCATCGAGGACGGCGACACCTATGACACGCTGCGCGGGGTGTCCTTCGAAGGCGTCGCGGAGATCATCGACGATCCCGACGTGTCGCACCGGGTCGGGGTCAGCGTGTGGGAGCGCTACACCGGCCCCTACACCGAGGACATGAAGCCCTTCGTCGAGCAGATGATGAACAAGCGGGTGTGCGTGCGGATCGTGGCCAGGCGGTCACGCTCGTGGGATCACCGCAAGCTCGGATTGCCCGCCATGCCGGTGGGCGGATCGACCGCACCGGCCGCGCTGGGGACCGGCCAGTAAGCACGCCTGGCGGCCCGGTAGACGGTTTTGTAGCCCCGATGGGATTCGAACCCACGCTACCGCCGTGAGAGGGCGGCGTCCTAGGCCGCTAGACGACGGGGCCAGAACCGATCCGAGCTGACAGCATAGCTCACCCCGGTAGGCGCACCTAATCGCGTTGCGCTGGTGCAGCTTTGCTGGGGTACCAGGACTCGAACCTAGAATGGCTGAACCAGAATCAGCTGTGTTGCCAATTACACCATACCCCATTGGCTGCCTAAAACTGCTGGTCAACGGCCTTTTTGGACCCTAGTTAGCATCCAGAGACCGTCGCCGTCAGCCGTGATAAGCCCTGTGCACATTACCAAAGAATTACGCCGCGCCGTCGCGCGCGGCCCGCAGCCGCGCCACGCTGCGGTCGCGGCCGAGCAGCTCCAGCGATTCGAACAACGGCGGGCTGATCGTCGTCCCGGTCGCGGCAACCCTGATCGGACCGAACGCCTTACGCGGTTTGAGCGCCAGACCGTCGATGAGGGCGGCCTTGAGGGCCGCCTCGATCTCGGCCGTGGTCCAGTCCACCACGCCGTCCAGCGCGGGCAGCGCCGCGTCCAGCACCGCGATCCCGTCTGGGCCGAGCTCCTTGGCCGCGGCTTTGGGGTCGATCGCGTATTCGTCGTCGTTGAGGAACTTCAGCAGGTCCCACGCGTCGCCGAGCACGACGATGCGGGTCTGCACCAACTCGGCGGCGGCGGCGAATCCGGCGTCATCGAGCTCGATGCGATGGCCGTGCGCGCTGAAATAGTCGCGCAGCCTGCCGGCGAAGTCGTCCGCGCCCAGCATCCGGATGTGCTCGGCGTTGAGCGCGTCGGCCTTCTTCTGGTCGAACCTGGCCGGGTTGGAGTTGACGTCGACGACGTCGAACGCGGCCACCATTTCGTCGAGGCTGAACAGGTCGTGATCGTCGGCGATCGCCCAGCCGAGCAACGCGAGGTAATTCAGCAGCCCCTCGGGAATGAAGCCCCGGTCGCGGTGGGCGAACAGATTCGACTGCGGGTCGCGTTTGGAAAGCTTCTTGGTCCCCTCCCCCAACACCGTTGGGAGATGGGCGAATTCCGGAATACGCTCGGCCACCCCGATCCGGATCATCGCCTGATACAGCGCCAGCTGGCGCGGAGTCGACGGCAGCAGGTCCTCGCCACGCAGCACATGGGTGATCTTCATCAGCGCGTCGTCGCACGGGTTCACCAAGGTGTACAACGGATCTCCGCTCGCGCGGGTCAGCGCGAAATCGGGCACGGTGCCCGCCGCGAAGGTGGTGGTCCCGCGCACCAGGTCGTCCCAACTGAGGCCTTCGTCGGGCATCCGCAGCCGGACCACCGGCCTACGGCCTTCGGAAAGGAAGGCCGCGCGCTGCGCTTCGGTCAGGTCCCGGTCGAAGTTGTCGTAGCCGAGCTTGGGGTTGCGGCCGGCGGCAATGTGACGGGCCTCGACCTCCTCGGGGGTTGAGAAGGCGTGGTAGGCCTCTCCGGCCGCGAGCAGCGTGGCCACCACCTCACGGTAGATCTGGGTGCGTTGCGACTGCCGGTACGGGCCGTAGGGTCCGCCGACCTCGGGTCCCTCGTCCCAGTCGAGGCCGAGCCAGCGTAGCGCGTCGAGCAGCGCCAGATAGCTCTCCTCGGTGTCGCGCTGCGCGTCGGTGTCCTCGATGCGAAAGACGAAGGTACCGCCGGTGTGTCGGGCGTACGCCCAGTTGAACAGCGCGGTGCGGACCATCCCGACGTGAGGGGTGCCGGTGGGCGACGGGCAGAATCGGACCCGGACAGGGACTGATGCGGTCACGACTTTCCTTTGCGGACTACGGGATTGGTGAGGGTGCCGATTCCCTGGACAGTGATGGAGACGGTGTCGCCGTCCTCGATGGGTCCGACACCCGCCGGTGTTCCGGTGAGGATGAGATCGCCAGGCAGCAGGGTCATCACGGCCGAGATCCACTCCACGATGGCGCCGACGTCGTGGATCATCAGCGAGGTGCGGCTGTGTTGCTTCACTTCGCCATTGACTTCGGTGCGGAGTTCGAGATCCGCCGGGTCTAAAGGACTCAGGTCGGTGACGATCCACGGCCCGACCGGGCAGAACGTGTCGTGGCCTTTGGCCCGGGTCCATTGGCCGTCGGCCTTTTGCTGATCGCGCGCCGACACGTCGTTTGCGATGGTGTAGCCGAGAATGTTGTCCGCGGCGCGGGCGGCCGGGACGTCCTTGCACGGCCGGCTGATCACCGCCGCCAACTCGCCCTCGAAGTGCACGGGTGATGCGTTGGCGGGCAACCGGATCGGCACGTTCGGTCCGATGATCGCGGTGTTGGGCTTGAGGAACATCACCGGGTCCGCCGGCGCAGGGCCCGTCAGGCCGCTCATCTCGGCGATGTGATCGGTGTAGTTCTTACCGATGCAGACCACCTTGCCCGCCAGCATCGGAGCCAGCAGCCGCACATCGGCCAGCGGCCACGATCGGCCGGTGAACGTGGGCGTGCCGAAAGGGTGTTCGGCGATCTCCCGCGCGAGCATTCCCGCTGGATTGTCGAGTTCGCCATCGATGCTGACGAAGGCGACACCGTCCGGGCTGGCGATACGACCAAGGCGCATTCGCTTCAGCCTACTAATGGTCAACTGCGGCAGGCGCAGCCGGGCGCCGGGTTGGATCGTCAACGCCCACCATCGGGTGTGGAAGCATGGACTGATGCCTGAGGGCCGCCCCGCCGTGCTCAGCGCGGGAGCGCGCTGGACTGTCATGGCCGTGTCGCTGTTCGTGACGGCGAGTTCGTTCCTCTTCATCAACGGGATCGCCTTCCTGATCCCCGCGCTCGAAGCCAACCGTGGCACCCCGCTGGCCGAAGCCGGTCTGTTGTCGTCGATGCCGAGCTGGGGCATGGTCGCCACGCTGATCCTCTGGGGCTACGTGCTCGACCGCGTCGGCGAACGGCTCGTGCTGACCCTGGGCTCGGGACTCACCGCCGCAGCGGCCTATGGCGCCGCGTCGGCCCATTCGATGGTGTCGGTCGGTGTCTTCCTGTTTCTCGGCGGCATGGCCGCGGCGAGTTGCAACACCGCCGGCGCCCGACTGGTGTCCGCCTGGTTCCCGACACACCAACGCGGCCTGGCCATGGGCATCCGCCAGACCGCCCAGCCGCTGGGAATCGCCCTGGGCGCGTTGGTAATGCCCGAGCTTGCCGAACGCGGCCTGCGCGCGGGGCTGATGTTTCCGGCGTTCGCGTGCGGGCTGGCCGCCCTGGCCAGTGCGGTCGGCATCGTCGATCCGCCGCGCAAATCCCGCAAGGCCGCCACCGCAGACGAACTGGCCAGCCCGTACCGCGGCTCGACCGTCCTGTGGCGGATCCACGCGGTGGCGGGCCTGCTGATGATGCCGCAGACGGTGACCGTGACCTTCATGTTGGTTTGGCTGATGGACGACCATGGCTGGTCCGTCGCGGCCGCCGGCGCCTTGGTCACGCTCACACAGTTGCTCGGTGCCGTGGGCCGCATCGCGGTGGGCCGCTGGTCGGACCGGATCGGCTCACGAATGCGGCCGGTCCGCGTCATTGCGACCGCGGCTACCTCAACCTTGTTCCTGCTCGCCGTCGCCGACCATCTCAACACGCGATACGAGGTACCGCTGATGGTCGCGATCTCGGTGATCGCGGTGCTCGACAACGGGTTGGAGGCGACGGCGATCACCGAATTCGCCGGGCCCTTCTGGAGCGGACGCGCCTTGGGGATCCAGAACACCACCCAGCGGGTGATGGCGGCCACCGGACCCCCGTTGTTCGGTGCGTTGATCGCGGCGGCCAGATACCCGACGGCCTGGGCGCTCTGCGGGTTGTTCCCGTTGCTGGCAATACCGTTGGTGCCGACCCGGTTGGTGCCACCCGGCTTGGAGGCTAGAGCCGCTGGCCCGGCTGAAGCGTCGTCGCCAGGCTGAAGCCGACGGCCCGGCTTCTCCTCAGACGGCTCCGCCGTCTGCATCGTCGCCAGGCTAGACCGCGGCTGCAATCCGATCGCCGACTTCGCTGGTGGCAAGCCGTTCATTCCCACGAGTTGCGAGATAGGCCTCGACGGCCCGGTCCACCCGGGCAGCGGCATCGTCCTCGCCGAGGTGGGCAAGCAATAGCGCCACCGACATGATCGCCGCGATCGGATCGGCGATGCCCTGACCGGCAATGTCGGGCGCGCTGCCGTGCACCGGCTCGAACATCGACGGATTGGCCCGCGAGGCGTCGATATTTCCGCTGGCGGCCAAGCCAATTCCGCCGCACACGGCTGCCGACAAGTCGGTGATGATGTCGCCGAACAGGTTGTCGGTCACGATGACGTCGAAGCGCCCGGGGTCGGTGACCATGAAGATGGTGGCGGCGTCGACGTGTTGATAGCCGACCGCGACGTCGGGATATTCTGCGCCCACCTCGGCCACGATCCGCGTCCACAACTTCCCCGCGAACGTCAGCACGTTGTTCTTGTGCACCAACGTCAGGTGTTTGCGACGCAGCCGGGCCCGCTCGAAGGCGTACTGCACCACTCGGCGCACACCGAACGCGGTGTTCACGCTGACCTCGGTGGCCACCTCATTGGGCGTTCCGGCGCGGATCGCACCGCCGTTGCCCGTGTACGGCCCCTCCGTGCCTTCGCGCACCACCACGAAATCGATGTCGGGGTTTCCGGCGAGCGGGCTGCTCACCCCCGGGTACAGCCGGCCCGGACGCAGGTTGACGTAGTGATCCAGCTCAAAGCGCAGGCGCAGCAACAGACCTCGCTCCAGCACCCCACTGGGCACTGACGGGTCGCCGACCGCCCCGAGCAGGATGGCATCGTGCTGCCGCAATTCGGCGAGCACCGAATCCGGCAGTAGCTCACCCGTGGCGTGGAATCGACGGGCGCCCAGATCGTAGTTGGTCTTCTGCACGCCGGGCACAACGGCGTCGAGGACTTTGACCGCTTCGGCAACCACCTCCGGGCCGATCCCGTCGCCGCCGACGATGGCCAACTTCATCGTCGGCTTCCCACCGCAGCGTCGCCGGAGGGGGTCACGACAGATCAACCACCTCGAGCTTGTTGGCGCCCACCGCCTCCGCGATCGCCGTCCGCACGTCATTGGGCACGTCCTGGTCCAGCCGCAGCAGAATCGTCGCGCCCGGGCCCGCGGCGTCCTCGGACAACTGCGCGGCCTGGATGTTCACCCCGGCCGAGCCCAGCAACGTGCCGATCTTGCCCAGCGCGCCCGGCTGATCGATGTAGTTGATCACCAAGTTCGTGCCGGTCGCCCGCAGGTCGAAGTTGCGCCCATTGATCTGCACGATCTTCTCCACCAATTGCGGACCGGACAGCGTGCCCGCGACGTTGACGGTGGTGCCGTCGTGCCCGACCGCCCGCACGTCGACGAGGCTGCGGTGGTTGGGGCTTTCCGAGGCCTTGGAGATTTCGGCGGTGACGCCGCGCTCGGCAGCCAGCGCGGGCGCGTTGACGAATGTCACCTGGTCTTCGATGACCGCCGAGAACACGCCGCGAAGCGCCGAAAGCCTCAGCACCTCAACTTCTTCGGCAGCCAGCTCGCCACGCACCTGCACCGACAGCGATGCCGGCAGGCCATCGGACAGCGCGGCGACCAGCACCCCGAGCTTGCGGGCCAGGTCCAGCCACGGCGCCACCTCTTCGTTGACCACACCACCGCCGACGTTGACGGCATCGGGCACGAACTCCCCCGCCAGCGCCAACCGCACGCTCTCGGCCACATCGGTGCCCGCCCGGTCCTGAGCCTCGGCCGTGGACGCCCCAAGGTGCGGCGTCACCACGACCTGGGGCAGCTCGAACAGCGGGCTGTCGGTGCACGGCTCGGCCGAGAACACGTCAAGACCGGCGGCCCGCACGTGTCCGCTGCCCACCGCCTCGGCCAGCGCCGCCTCGTCCACCAGCCCGCCGCGGGCGGCGTTGACGATGATGACGCCCGGCTTGGTCTTCGCCAGTGCCTCTTTGTCGATCAGACCAGCCGTCTCGGACGTCTTCGGCAAATGCACGGAGATGAAGTCGGCGCGGGCCAGCAGGTCGTCCAGGGGCAGCAGTTCGATACCCAGCTGAGCGGCCCGGGCCGCCGACACGTACGGGTCGTAGGCCACGATGTGGGTACCGAAGGCCGTCAATCGCTGGGCCACCAACTGACCGATCCGGCCCAGCCCGACGACACCTACGGTCTTGCCGAAAATCTCGGTGCCATTGAACGACGACCGCTTCCAGGTGTGTTCGCGCAGCGTGGCGTCGGCCGCCGCGATCTGGCGGGACGCCGCCAGCAGCAGCGCGATCGCGTGCTCGGCGGCGCTGTGGATGTTCGAGGTGGGCGCGTTGACCACCAGCACACCGCGTTCGGTGGCAGCGTCCACGTCGACGTTGTCGAGCCCGACGCCGGCTCGGGCGACGATTTTCAGTTTGGGAGCCGCTGCCAGCACTTCGGCGTCGACGGTGGTGGCCGAACGCACCAGCAGCGCGTCGGCCTCTGGCACCGCTGCCAGCAGCTTCTCCCGGTCGGGACCGTCCACCCAGCGCACCTCGACCTGGTCTCCCAGGGCGGCAACGGTCGATTCAGCGAGTTTGTCGGCGATTAACACAACAGGCAAGTTCACGCCGACAGCGTAGTCGGCTGTAATCGGGTGATGGACGTCACCTTCGACGTAACAATCGTCGGCAGCGGGCCCAACGGACTTTCCACGGCCGTGATCTGCGCCCGCGCGGGCCTGAAGGTACAGGTCGTCGAGGCCCAGCCGACGTTTGGCGGCGGCGCGCGCACCGCGGCCGACTTCGAATTTCCCGGAGTCTTACACGACGTGTGCTCCGCGGTGCACCCGTTGGCGCTGGCGTCGCCGTTCTTCGCGGAGTTCGACCTGGCCGCGCGCGGCGTGCGAATGGTGGTACCGGAGATCGCCTATGCCAACCCGCTGCCGGGCCGGCCCGCGGCGATCGCCTATCACGACCTCGAGCGCACCTGCGCCGAGTTGGAGCACGGTGCGTCCTGGCGACACCTGCTCGGCCCCTTGGTCGAGGACCCCGGCGCCGTCATCGGCCTCATGCTCGGTGACAAACGTTCGGTGCCCACCTCGTTGCCGGCGGCGGCGCGCACCGCAATACGGTTGGGCCTCCGGACGCTGGCCCAAGGAACCCCCGCCTGGGGGACGCTGGCCGGTGACGACGCCCGTGCCTTGTTCACCGGTGTTGCCGCCCACGTGATTTCGCGGTTGCCGTCGTTGACGGCGGCGGCTGCGGGTTTGATGTTGGCAACGCTGGCGCACTCAGCCGGCTGGCCGATTCCGGTGGGAGGCAGCCAGGCGATCACCGATGCGCTGATCGCTGACCTCCGCGCGCACGGCGGCGAGATGACGGCCGGCACCGAAATCACCGGGCCGCCCGGCGGGGTGGTTGCGTTTGACACGGCCCCGACCGCGCTGCTGCGGATCTACGGTGACGCCCTTCCGGCGCGATATGTTAAGGCGTTGCGCCGCTACCGATTTGGGCCCGGCGTGGCCAAGGTCGACTTCGTGCTCAGTGACGAGATTCCGTGGTCGGACCCGCGCCTGCGGCGCGCGCCGACCCTTCATCTCGGCGGCACCCGCGAGCAGATGGCGCGAGCCGAGGCGGAGGTGGCAGCCGGGCGTCATGCCGACTGGCCGATGGTGCTGGCCGCCTCGCCGCACATCGCGGATCCGGGGAGGACGGATAGCCGGGGTCGCCGTCCATTCTGGACGTATGCCCATATGCCGGCGGGTTCCACCGTCGACGCGACGGAGGCGGTGACCGCGGTGGTCGAGCGGTTTGCGCCCGGCTTCCGCGACGTCGTGGTGGCGGCCCGCGCCGTGCCCGCCGCACGGATGGCCGACCACGACGCCAACTACGTGGGTGGCGACATCGGCATGGGCGCAAACTCCGCCTGGCGTGCGATCGCCGGCCCCACACCCCGCCTGAACCCTTGGCGCACACCGATTCCCAGGGTGTATCTGTGCTCGGCGGCCACACCGCCCGGCGGCGGCGTGCACGGCATGTCCGGTTACTACGCCGCGCGGACGTTGCTGCGGCGTGAATTCGGAATCAGCGATGTGCCTACGATGGCCCCGTGACGAAACTCGCGATCATCTACTATTCGGCCACCGGTCACGGCACCGCGATGGCACAGCGCGTCGCCGCGGCGGCGGAGTCGGCGGGCGCAGAAGTCCGTTTGAGGCATGTCGCAGAAACCCACGACCCCGAGTCGTTCGCCGCCAACCCGGCGTGGACGGCCAACTACGAGGCCACCAAGGATCTTCCCGCGGCCACCGGCGACGACATCGTGTGGGCCGACGCGGTGATCTTCGGCTCACCCACCCGGTTCGGCTCGCCGGCAGCACAATTGCGCACCTTCCTGGATTCCCTCGGCGGGCTGTGGGCCGAAGGCAAGCTGGCCGACAAGGTGTACGCGGGCTTCACGTCGTCCAACACCCTGCATGGCGGCCAGGAGACCACGCTGCTCTCGCTGTACATCACGCTGATCCATTTCGGCGGCATCATCGTGCCGCCGGGATACACCGATCCGTGCAAGTTCGTCGACGGCAATCCGTACGGGGTGAGCCTGGTCGCCACCCACGACAACATCCACGAGTTCGACGAGCCCACCAAAAACGCGCTCGAACACCTGGCCCGCCGGGTGGTGGCGACAGCCGACCGCCTCACGTCGTAGTGACATCGACGAACACCCCGGCTAGCCGGAGCTGGACCCGGCCTAGGCCGTCTCGGTGATCGGGCGGTCGACCCAGCTCATCAGGTCGCGCAGCTTCTTGCCGGTGACCTCGATGGGATGCTCGGCGTTTTCCTTGCGCAGGCCCTCGAGCTGCTTGTTGCCGCCGTCGATGTTGGCGACCAGCTTCTTGACGAAGGTGCCGTCCTGGATCTCGCGCAGGATGGTGCGCATCCGCTCCTTGGTGTCGGCGTCGATGACGCGGGGACCCGACAGGTATCCACCGAATTCCGCGGTGTCGGACACCGAGTAATTCATCCGCGCGATGCCGCCCTCGTACATCAGGTCCACGATCAGCTTGAGCTCGTGCAGCACCTCGAAGTAGGCCATCTCCGGCGGATAGCCCGCCTCGACCATCACGTCAAAGCCGGCCTTCACCAATTCCTCTGTGCCACCGCACAACACGGCCTGCTCACCGAACAGGTCGGTTTCGGTCTCGTCCTTGAAGGTGGTCTTGATGACGCCCGCCCGGGTGCCGCCGATGGCCTTGGCATAGGACAGCGCCAGCGCCTCCCCGTTCCCGGTCGGATCCTGGTCGACGGCGATCAGGGCGGGCACGCCCTTGCCGTCGACGAACTGTCGGCGCACCAGGTGGCCGGGCCCCTTGGGGGCGACCATCGCGACGGTGACATCGGCCGGCGGCTTGATCAGGCCGAAGTGGATGTTGAGTCCGTGACCGAAAAACAGTGCGTCACCGGGCTTCAGGTTGGGCTCGATCTCGTTCTTGAAGATGTCGGCCTGGGCGGTGTCGGGCGCCAGCAGCATGATGACGTCGGCCCATTTGGCGACTTCGGCGGGGGTGTCGACGTCCAGGCCTTGCTCCTCGACCTTCGGCCGGGACTTCGAGCCCTCCTTCAGCCCGACCCGCACCGGGACGCCAGAGTCGCGCAGGCTCAGCGAGTGTGCGTGCCCCTGACTGCCGTATCCGATCACACCCACCTTGCGGCCCTGGATGATCGACAGGTCTGCGTCGTCGTCGTAGAACATCGACAACGGCTCCCCAACAACGTCTGTCACGTGAATATCTCCTTCTTCTTACGACTTGACGGTGCCGATACCGCGGGGACCGCGGGACAGCGACACCATTCCGGATTGGGCTATTTCGCGGATGCCGAAAGGCTCCAGCACGCGCATTAGCGCCTCGATCTTGCCGCGGTCCCCGGTGGCCTCGATGGTCAGCGAATCCGGCGATACGTCAATCACCTTGGCGCGGAAGAGGTTCACCGCTTCGATCACCTGGCTGCGGGTGCCGGCGTCCGCCCGCACTTTGATCAGCGCCAGCTCTCGGGACACCGAGTTGCCATCATCCTGCTCGATGATCTTGATGACGTTGATCAGCTTGTTGAGCTGCTTGGTGATCTGCTCGAGCGGGGTTTCCTCCGCGGAGACCACGATGGTCATCCGCGACATGTCCTTCTGTTCGGTGGCACCCACGGCAAGCGACTCGATGTTGAAGCCGCGCCGCGAAAACAGCGCCGCGACCCGGGCCAGCACACCGGGCTTGTCTTCCACCAGCACCGACAGTGTGTGCGTTCTCGGTGCGTGTCCGTTGCTCATCAGGCGTGCCCTTCGCTTTCGTCGTCGAACAGCGGGCGGATGCCGCGGGCGGCCTGGATCTCGTCATTGCTGGTGCCGGCGGCCACCATCGGCCACACCTGTGCGTCGGCGCCGACGATGAAGTCGATCACCACTGGACGGTCGTTGATCGCGCGTGCCTGGTTGATCACGTCGACGACGTCCTCTTCACGCTCGCAACGCAATCCGACGCAACCCAGCGCCTCGGCCAGCTTCACGAAATCCGGGATGCGATGCGAGTGCGTCGACAGGTCGGTCTGCGAGTAGCGCTCCTGGTAGAAGAGGCTCTGCCACTGCCGCACCATGCCCAGGTTGCCGTTGTTGATCAGCGCCACCTTGATGGGCGCGCCTTCGATGGCACAGGTGGCCAACTCCTGGTTGGTCATCTGGAAGCAGCCGTCGCCGTCGACCGCCCACACCTCCGCGTCGGGATGGGCGATCTTGGCGCCCATCGCCGCCGGAATCGCGAATCCCATGGTGCCCAGCCCGCCGGAGTTGAGCCAGGTGCGCGGCTTCTCGTAGGAGATGAACTGCGCCGCCCACATCTGATGCTGGCCGACGCCCGCCACATACACCGCGTCCGGGCCGGCGATCTCGCCCAGCTTCTCGATCACGTACTCGGGGCTCAGGCTGCCGTCGCTCTGCGGCCCGTAGCTCAACGGATAGGTGGCCCGAACGGATTCCAGATATGCCCACCAGTCGGCCATGTCCGGGGTTGCGGAGGCGCCAGCGCCCCCGTGGCGCAGCATCGCGATCAGCTCGGTGAGGACGGCTTTGACATCGCCGACGATCGGCACGTCGGCGTGCCGGTTCTTGCCGATCTCCGCCGGGTCGATGTCCGCGTGGATGACCTTGGCATCGGGCGCGAACGAGTCGAGTTTTCCGGTCACCCGGTCGTCGAACCGGGTGCCCAGCGCGATCAGCAGGTCGCTGCGCTGCAGCGCCCCCACCGCGGCCACCGTGCCGTGCATGCCGGGCATGCCCAGGTTCTGCGGATGGCTGTCCGGGAACGCGCCGCGCGCCATCAAGGTGGTGACGACCGGGATGCCGGTGAGTTCCGCCAATTCCCGCAGTTCCTCGGTCGCCTCGCCGCGGATGACACCACCGCCGACGTAGAGCACGGGTTTGCGGGCGGCGGCGATCAGCTTCGCGGCCTCGCGGACCTGCCGGTTGTGCGGCTTGGTGTTCGGCTTGTAGCCGGGCAGATCCAGCTGCGGCGGCCAACTGAACGTGCACTGCGCTTGCAGCACGTCCTTGGGGATATCGACGAGCACCGCACCGGGCCGTCCCGAGGATGCGATGTAGAAGGCCTCGGCCAGCACCCGGGGAATCTCGTCGCCGGAGCGCACCAGGAAGTTGTGTTTGGTGATCGGCATGGTGATGCCCGAGATGTCGGCCTCCTGGAACGCGTCAGTCCCGATCAGCCCGCGCCCGACCTGCCCGGTGATCGCGACTACCGGTATCGAGTCCATCTGCGCGTCGGCGAGCGGGGTCACCAAGTTGGTGGCACCGGGACCCGACGTCGCCATGCACACCCCGACCTTGCCGGTGACGTGTGCGTATCCACTGGCGGCGTGGCCAGCGCCCTGCTCGTGGCGAACCAGCACGTGGCGCAGCTTTTTCGAGTCGTACAGCGGGTCATAGACCGGCAGCACGGCGCCGCCGGGAATGCCGAAGATGACCTCGACGTCGAGTTCCTCCAACGACCGGATCACCGACTGGGCACCGGTAAGTTGTTCCGGGGCAACGTGTTTCGGTTGCACGGCCGGAGTTTTTGCGGCGGGTTTCACCGCGTCGGAAGCGACGTCGGCCGCACGCTGCGTCTGCGGCGTGTGTGGCCTGGTAGGAGCGCTCACTGTCCTCTAATCCTTATTCACTATGGGAGTCTCGGGGTGGGCAAGAAAAAACCCCCGTCAGCTCAGCTGCTGCACGAGGGTTGGCGCGTTGGTGCTGGATCGCCTCAAATTGCTCCAGGGCTAGTCAGGCACCAACGCGCCGACTAATTACTACGAGCATTCCGGGCTTTCCGGCGGTATCCATAGCGTCCGACGGTAGCCTTCGCACAGCTCAGCCGTCAAATCCGCTGCCTCCGACGGTGCGCCGCGTCCCGTCCGCCCGGGGCGGCGACACGCCGCGAACCAGTCGTCGCGATACGCAGCCTCGGCGCGGGATAGCCGGAAGTCGGGCGGTGGGATGATGCGAGGGTGGTTACCGATTCCCCCGTGGTGATCAGGGTGTCGCCGATGGCGCATCTCGCCGTCGGATTCCTGGCCCTGGGCTTGCTGATACCGGTGCTGGCCTGGCCGCCGTCCGCGCCGCTGCTGCTCATACCGGTGCTGCTGTCGGCGTTGATCGTCCGGCTGCGCACCGTCGCCGACCACGACGGCGTCACCGTTCGCACCCTGTTGGGGAGTCGGACCGTGCCCTGGGACGACATCGACGGCCTGCGCTTCCACCGGGGCTCGTGGGCACGAGCCCGCCTCAAAAGCGGTGGGGAGCTGCGGTTGCCCGCGGTGACGTTCGCGACGCTGCCGCTGCTGACCGAAGCGAGCCTGGGGCGAGTCCCCAATCCCTATCGCTGAGTGTCAGGCGATCGGATTGTCGCCGTTGAGCAGCACCCACACCGCGATGCCGGCGGCGATGCCCAGCAGCAGCGCAACGAACGACCCGATGAAGGGCCGCAGGGCCCAACCCCGCCGGGCATCCAGGCCGTAGCGGCCTGGTCCGCACAGGACGACCGCGACGGCCATGACGATCAAGGTGATCTGGTATTCGTGGCCGTCGGGCAGGAAGAACGGGAACGAGTGCGAATGCGGCCGCCCCGAGACCGAGGCCAGCAGGCCGTTGATCAGGAACGCGAGCGCGCCGGCCGCGGCCACCGGGGTGAACAAGCCGATCACCAGCAGCACACCGGCCAGGATCTCGCCGCCGACGCTCACGTAGGCCAGGATGTCGGCGTGCTGATAGCCGACGTCGGACAGTGAGTTCTTGAATCCGGTCACGCCCTGGCCGCCCCACCAGCCGAACAGCTTTTGCAGCCCGTGAGCGCAGAGCACCACACCGAGCCACACCCGCAGCACCAGCAAACCCAGATGCTGGGTGCCGCGCCGACCGGCGACGCGGAGCTTGTCGTTGTCGTCATCGCCGTCGATCTCGGTGGGCTGGGCCGCCGCGGGCGCCACGGACTGCGGCTGGACGTAGGGCAGGGGTTCCTGCTGGTCGAGCAGGCTGTATCCCGCCGCAGCGGGGCCACCCGAGGCAGCGGGGTCGCTGTACGGGATGACGGTGGTGGTTCCAAAGTCGCCGGGGTACCCGACCGGTGTCAGGTCATCTTCGGGGTCCACCAAGCGCGCCGAGGCGGGGCGCCCAGGGATCGGCTCCGGGGATTCCCCGGGGCGCCGCCAATGTGCGTCATGCGATTGACTGGTCACGGGTGTCAGGGTAAGGGCATTCGGGCCTGAATTGGGGATTTGAGCGGCGCTTTCGGCGGGTAATCGGCGGTTAGCCCGCAAAATGGGCCCGGATTGACCCCAAATCGGCTCACCCGCCCGTCTTTGGGGCCCAAGCAGGGTCCAAATTCGACTAAAAAGGGCCCGCGCCCCCCGGGCCAGCGAACCTTTCCCGAACCTTTCGGCGCCGACACGAGCACGCGTGTGGCGGCGGTGCCCGCACTGTCCGTAGCCTGTCGGTCATGCGACTAGGGCGCTCGGTTCGCGGCGGGCTCGCTGCGCTCTGTGCCGCAGTGCTCGTATCGAGTGGCTGCGCACGGTTCAACGACGCCCAGTCCCAACCCTTCACAACCAACCCGGAGCTTCGGCCCCAACCCAGTTCGACGCCTCCCCCGCCGCCCCCGCTGCCCCCCACTCCGTTCCCCAAGGCATGCCCGGCGCCCGGGGTGATGCAAGGCTGCCTGGAAAGCACCAGCGGTCTGATCATGGGCACCGACAGCAAAACCGCCCTGGTCGCCGAACGCACCACGGGTGCCGTCAAGGAGATCTCGGTCAGCGCCGAGCCGAAGGTGAAGATGGTGATCCCGGTCGACCCGTCCGGCGACGGCGGGCTGATGGACATCGTGCTGTCGCCCACCTACAACCAAGACCGCCTGATGTACGCCTACATCAGCACACCCACCGACAACAGGGTCATCCGCATCGCCGACGGCGACATCCCCAAGGACATCCTGACCGGCATCCCGAAAGGCGCCACCCGGAACACCGGGGCGTTGATCTTCACCAGCCCCACCACCCTGCTCGTGATGACCGGCGATGCCGGCAACCCGGCGATGGCCGCCGACCCGAAATCGTTGGCCGGCAAGGTGCTGCGCATCGAGCAGCCGACCACCATCGGCCAGGCGCCGCCGACGACGGCACTGTCCGGGGTCGGCTCCGGCGGCGGCATGTGCGTCGACCCCGTCGACGGTTCGCTGTATGTCGCGGACCGCACCCCGACCGCGGACCGCCTGCAGCGGATCACCAAGACCTCCGAGGTCTCCACGGTGTGGACGTGGCCGGACAAACCCGGTGTGGCCGGCTGCGCGGCCATGGACGGCACCGTGCTGGTCAACCTGATCAACACCAAGCTAACGGTGGCCGTCCGGCTCGCGCCGTCGACGGGCGCGGTCACCGGTGAACCCGACGTCGTCCGTAAGGACACCCATGCCCACGCGTGGGCGCTGCGGATGTCGCCTGACGGAAACGTATGGGGCGCAACCGTTAACAAGACCGCCGGGGACGCCGAAAA
>DASSGQ010000173.1:0-2969 GCA_035693385.1 Mycobacterium sp.
GGTTGGCGTTTGTCGCTGCGCTGCAGCACCTGTCGCCCCTGCAACGTGCGGTTCTGGTGTTGCGCGACGTGTTGGGCTGGCAGGCCGGCGAAGTCGCCGAGATATTGGAAACGTCCACGGCGGCCGTCAACAGCGCCCTGCAGCGCGCCCACAAGCAACTGGCAAACACCCGCCCGATGCCCGAGGAGCTCAGCGAACCCGCCGACGCCGACGTGCGCGACGTGCTGGACCGCTACATGGCGGCGTTCGAACACGCCGACGTCGACATGCTGGCGGAGCTGCTGCGAGCCGACGTCGAGCTCGAAATGCCCCCGATTCCAACGTGGTTCACGGGACGCGAGGCGGTGCGCGAATTCCTGGCCCGGGTTGTGCTGCGCGCCCCGGATCAATGGTGGCTGGCCTACACCCGGGCCAATGGCGACCCGGCGTTCGCCTTGTACCGGCGGGCGCCGGACGGTTCCTTCCGTGCCGCCGGCCTGGACGCGCTGTCTGTGATCGGCGGTCGCATCGCGCGCATCGTTGCCTTCAACGACCCGGCGCTGGTCGCGAAGTTCGGCCTGCCCGAGACGATCACCGCAACGCCACCTCGTCCAGGCGTCGCCGGGACATGAGGCTGCGACCTTGCCTGATCCCGACGAACTGTTGCTGCTGGCCGAGGCGACCCGGTATCTGCTCGGGAGCATGCTCCGGGTTCGCGAGCCCGATCTCTCGGCACCCACACCCTGCCCGGACTGGGACCTGCGCGGCCTGCTGCGCCACGTCCGGGCCTCGTTGGGGGACGTCACCGACGTGCTGGCGGTCCCAGAACTGCGCCGAACTACCGGTCCCGGCCCCAACCCGGCCGGCGCCGATCCGGTAGCCGCCCTTCGGGCCGGGATCGTCGACTTCCTCATCGCGTCGACGCTGCCACCGACCGCGGGTCGCTGGTGTGAGATCGATGGTCGCCCCCTTCCCGCCGAGGTCGTCGTCCACGTCGGCGAGATCGAGATGGTGCTGCACGCCTGGGATATCGCCCAGGCGTGCCGAATTCGTCGACCCATTCCCGCGGACCTTGCTTCGGCGCTGTTGTGGGTTTCCCCACCGCTCGCCGAAGCCGGGCTGGGCGGGCATGTGTTCGCCGAACCGCTGGCCGCCCCGACAACGGCCACACCCGGTGACCGGCTCCTCGCGCTGTTCGGCCGCCGGCCGATCTTGCGGTGAGCCTGGAGGAGGATCGCGTGGGCGCCGCAAGGGTGCGCGCTGGAACGCCGCACGGGGCCCGAAGCGGTCGGCGCGGGCACCTAGACTGCGCTCTATGGATTGCAGTTCCCGGCTCGTCGCCCCTGGTGTGCCCGGCCTGCTACGGATCGAGGACTGCCTGGATGCCGACGGCGGCGTCGATTTGCCGTCGGACGCCACCCTGATATCCCTGATCAACCGCAACATCGCCAACGTCGGTGACGCGATCGCGTACCGCTACCTGGACTACAGCCGCACGGCCGACGGGCGGGCCGCCGAAGTGACCTGGACCCAATTGGGTGCCCGAATGCAGGCCATCGGCGCGCGCGTGCAACACGTCGCAGGTCGGGGGGAGCGGGTGGCGGTCCTCGCGCCGCAAGGCATCGACTACGTTGCGGGTTTCTACGCGGCGATCAAGGCCGGGACCATCGCCGTCCCACTCTTCGCGCCCGAGCTGCCGGGCCATGCCGAACGTCTCGACACGGCGCTTCGCGATTCGGAGCCCACGGCGGTCCTGACCACAACCGCGGCCAAGGACGCGGTCGAGAGCTTTCTGGCCGGCGTCCCGCGGCTGCGCCGGCCGCACGTCATCGTCATCGATCAGATACCCGACTCGGCGGGGGAGCTGTTCGTCCCCACCGAGCTCAGCGTGGGCGACGTCTCGCACCTGCAGTACACCTCGGGGTCGACGCGGCCCCCCGTCGGCGTGGAGATCACCCACCGGGCGGTCGGCACCAATCTGGTGCAGATGATCCTGTCGATCGACCTGCTGGACCGCAACACCCACGGCGTCAGCTGGTTACCGCTCTACCACGACATGGGCCTGTCGATGATCGGCTTTCCCGCGGTGTACGGCGGACACTCCACGCTGATGTCGCCCGCCGCGTTTGTCCGCAGGCCGCTGCGCTGGATTCATGCTTTGTCCGCCGGGTCGCGGCAGGGCCGCGTGGTCACCGCCGCGCCGAACTTCGCCTACGAGTGGACCGCACAGCGCGGCCTGCCCGCGCCGGGGGACGACGTCGATCTGCGCAACGTGGTGATGATCATCGGTTCCGAACCGGTCAGCATCGATGCGGTCAGGACATTCAACAAGGCGTTCGCGCCGTACGGATTGCCGCGCACCGCGTTCAAACCCTCGTACGGCATCGCGGAGGCGACGCTGTTCGTGGCGACCATCGAGCCGTCCGCTGAGGCATCGGTTGTCTATTTCGACCGCGAACAGTTGAGCGCCGGTCACGCGGTGCGCGTCCCCGAAGACGCCCCCTCCGCGGTGGCGCAGGTGTCCTGCGGCCGGACGGCTCGCAGCCTGTGGGCGGTCATCGTCGACCCCGATACCGGGACCGAACTGCCCGATGGTGATGTCGGCGAAATCTGGTTGCAGGGCGAAAACGTTGGCCGGGGCTATTGGGGGCTGCCCGATGAAACGCAGCTGGCGTTCGGCGCCAAGTTGCAGACGCGGCTCGGCGAGGGCAGCCACACCGAGGGCTCGACCGTCGAAGGCACCTGGCTGCGCACCGGCGACCTCGGGGTGTATCTGGACGGCGATCTCTACGTAACCGGCCGGATCGCGGATCTGGTGATCATCGACGGCCGCAACCACTACCCGCAAGACATCGAGGCCACCGTCGCGGAAGCCTCACCGATGGTGCGGCGCGGATACGTGACCGCGTTCTCCGTGCCGGCCGACCGACTGCCGGGCTCAGGCGCTGGCAATGCCGACACCGGCGAACGCCTGGTGATCATCGCCGAAC
>DASSGQ010000174.1:0-7309 GCA_035693385.1 Mycobacterium sp.
CGAGTACCGTCGCGCAGCACCACCACCGGATAGGCGGCGGCCTCACCTCCAATGCGTGGAATAGCTGCAGGATCGTCCGGGTCTAGGCGTTCATAAGGAATCTGGTTGCGATGGAGGAAGCTGTCGCATCGGTGCACTCCGGGGTCGACGCGCGGGCCGATTACGAAGATTGCGGGCTCGCGTGGCTGCGCGGTGGCGCTTCTGAGCATCTCCATCCGCTCCAACGCGGCGGCACCGACCGTTTCGGAGACCTGGGGGGCCATGGCGGCGAGCGTGTGGAACACCTCGACCGTCACCTTTAGCACGCGCGATGGTTCGACGGCTCGCATGCTGGCGGGCAACGGCGTGCCGAGCGTCATCGGGATCTCGCCTCCGACTTCGCCCGGAAGCCGGACGCCGATCACCTGCTCGACTCCGTTAACCAGCTTCGTCAGCTCCGCCTTACCCTCGACCACGATCGCCAGGGACCGGCCTTCGCCCTCGTGGCCTACGTATTCCCCGGGGATGAGATGGATGTCCTCCACGGCCCCAGCAAGGTACTCCAGTTCTTTCTCCCTCAGGGTCGAGAAGAGCGGAATCGTGGCAAGCTCCTCGATGGTGAACATGACTGCCTCCCAACCTCTTTCACGGGGAAGCCGCTGATTCACGCGAGCGGCTCAGCGTGCGGTGTCGAAATTTTCGATGCAGGAATCGTCCATCGCACACCTATGGCTGCACATGAGGCATCCGCCCCAAAAATGTTGGGGATCGACCTCGGCTGGCGGGCGTTCAGCTGGTGTAGCAGTAAGAGTCGCTGGACGCGTCACCGCCTTGCAGCCGGGTTTGATGCACTCGCAGGCCACGGAAATCGTCGCCATGCGGGAAGAATCGGACATCAGGGACAAGCCCGCCCGCGGAGATGTCGGCGTCAAGTTTGGCCATCCATGCGCCGACGCCGTCGGGGTAGAACACCTCGTCCCACGCCGCGTACAGCGAGTTCGTGACATACACCCGGCGGCCGTCCCGGCTGATCTCGATCATCTGCGAGCCACCGCCGAGCGGTAGGTCCGGAGCCGCGGGATGCGTTGTGCGCCCGACGATCCCTCCGAGCCGAACCGATGCCGTCTCGCGCGGTTGGAATGGGTCGCTGACATCGTATTGTTTGAGTTCGCCTGTGCCCCAACAGGAGACGTAAAGCCAACGATCGTCGACGGACAGGTCGATGTCGGTGACGAACGGTGGCACGGCTGCAAAGGGCTTAAGCAACGGTGGCAAGGCGTCGGCGTCGGCCGGCTCGGCGGGGATAGTGATCACCTTGTCGAGGGCCCACTGGTCACCGTCCTTGTGCCACAGCCACACTGACGCCGATAGGTCTTCGGCGTTGGTCACTACACCAACGAAGCCCCACGCTTTCGCCGGATCGTGTGCGGGGCGTAACTCGAGCACCATCTGGTGCTGGTCGCCGAGGTCGACGCGCTGGGTCAGCTTTCGATCGGACATGCTCCAGAAGTTCACGTGGTGTCCGAACTTCCTTCCGAGCAGGTCCTCGGGATTAACCCCGTTCTCGACCATCGAGGGCGTCCCCCACTCGGATGTGATCACGGTGTCGTAGTTCAGGTGCCACCACACGTCGTAGGACATGAATTGCGGTCCGCGGTCGACCTCCCACGGTCCGATGACCTCGAACGTATCGTGGTCGATCAGCGCGATGCCGCCGGGACCGTCGTCGCCGTTGGGACCGCCCAACGCCGACATGAAGATGCCGCCGGATCCACAGTGCACCGTGTGCGGGCGGGAATATCCGGCCTTTGCTGCAAGCTCGCCGCCCTGGATCGTGTGCGCCAGCACCGGCCGGCGAGGGTCGGGTTTAGTGTCGAGGACATAGGTGGTCGACGAACGGATGCCGGGGACTAGCAGATATCGCCGCTCGATCGCCTCGTGATGGCCATGTCCTTCGTGGCATAGCGCGCTCGAGCAGGCATTCCAGCCGAAGTGGTGCAGTTCGTTTCCGGCCGTTGGCAGCTCGGCCCAGCCGACGACGCCGCCGTACATCGAGGAATTCGGGTCACAGTCCACCACGGCGAGCGCATCCTTTGCCTGGCCCGCCGGATCGAAAGCGGCAACGTAGGCGATCTGCTCGGGCGCGGCCGAAACGGCGGCGGCTGGGCTGCGGTAAAACGTGGGATCTGTTGCAGGCATGGTTCCTGCCTCCTCGCGACAATTCGCCGGACCGCCGTTTGGGTACTTGGTCAGTTGACGTGGCAGTGACGGACGCTGTTTCGATACTTCCCCGCGAATGCGGTCCTGTCCATTCCCGCGGCGATGTCGTCAACTTGGATGGGGCCGGGCGAAGTTGGGGGGCGCAAGGCCGGCCAGAGATTCTGCTTCGCGCACCGCGCTGCTACTGCCGTCGCGTTACTGGACGGCAGCAGCGGCGGGGTAGTGCGGCAGGGTCGGCCTGACCAACATAAGCGCCGGAACTATGGCAATCGAGGCGATCGTGGCGTCGATCATCGCCGGCCATATCAGCCGGTTACCCAGTGCGCCGGTTCACCTCACGAATTCCCCCGAAGCCTCGAAGGTGAAGGTCGCCTCTGGGCGCCGTGAAACGGATGCTGGCCGCCCGGCGATAACAGAAGCGTAACGGGTTGATACCGCCTTGGCATAGGAACGTTCAGGCAGGGAAACGGGTGAAGACCAAGGGAACCAGGGGATCCAGGGGATCCAAAGGAATTGTGGCGGCCGTCGCCGTGAGTGGCGCACTCTCGCTGGGAGTTTCAATGGCTACGTCGTCTGCGGCACCGGCGAGCGGGGATGCGCCAGCGGACCGAACCATAGGCGCCACGATTGACCACAACCCCCTCAGCGATTACGAGGGCTACTGCACCTGGGGAGCCCAAGAACAGATACACGTCCACACCGGCTACTACATCAAGGCGCTCACCGGAAACGCCGAAAACTGGGTTGACCAAGCCAAGGCGGCGGGTTGGATGGTGGTCGGGGTAGCCCAGCCCCGCTCGATCGCCGTCTACGGCAGCTGGCTCATCGGGGGCGTCGGACACGTCGCCTGGGTCGACGCCGTCAACGGCAACGACATAACGATCACCGAAATGAACTTCGGGCATGGGGCCACCGCCGCCAACGGCTACCGCACCACAGGCTTCCATGAATTCGACACCCGCATCGCCACAGCTGTCCCGGGGACGAGTTACATCTTGATCCCCTGAGGGGCTTGATCCCTGAGGCGGCGCACTCGCTGTCGTGTGTCAGAAGGGCCCATATCTAAGCGGCGATGTCGCGATTGGGAAAAGGGCAGCAGCACTGCAAAGGCACGCTCCAGACCGGCGGCCTCGTGAAAACATGGATCCGGTGATCCTCTCCATTGACCTTGGAAAGACGCGGTGTCGCGCCGCCGGAGGCGGCCGCAGGGCCGAGGGGGCGGGCGCGCCGGGGCTCGCCGCGCCTGGGGGAGTGCGGGCCGCGGAGGCGGCGATCCTGGCCTTGGTCAGCCAGCTAGGGAATCAGTTCGGGCCGGTCGAGGAGTTGATAGTGGGCGCCGCCGGGGCGCTGACGGCGCCGGGGGCGGCGCGCGCGCTGGGCGAGGCGTTGCTGGCCTCGTTGCAGGCGGAGCGAATCGCGGTGACCAGTGACGGTGTGATCGCTCACGCGGGCGCACTGGACGGAAAGCCGGGGGTCGTGCTGATCGCGGGCACCGGCGTGGTGGCGCTCGCGATCGACGCCGACGGCGGGCTGCGTACTGCCGACGGCTGGGGTCCATGGCTGGGCGACGAGGGCGGCGGCGCCTGGATCGGCACAGCTGGGCTGCGCGCCGCGCTCCGCGCTCTGGACGGCCGCGGACCGTCCACTTCATTAATAGATGCCGCCCGCGCCCGCTTCGGCCCCCCGAGAACCTGGCCGGCCCAGCTCACCGATGCCGCCGCGCTCGCGTCGTTCGCGCCCGACGTCCTCGCTGCTCAGGACGACGCCGTGGCGTTGGCGATTGTCGGCGCCGCCGCCGAGTCACTCGCGGCGACCGCCAGGGCAGCTGGATCGGGCCCGGTGGCGATGGTTGGCGGCCTGGCACAGGTGAAGGCGTTGCGCGAGCAGATCGACCTCGTCCCGCCCGTCGGCGACGCGCTCGATGGCACGCTGCGCCTCAGCGCAATCCACGAGCCGCACGTGATCCGCTTGTCTGCGGCCGTCGAAGCCCCTGCCCCGAACAGACTCGATGCGCTCGCCACCGAAGCTGTACGGCCAGACCTACACGACCTCGATGCGCGGCCGATCGGCGAGCTCGTCGCGCTAATGGTCGCCGCCGAGGGTAATGCGCACGGAGCGGTGGTAGCGGCACTTCCGCGGATCACGGCTGCAGCCGAAGCGATCGCCGCGCGGCTCGAGCGCGGCGGCCGCCTGATCTACGCCGGCGCCGGGACGCCCGGTCGGCTCGGCGTGCTCGACGCGGCCGAATGCGGGCCGACATTCAGCACCGACATCGTGCGTGGCGTGATCGCCGGCGGGCCGGCGGCGCTGACGAAGGCAATCGACGGCGCGGAGGATGTGTTCGACCCCGCAGATCTCGCCGACCTGACCTCAGCCGACGCGCTGGTCGGGATCACGGCGTCGGGGCGCACGCCGTATGTGCTTGGGGCGCTTGACCATGCACGCGCGGCGGGCGCGCTGACCGTGGCGATCGTCAACAACTCGGGCAGCGAGGCGCCAGCGGACGTAGTGATCGAGCTGCTGACCGGACCAGAGGTTCTCGCCGGCTCCACGCGGCTGACCGCTGGGACGTCCCAGAAGGTTGTGCTCAACGCGCTCTCCACGAGCGTGATGATCGCGCTCGGCAAGGCGTACGGACCGCTGATGGTCGACGTGCGCGCAACCAACGCGAAGCTGCGCCGCCGCACGGTGCGGATCGTCCGCGACGCGGCCGGCGTTGACGAGGAGGCCGCGATCGCCGCGCTCGCTGCCGCGGGTGGTCACGCCAAGACCGCGATCGTCGCGCTGCTTGCGGGCGTCGACGCGGCGGCGGCTGCGGTTCGGCTCGAGCACGCGCGGGGACGCGTACGAGACGCCCTCATCGGGCGGTCGTGATGCGAAAGGCCATGCGAGCGGCCACGCGAAAGGTCGCAGCCGTTGGAATTGCCTCGCTGGCACTCGTTGCGGCTTGCTCGCGCGGCGATTTCGCGCACACAGCAGTAAGCGAGACGACTCCGGCGACGACGCCCGCCCAAACATCTGATCGCGCAACGGTTTCCAAGCAGCCCGCTGCAGCTACCGCGCCTGGCTTCGCAACCGTCTCCAAACTGATCAACGATGCGATTGCGGCAGACAAGCTGCCGGGTGCCGTGCTGGTAGTTGGCCACGGTGGCGACGTCGCCTTCCACCAGGCTTACGGCTCGCGCAAGCTTGCCAGCGAACCCGGGTTAGATGGATTGCCCGGACCTGCGGAGCCGATGACCGAGGACACGATCTTTGACCTGGCGTCGTTGACGAAGAGCCTCGCAACGGCGACAGCCGTCATGCAGCTCTACGAACAAGGCAAGGTTCGGTTCGACGATCCCGTTCAACAACATTTGCCGGACTTCAACACCACGAACGATCCACGGCGGGCACAGGTGACCGTCCGCATGTTGCTTACGCACACTTCAGGCGAACCGGGAGACGTAGAACTCAACGATCCGTGGGGACTTGGCCGAGCCGATAAAGCAGAAGGCGTTCATCGGGCGCTCGTGACACCGCTGGAGTCGCGTCCCGGCGAAGCTTTCCGTTACTCCGACATCAACTTCATTCTGCTCGGCGCGCTGATCGAGAGGGTCACCGGCGAGGCCGAGGACGCCTACGTTTCCGAACACGTATTCGCGCCGCTTGGCATGGACGAGACCCGCTACCTTCCCCCGGCCAACGCATGTGGCCCGCACACGCTTCGAGGCGCTGCCATCGCGTGGGCTCCCGCGCCAACAGGACGGGCGCCGGCCGCTTGTCCGCCAGGTACGTGGAGCACCGATCTCCTGTCGCGCATCGCACCGACCGCACGCGACGAAGAGAGCCGAGCCGACCCGAGCAAGAATCCCGACATTGATCACTTGCTTTGGGGCACCGTGCAAGACACAACGGCACGGCGCATGGGTGGAGTTGCCGGGCATGCCGGCGTTTTCTCGACGGCACACGATGTCAGCGTCTATGCGCAGGCCCTGCTTGACCGGCTCGCGGGCCGTCCGAGCCAGTTCCCGCTGACGCAAACGACTTTGGAGTTGATGACGACTCCGCAGCAGCCGGGACACACGGCTGGACAACTCGAAGCGGCCAACGCTGCCACCCGAGAAGCCATCGCGAAGAGACCGAATACCAGGGATCCGTTGCTCGCGCCGCGCTATCCGGCGATCGCGGGGCAAAACCTGCGCGGCTTCGGCTGGGACATCGATACCGGCCAGTCCACCACGCGCGGCATGGTCTTCCCCATCGGTAGCTTCGGGCACACGGGCTTCACCGGAACCTCGATTTGGCTAGACCCAGGCTCAGATACCTTAATAGTTCTGCTGTCGAACTCGATCCATACGCGGGGCAGTCCACCGATGTCGAACCTGCGCGGTGAGGTTGCGACGGCGACGGCCCGCGCCCTGGGTCTCTAAAGCATTGCGGCTCAGGGCCGCTCGAAGTGCTGGTAGTCGGGAGTCCTCCAGTAGCCACCCCATTGCCAGCCACGATCGGTGAAGGCGCGCTCGGCCGGGTCGCCGCTGTGCAAAAGACCGGGGTCTGTGCGGCTGCGGTCCAGGTAGGCCGCCGCGTTCCGCGGTTCGAAATATCCGCTGGCGTAGAGGCACGGGTTGAGAAGCGTATTAATGTCGATAGCCCGGCCGTAAGCGTGTGGCGACCATTCGTCGGTCCCTGGAATGAGTCGGCAGTTGAATGCCGAAGTGTTGTTGTCCTCCATGGATAATTCATCATCGGCGTCCGAGTAGTGGTCGACCGTGCGGATCTTGTCGATGGGATAGCCCAGTCGGTAAAGCTGCTCGAAGATCGCGATGACATCCGGCACCAGGTCTTCGTGCACGATCAGCTCGCCGCGGTGGGTCTGGCCGTCGAAACCGATGTGGTCCACGTTGACCCGCCGCAGCCGCCCCGGCTCGACGGGGCAACCTGGCCGCCAGCTCGCGCCGAGTTCGGCGGCGGTGACCGGCTCAACGGTCCCACCGGCAGGTTGTGCTGGCGGCTCGCTGGCCGACGACGACGCAGCCGGCGGTGACGGTATAACAGCCGATGATGGTGTGGCCGCAGGAGGTGGCAGCGCGGAGGTGCACTGCACCAGCACGACACCCGCTGCGAGCAT
>DASSGQ010000175.1:0-3285 GCA_035693385.1 Mycobacterium sp.
GCGGGCAGCACGTCGTGCAAGGCGCCACTGGCCTTTCCCTTGCCGTTCGGGGTGCGAACGGCGCCTACGAGGACGGCGTCGCGACCTTGGTAGCTGGCCATGGCTCCTCCTTGAGTCCTCAGCTGGGTATCACTCGCTGTACTCAGGTAAACACCTGAGTATACTGAAAGCAACCCAGATGGGAGGTGATCTGCGTGACACTTTTGCAGGGCGCGCTCGCCGACCGGGACAAGTGGTCGGCAGTGGGTGAGTGTGCGATCGAAAAGACCATGGCGGCGGTCGGCACCAAATCCGCCATGCTGATCATGCGCGAGGCGTACTACGGCACCACCCGATTCGACGACTTCGCCGAGCGGGTGGGAATCACCAAGGCCGCCACGTCTGCCCGGCTGGCCGAACTGGTCGACCTCGGCTTGCTGGCCCGACGGCCTTACCGCGAGCCCGGGCAGCGCACCCGCGAAGAGTATGTGCTCACCGACGCCGGCGTCGACTTCATGCCGGTGGTCTGGGCGATGTTCGAGTGGGGGAGACGCCACTTGCCGGGCCGCAATCGTCTGCGGCTCACGCATCAGGGCTGCGGGGCGCAGGCGGGTGTCGAAATCCGCTGCACGGAAGGCCATCTGGTGCCTCCCGACGAGCTGGGTATGCGGCTGGTCAAGTCTCCCTGAGCGCGGCCAGTAGCCGCCGGGCCGCGGCCACGCGGCGAACGGCGGGACCGGACAGCCCGTCCAGCGCGCATTCGGGGTCGGCCGGGGGCCCCATATGCCCGCAGCCGCGGGGGCAGTCGCGAATTGCGTCGGACAGATCGGAAAAGGCCATCAGTACGTCGTCGGGCTCGATGTGGGCCAACCCGAACGAGCGGATTCCCGGGGTGTCGATCACCCAGCCGGTGCCTTCCGGTGTCGTCTGCAACGGAAACGCTACCGACTGCGTCGACGTGTGCCGGCCCCTGCCGATCTCGGTCACCTCTCCGACGGCCCGATCCGCGTCGGGCACAAGCCGATTCACCAATGTCGACTTGCCGACCCCGGAATGTCCGAGCAGCACGGTGATTTTGCCGGTCAGCAAATCCGCCACGGCGAGCAGCGGATCGTCGACGCCCGCGGCAACCACGGTCAAGTCGAGGTCGACGAACTGCTCGGCGAACGGCTCCGGCGGGGCGAGGTCCGTCTTGGTCAGACACAGAATCGGGGTCAGTCCGCCGGCGTAGGCGGCGATCAACGCCCGATCCACCAGGCCGGTGCGCGGCGGCGGGTCGGCCAGCGCCACCACGATCAACAGCTGGTCGGCATTGGCGACTACCACTCGTTCGGTCGGATCGGTGTCATCGGCGGTGCGCCGCAACACCGTTCGCCGCGGCCCCCGGCGCACGATCCGGGCCAGCGTGTCCGTGCGACCGGACAGATCGCCGACCAGATCGACATCGTCGCCGACGACCACCGGAGTGCGGC
The DNA here is from genome assembly GCA_035693385.1 of Mycobacterium sp. Classification (GTDB taxonomy): domain Bacteria; phylum Actinomycetota; class Actinomycetes; order Mycobacteriales; family Mycobacteriaceae; genus Mycobacterium. The sequence continues at coordinate 1,452 of DASSGQ010000175.1, forward strand.
CCAACTCGCGCGCTCGCATGGCCGTGACTCGCCGATCGGGGCGCCCGCCCAGCACACAACCCCACCGGCCGCGGTCGACAGTGACCACCATGGCGGCCTCGGCTTCGGCGTGCTCGGGACGGGTCTTGGTCCGCGGTCGCGAGCCCCTGCCGGACCGGACCTTGACGTCTGACTCGTCGTAGTCGCCTGGCTTCAAATGCCGGGCTCTCCCTCGCTTGATTCGCCGGCCAGCATGCGGGCCCACAGTTGCGGAAACTCCGGCAGGGTCTTGCTGGTGGCGCCGATGTCGTCCACCTGGACTCCGGCGACCCGCAACCCGATGATCGCGCCGGCCATCGCCATCCGATGGTCGGCGTAGGCCCGCCAAATGCCGGGCCGCAGCGGTGTTGCGGTGATCACCAGGCCGTCGGGCGTTTCGGTGCAGTCGCCGCCGAGGCGGTTGATCTCGGCGCACAACGCGGCCAGCCGATCGGTCTCATGGCCCCGCAGATGGGCGATGCCGCTCAGTCGTGACACCGAGCCGGGGGTGGCCAGCGCGGCCAGCGCCGCGACCGACGGTGTCAGCTCACCGACGGCGCGCAGGTCGACGTCGAAGCCACCGTAGTCCGCTGACCCCCGCACCTCGAGGAACGAATCGGTCTGAGTGACAGTGGCATTCAGCTTGCTCAAGACGCTCAGGATGTTGTCGGCGGGTTGCACGCTGTTGGCGGGCCAATTGGTGATGCGCACGGTTCCGCCGCTGACCACGGCCGCCGCCAGGAACGGAACGGCATTCGTCAGATCCGGTTCGACGTCCCAATGGCGGGCCGCGACGGGGCCGGCGTGCACCTGCCAGCGGTTGCGAACCGAGTCGTCGACGTCGACCCCCGCCTGCCGCAGCATGACGATCGTCATCGCGATGTGCGGCGCCGACGGCACCTCCGAACCGGTGTGCTGGACGGTCAGGCCGTCGGTGAAGGACGCCGCGGACAGCAGCAGGCCCGATACGAACTGCGACGACGCGGAGGCGTCGATGGCCGCGGTGCCGCCGGCGACCGACCCGCTGCCCTGGACCCGAAAAGGCAGACCGCTGCCGTCGATCGGGACGCCGAGAACCCTGAGCGCATCGAGCAGTGGCGCGATGGGTCGGGCCCGCGCTTGCTCGTCGCCGTCGAACTCCACCACCGAATCGGCCAGCGCCGCCAGCGGCGGAACGAAACGCAGAACCGTGCCGGCCAGCCCGCAATCGACCCGCGCGCCGGGCCCGGGCGCAATACGGCCGGCGACGGTCAGTTCGGATCCCGCTCCCTCGACGTCCAAACCGAGGGCGCGCAGCGCCCCGATCATCAGGTCGGTGTCCCGGCTGCGCAGCGCTCCGCTGATGGTCGAGACGCCTTGGCCTTGCGCCGCGGCCAGCCCCGCCAGCACCAACGCCCGGTTCGTCTGCGACTTCGAGCCAGGAACGGTCACGGTCGCGTGCACCGGTTCGGTGGCCAGAGGGGCCGCCCAGGCCGTCAGGGGCGCGGTACTACTCACGTGCTTCATCCTGCCGTGTCAGCCGGCGCCGTGGGTACCGGGCCACTACCGGAGTTCGGTGCGGGGCACTGCAGGAGTCCTGCGCGAGGCACTATGGGAGTCATGTGCGGACGGTTTGCGGTCACGACGGATCCGGCCCTGCTGGCCCAGAAAATCAAGGCGATCGACGAGGCTACCGCCCCGAAAGCGGATGCGCCCGACTACGCGGAATCCCCCAACTACAACGTGGCCCCGACGACGACGATCGCGACCGTCGTCACCCGGCACAGCGAGCCCGACGACCAACCGACCCGCCGGGTGCGCCTGATGCGCTGGGGTC
>DASSGQ010000176.1:0-4179 GCA_035693385.1 Mycobacterium sp.
GCCGACACGCACGGCAACGTGGTGCATCTGGGCGAGCGTGAATGCAGCCTGCAGCGGCGCCACCAGAAGGTCATCGAAGAGGCGCCCTCAGCGCTGCTTGATCCCCGGACACGAGCGCGGATCGGTGCGGCGGCCTGCAACACCGCCCGCAGCGTCGACTACGTCGGGGCGGGCACCGTGGAATTCATCGTGTCCGCCGCCCGGCCGGACGAGTTCTTCTTCATGGAGATGAATACCCGCCTGCAGGTTGAGCATCCGGTGACCGAAGCGGTCACCGGACTGGACCTGGTGGAGTGGCAGCTACGCGTGGCCGCCGGCGAGAAACTGGCGTTCGCCCAGGACGACATCGAATTGCGCGGGCACGCGATCGAGGCCCGCGTGTACGCCGAGGATCCGGCCCGCGGATTTCTGCCCACCGGGGGTCAAGTGCTGCAGGTTTTCGAGCCGTCCGGCGACGGCGTGCGGGTGGACTCGTCGCTGCTGCCCGGCACGCTGGTCGGCAGCGACTACGACCCGATGCTGAGCAAGGTGATCGCGTACGGAACCGACCGCGAAGAGGCGCTCGCGAAACTCGATCGGGCCCTGGCGCAGACCGCGGTCCTGGGCGTGCAGACCAACGTCGAGTTCCTGCGCTTCCTGCTGGCCGACGAGCGGGTGCGTGCAGGCGACCTCGACACCGCGCTGCTGGACGAGCGGTTGGCGGACTTCGCGCCGCTACCGGCGCCCGACGACGTGCTCGCCGCCGGCGGTCTCTACCGGCAGTGGGCCCTTTCTTTCAGGGCGCGCTGGGCCCGCCGCGGTGGGGGCAACGCGTGGGCGGTGCCGACGGGATGGCGGGTCGGGGGTGGCGTGGCGCCGGTGCGCACCGCGATGCGCACCCCGCTGCGCAGCGAGACGTTGTCGGTGTGGGGGCCGCCCGAAAACGCCAGGGTGCAGGTCGGCGACGGCGAGATCCGTTCCGGCAGTGTGCAAGTGGAGCCAACCCGAATGAGCGCGACGCTGGACGGGCTGCGCCGCGACTACCGGTGGGCCGAGGCCGACCGGCACCTGTGGGTCGCCGACGAGCGGGGAACCTGGCACCTCCGCGAGGCCGAGGAACGCAAGATCCACCGCGATGCCGGGGCGCGGCAGGCCGAGATCCTCAGCCCGATGCCGGGCACCGTGATCGCCGTGCAGGTCACCTCCGGCGCCCGGGTGTCCGAGGGGGACGTGGTGGTGGTCGTGGAGGCGATGAAGATGGAACATTCGCTGGCCGCACCGGTTTCGGGCCGAGCCGAGGTGCTGGTGTCCGTCGGCGATCAGGTGAGCGTCGACCAGGTGCTGGCTCGGCTGGTACCCGAAGAGCCTGATGCATCGGCCGATTCGAGTAAGGACCAGACATGACGACATCCATTACGGCGGGAACGTTGCCGAAGGAATACGAGGATCTTCGTGACACGGTTGCCGAGTTCGCCCGCACCGTCGTCGCGCCGGTATCGGCCAAACACGATGAGGAACACAGCTTCCCGTACGAAGTCGTCGCCAAGATGGGGGAGATGGGGCTCTTCGGCCTGCCGTTCCCCGAGGAATACGGCGGCATGGGCGGCGACTACTTCGCGTTGTCGCTGGCGCTTGAGGAACTCGGCAAGGTCGACCAATCGGTGGCGATCACGCTGGAGGCCGGGGCCAGCCTTGGCGCCATGCCGATCTACCGATTCGGCACCGAAGAGCAGAAGCAAAGGTGGCTGCCGGACCTCACCGCCGGGCGGGCGCTGGCCGGCTTCGGCCTCACCGAGCCGGGGTCCGGCTCCGACGCAGGCGGCACCCGCACCACCGCCCGGAACGACGACGGCGAGTGGGTGATCAACGGCACCAAGCAATTCATCACCAACTCGGGCACCGATATCACCTCACTGGTCACGGTCACCGCGGTCACCGGAAAGCTCGCCGACGGTAAGAAGGAGATCTCGACGATCATTGTGCCCAGCGGCACAAAGGGATTCACCGTCGAACCGGTCTACAGCAAGGTCGGCTGGAACGCGTCGGACACGCACCCGTTGAGCTTCGACGACGCCCGCGTCCCGCAAGAGAATCTGTTGGGTGGCCGCGGCACCGGCTACGCGAACTTCCTGTCCATCCTGGACGAGGGCCGCATCGCGATCGCCGCGCTGGCGACCGGAGCGGCGCAGGGCTGCGTCGACGAGAGCGTCAAGTACGCCAAAGAACGCCAGTCGTTCGGCCGGCCGATCGGCACCTATCAGGCGATCAGCTTCAAGATCGCGCGAATGGAAGCGCGTGCCCACGTCGCCCGCGCGGCGTACTACGAAGCGGCCGCAAAGATGGTGGCGGGCAAGCCATTCAAGAAGGAGGCGGCGATCGCGAAGATGATCGCGTCGGAGGCGGCGATGGACAACGCCCGCGACGCCACACAAATCCACGGCGGCTACGGCTTCATGAACGAATATCCGGTGGCGCGTCATTATCGCGACAGCAAGATCCTCGAGATCGGTGAGGGCACCACCGAGGTGCAGCTGATGCTCATCGCGCGATCGCTGGGCCTGCCATGACCGGGAAGTCGATTGTCCAGCGGGGCTTGTGGTTTGAGGAGTTCGAGATCGGGACGACATACCTGCACCGGCCGGGCCGAACGGTCACCGAAGCCGACAACGTGTTGTTCACCACGCTGACGATGAACACCCAGTCGCTGCACCTGGACGCCGCGTGGGCTGCGGACCAACCGGGCTTTCGGGGTGAGCGGCTGGCGAACTCGATGTTCACCCTTTCCACGCTGGTGGGCCTGTCGGTTGCGCAGCTGACGCTGGGGACCATCGTGGCCAACCTCGGGTTTTCCGAGGTGTCGTTCCCCAAGCCGGTCTTTCACGGCGACACCCTGTACGCCGAGACCGTCTGCACCGGCAAGCGCGAGTCGAAAAGCCGGCCCGGCGAAGGCGTCGTCACTCTCGAGCACACCGGGCGCAACCAGCATGGCGACGTCGTCGCGCGGGCGGTGCGCAGCACTCTGGTGCAGAAGCGGCCGGATGACGGAGAGTCCTGATGAACCTGCGCGCCGTGGGTCCCGGGTGGCTGTTCTGCCCGGCCGACCGCCCCGAGCGCTTTGCGAAGGCTGCTGCCGCCGCCGATGTGGTGATCCTCGACCTCGAGGACGGGGTGGCCGCGGCGGATAAGCCCGCTGCCCGCACGGCACTGCGGGCGACGCAGCTGGACCCCGAGCGCACCGTGGTACGGATCAACGCGACCGGTACTGACGAGCAGGCCCGCGACCTGGACGCGCTGGCGGATACGGCTTACACGACGGTGATGCTCCCGAAGGCCGAATCGGCCGCGCAGGTGGCCGCACTCGCGCCGCGGGAGGTCGTCGCACTCGTGGAGACTCCACGCGGTGCGTTGTTCGCCGCAGAGATCGCCGCGGCGGGGGGCACGGTGGGGATGATGTGGGGTGCCGAGGATCTGGTTGCCACCCTGGGAGGCAGCTCGAGCCGGCGGCCCGGAGGCACCTATCGGGACGTCACCCGCCACGTGCGTTCGACGATCCTGCTCGCGGCGTCCGCATTTGGCCGGATCGCGCTGGACGCCGTGCATTTGGATATCCGCGACATCGAGGGCTTGCGGGCGGAGGCCGATGACGCCGTGGCGGTGGGTTTTGGCGGGACCGTCTGCATCCACCCGACTCAGATCCCGGTGGTACGCGAGGCCTACCGGCCCAGCCGGGAGAAGCTGGATTGGGCGCGAAGGGTATTGGCGGCGGCGCGAACCCAGCGCGGGGTGTTCGCGTTCGAGGGACGGATGGTCGACTCGCCGGTGCTCAAACACGCGGAAATGATGCTGCGGCGGGCCGGGGAGCCCTAGGCGGCGTGCCGGCGCCGTTCGCCCGGCCAAGTTGCTGGGCACACGCCGGTCGCGTCGGGTGACCCTAACACCGGAGCGACTTGACCCGACCGGATCCGGTCGCCGCGACACGTTTCGGACCCGACCGCGATCAGCGTGCTGTCTTTGCATTTGAGCGCATAATGGGCAGTACGCCAGTGTCGCGGCGAGCGAAGCGTTTCGTGCAGCCGGCGATCGACTTCGGCTCGCGGCAGGTTCCGGCTAAGGATTTGCTGTGGCCGACAAGCCATGCGGCCCTGGGCTAAGGAGGCGGTATGGCGGATCGTTCGCAGATGCCGATGACTGTCGACCTCG
>DASSGQ010000177.1:0-10381 GCA_035693385.1 Mycobacterium sp.
CGCACGCGGCGCGGGCAGCGCAGGCGCGGCGCGACGGGTAGCGCGCGGCCGGCTTCGGCGCCGCCCGGCTGAACGAGCCGGCCCGCCTCAGACGCGCACGGGCTCCTTCTCCACGGGGCCCAGCCGCCACTGGCCGTCGCCCAGCAGTCGAAGTTGCCGGGTGTGATGCTGCTCGACGGCGCGCCGGTGGCTGACGCTGACGACGACACAGTCCGGCAGTTCGCTGCGCAGCAACTCGTACAGCGCGAATTCCAGGCCTTCGTCGAGCGCGGACGTGGCTTCGTCGAGAAACACCGCCTTGGGTTTGGTGAGCAGGATGCGGGCGAACGCGACGCGCTGCTGCTCGCCGGGGGAAAGCACCTTGGCCCAGTCGCGCTCTTCGTCGAGGCGGTCGCACAGCGGGGCCAGCGCCACCTTCGTCAGCGTGTCGCGAAGGGTGCCTTCGGCGATGTCGTCCGGTGAATTCGGGTAGCACACCACGATGCGCAGACTGCCCAGTGGCACATACGGCAACTGCGACAAGAACATCGTCGCGTTCTCGCCGTCGGGGCGGCACAGGGTTCCCGACGCGTACGGCCACAATTCGGCCAGGCTGCGCAGCAGCGTCGTCTTACCGGCACCCGACCGCCCGGTGATCACCAGCGATTCGCCGTGATCCAACTGCACGTCCAGGGAGTCGATCAGCTGGTCACCCGCCGGTGTGCGCACTTCGACGTGGGCGAGCTCCACGGCCACCTCTTCACTCGGCTTGACCAGCAACGACGGCAGCGCGCGCCCGCGAGCGTCGGCATCGACGAGACCGTGCAACCGGATGATCGCGGCGCGGAAGGCCGCGAACGCGTCGTAGTTGTTGCGGAAGAACGACAGCGAGTCATGGATGTTGCCGAATGCCGTCGCGGTTTGGCCGACATCACCGAAGTCGATCTGGCCGGCGAACAAGCGCGGCGCCTGGATGATCCACGGCAGCGGGACGATCGCCTGCGACACCGACCAGTTCCATCCGTTGAAGATGATGGTTCGGCGGACGAACTTGCGGTAGTTACCGATGATCGGGGTGAAGCGCCGCCACAGTTGCGCACGCTCGACGCGCTCACCGCGATAGAAGCCCACCGCCTCGGCCGCGTCCCGCAGCCGCACCAGGGCATAACGAAACGCCGCGTTCAGCTTCTCGTTGTTGAAACTGAGCCAAATCAGCGGACGCCCCAACCAGACCGCGACCACCGTCGCGATCAGCACGTAGACCAGAACAGTCCAGAACATCGCGCGCGGGAAGTTGACGCCGAACAGGTTCAGATCGCCCGACAGGTCCCACAAAATCGCGGCGAACGAAATCACCGAGGCCACCGCGTTGACGGCGCCGAAGAGCAAGGTGCTTCCCGTCCCGTTGGAGGGGATGTTCGGGGTGCCGCCCGCGTTCGCGGTGAAGATGTCGACGTCCTGCTGAATGCGCTGATCCGGGTTGTCGATGGTGTTGTCGATGAACCGATCGCGGTAGTAAGCGCGGCCGTCCAGCCAGTCGTCGGTGAGGTGGGCGGTCAGCCACACGCGCCAGGCGATGATGAATCGCTGCGTCAGATAGATGTCGGCCATGAACCGGATGACGTACAGGATGGCCAGCAGGCTGAAGATCACCAGCGACATCCAGAACCCGTGAATTCCAGACTCTTTGACCCTGGCGTTGCCGGCCGCGACGCCCTGGACCGCTTTCTGCACCGCCGTGTACAGGTCGTTGCCCTGGTAGCTGAGCAACACGGTGAGACGCACCGACAGGAGCACCGAAAACAGCAGGACGCCGAGCACCGCCCACACCTTGACGCTCGCCCGACCGACGAAGTATCCGCGAGTGATCCGCCAGAACTGCCGGCCCCAGGGCGTGAGATACCTGAAGGCGACCAGCACGGCCAACAGAGCAATGGCCCCGATCACCCACGCGATGGCGATCCACCGCAAGGAATCAGTGAATGCCGTGGACCAGTTGATCGATGGCTTGAACGGCGTGGGACCCAACTTCGACGTCTCCTTGCTACCGAGGCATCCGGCGAGCCTCTTGGTGGATACTTCCCCGCGAACGTACCCGAGGCTTATAGCCAGGCTGCCCGGATGAGCCGCGACGCTCCGCCCCGCCAGACCGTGCATGCCGGGCCACGCATCGCTCGCCGGACGCAGAGCCGGCGGTGCCGACTCCAATCCGCGACAGGCACCGTGACGAGGTTATCCGGCCGATCGACACCCGGCACGAGCAGACCGCGATGCCGCGCAATTGCGCGCCAGGGCTCGGCTTGTCGCGGGCAAACACGCGCCCTCGTGCTGGATGTGAGGTCGCGTACCGTTGACCTGTGTCAAAGTCCACCCGCACGCAACCTGGTCGCCTGAGTAGCCGATTTTGGCGCCTGCTGGGCGCCACTACGGAAAAGAACCAGAGCCGGTCGCTCACCGAGGTCACTAAGTCTTCGGAATACGACGACGAAGCCGCCGGCCTCAGCGACGAGCAACTGCGCAAGGCGGCCGGGCTGCTGAAACTCGAGGATCTCGCCGACTCCGACGACATGGCGCAGTTCCTGGCGATCGCCCGGGAAGCGGCGGAAAGAGCGACCACGCTACGTCCATTTGACGTGCAGATGCTGGGCGCGCTGCGGATGCTTGCCGGCGACGTGATCGAGATGGCCACGGGTGAGGGCAAAACCCTCGCCGGGGCCATCGCGGCCGCCGGGTACGCCCTTGCAGGGCGACACGTTCACGTGGTGACCATCAACGACTACCTGGCCCGGCGCGACGCGGAGTGGATGGGCCCGCTGGTGGAGGCCATGGGCCTGACGGTCGGCTGGATCACCGCGGAGTCGACGAGCGAGGATCGTCGGGCCGCCTATGACTGCGATGTCACATACGCCTCGGTCAACGAGATCGGCTTCGACGTGCTGCGCGATCAGCTGGTGACCGACGTCGCCGATCTGGTGTCACCCAATCCCGATGTGGCGCTGATCGACGAGGCCGACTCGGTGCTGGTCGACGAGGCGCTGGTGCCGCTGGTGCTGGCCGGCACCACGCACCGCGAAACGCCGCGGCTGGAGATCATCACGCTGGTGGGGGAGCTGGTCGGCGACAAGGACGCCGATGAGTACTTCGCCACCGACTCCGACAGCCGCAACGTCCACCTGACCGACCTGGGCGCGCGAAAGCTCGAGAAGGCGCTCGGTGGCATCGACCTGTACTCCGAGGAGCACGTCGGCACCACGCTGACCGAGGTCAACGTCGCGCTGCACGCGCACGTGCTCCTGCAGCGCGACGTGCACTACATCGTGCGGGACGACGCGGTGCACCTGATCAACGCCTCGCGCGGCCGCATCGCGCAACTGCAACGCTGGCCGGACGGCCTGCAGGCCGCCGTCGAGGCGAAGGAGGGCATCGAGACCACCGAGACGGGCGAGGTGCTGGACACCATTACGGTGCAGGCGCTGATCAACCGCTACGCCACCGTGTGCGGCATGACCGGCACCGCGCTGGCCGCCGGCGAGCAGCTGCGCCAGTTCTACAAGCTCGGTGTTTCACCGATTCCGCCTAACACCCCCAACATTCGCGAGGACGAATCCGACCGGGTCTATATCACCGCCGCCGCCAAGAACGACGCGATCGTCGCGCACATCGCCGAGGTGCATGAGACCGGGCAGCCGGTGCTGGTCGGCACCCGCGACGTGGCCGAATCCGAGGAGTTGCACGAGCGGCTGCTGCGCCGGGGCATCCCCGCGGTCGTGCTCAACGCGAAGAACGACGCCGAGGAGGCAAAGGTGATCGCCGAGGCCGGCGAGTTCGGGACCGTCACGGTGTCGACCCAGATGGCCGGGCGCGGCACCGACATCCGGCTGGGGGGATCCGAGGAGGCCGACCACGACAGGGTCGCCGAACTGGGCGGCCTGCATGTGGTAGGCACGGGTCGGCATCACACCGAGCGGCTCGACAACCAGTTACGCGGCCGGGCCGGCCGCCAGGGCGATCCGGGATCGTCGGTGTTCTTCTCCAGTTGGGAGGACGACGTCGTCGCGGCCAACCTCGACCAGAACAAGCTGCCGATGCAGACCGACGAGGACGGCAAGATCGTCAGCCCCAAGGCGGCCGGGCTGCTCGACCATGCCCAGCGGGTCGCCGAGGGGCGGATGCTCGATGTGCACGCGAACACCTGGCGCTACAACCAGCTGATCGCCCAGCAGCGCGCCATCATCGTCGATCGGCGAAACACATTGCTGCGCACCGCAACCGCCCGCGAAGAGCTGGCCGAATTGACGCCGAAGCGATACAAGGAGCTGTCCAAGCAGCTGTCCGAAGAACGCCTCGAGACCATTTGCCGGCTGATCATGCTGTATCACCTGGACCGCGGCTGGGCCGATCATCTGGCGTATCTGGCCGACATCCGGGAAAGCATTCACCTGCGCGCACTGGGCCGGCAAAACCCGCTCGACGAGTTTCACCGGTTGGCGGTCGACGCCTTCGCGTCGCTGGCCGCCGACTCGATTGAGGCGGCTCAACAGACGTTCGAAACCGCAAACGTCCTCGACGAGGAGCCGGGGCTGGACCTGTCCAAACTGGCGCGCCCGACGTCGACGTGGACCTACATGGTCAACGACAACCCGCTGTCGGATGACACGCTGTCGACGTTGAGTCTGCCCGGCGTGTTCCGCTAGACGGCCGCCGCGTACGCGGCCGAGCGTGCGGCTGGCCACACGCTCGAACGTTCCCGGTCCGCGCTGCGGACCTCATCGTCGCCGAGCTAAGGTCACGGCTCATGGAGCAGGTGCCTCCGCCCGACCGCGTGCTGACAGTACCCAACGTGCTGAGCGCCATCCGCCTGGTGCTCATCCCGGTGTTCGTCTACGCGCTGCTGTTCGCACACGCCAACGGCTGGGCGGTGGCGATTCTCATGTTCAGCGGTGCCTCCGACTGGGCCGACGGCAAGATCGCGCGGACGCTGAACCAGTCGTCGCGGCTGGGCGTCCTGCTGGACCCGGCGGTCGATCGGCTCTATATGGTCACCGTGCCCGTCGCGATGGCGGTGGACGGGATCGTGCCGTGGTGGTTCGTCATCATGCTGCTGGCTCGCGACGGGCTGCTGGCCGCGACGTTGCCCGTGCTGCGCAGTCGCGGGCTGTCGGCGCTGCCGGTGACCTACTTCGGCAAGGCCGCCACTTTCGCCCTGATGGCCGGCTTCCCGCTGGTCCTGTTGGGCACCTGGGACGCGTCGTGGAGCCGCATACTGAGAGCTGTTGGTTGGGGCTTTTTGGGTTGGGGTATGTACGCGTACCTGTGGTCGTTCGTGCTGTACGTGGTGCAGATGGTGTTGGTCGTGCGCCGAATGCCCAAGGTGCAGCCGGTACCGGGTGAGCATGGCTGACGCGGACCGCCTGCTCGGCGGCTATGACCCCAACGCCGGCCGCAGCGCCCACACGGCGGCCCGGCCGACCCTGATTCCGGTGCCGTCCCTGCTGCGCGCCTTGCTGTCGGAGCACCTCGATCCCGGTTACGCGGCCGCGGCGGCCAAACGTAGCGGCCCGATGGCGGCGCGGACTGGGCGCGAGCGCGCTGTCGGCTGGTTCTGGCAGGCTCTGGCGGCACTGCTGATCGCCACGGTATTTGCCGCCGCGGTCGCGCAGGCCCGCTCAGTTGCGCCCGGTGTGCACACTGCCCAGGAGCTGCTGGCACGAAGTGTGCGGTCGACGGAAGCGTCTGCGGCCAAGTTGGGCCAGCAGCGCAGCGCGCTGTCGACCCGGGTGGACGACGTGCAGCGGCACGCGCTGGCAGACGACGCCGAGGGGCAGCGCCTGCTGAACCGCCTCGACGCGCTCAGCCTGGCAGCGGCCAGCACACCGGTCACCGGCCCGGGTCTGACGGTGACCGTGACCGATCCTGGTGTCAGCCCGAATCTTTCCGACGTTTCCAAGCAGCGCGTCAGCGGTAGCCGGCAAATCATCCTGGACCGCGATCTGCAGCTGGTCGTCAACTCGTTGTGGGCGAGCGGCGCCGAGGCGATCTCGGTCGGTGGCGTCAGGATCGGGCCGAACGTGACCATCCGACAGGCCGGCGGGGCGATCCTGGTCGACAACAACCCCACCGGCAGCCCCTACACGATCCTTGCGGTCGGGCCGCCGCACGCCATGCGCGACACCTTCGACCACAGCCCCGGGTTACAGCGCCTCAGGCTCCTCGAGGCCTCCTACGGCGTCGTCGTCAGCGTCAACGTCGGAGACAGCCTCTCGCTGCCCGCCGGATCGGTCCGGGATGTCAAGTTCGCCAAACAGATTGGGCCGTAGTGAGAAAGCTCCTCGTAGGACAGATCCCCGTGGGGGAAATGCGGACGGGAATCCGAGCGTGATCGGCATCGCAGCGCTTGCGGTCGGCATCGTGTTGGGCTTGGTTTTTCACCCCGCCGTCCCCGAGGTCATCCAGCCCTATCTGCCCATCGCGGTGGTGGCCGCGCTGGACGCGGTATTCGGCGGGCTGCGCGCTTACCTGGAACGGATCTTCGACCCGAAGGTCTTCGTGATCTCGTTCGTGTTCAACGTCTTCGTCGCGGCGCTGATCGTCTATGTCGGCGACCAACTCGGCGTCGGCACCCAATTGTCCACGGCCATCATCGTCGTATTGGGTATCCGCATATTCGGCAATGCCGCCGCGTTGCGGCGCCGGCTTTTCGGAGCATGACGCGCGCCGGCGACGATGCAGAGCGAAGCGATGAAGAGGAGCGGCGCCATGACGGAGATGAGGTCACCGTGAGCCAGGACCCGCCCGATCGCGCCGGCGACCCAGAAAGCGAAAGCCGCGACGCACCGATCCGGCACGGTCACCCCGACGCTGATTCCACAGCGGACGACGGCGCGCAGCATGGCCGCCACGAACTGCCCGCGAAACGTCCGCGCCCCGAGATCGGGCCGGTGCATCGAACCGGACTGTCCGCACTGCTGCAGGGCGGTCGCGCCCGTCTGGTCTTCGGAACGCTGGCCATCCTGTTGTGCCTGGTGTTGGGGATCGCCATTGCCACCCAGGTCCGCCAGACCAAGTCGGGCGATTCGCTGGATACCGAGCGCCCCGCAGACCTGCTGGTGCTGCTGGATTCGTTGCGGCAGCGTGAAGCCACACTCAACACGGAAGTGAGCGAACTTCAGAACACACTGAATTCGCTGCAGGCATCCGGCAACACCGATCAGGCCGCCATCCATAGCGCGCAGGCCAGGCTGGCTGCGCTGTCCATCCTGGTCGGCTCGGTGGGCGCCACCGGGCCGGGCGTCACCCTTACGATCGACGACCCGGGGCCCGGGGTGTCACCGGAAGCCATGCTCGACGTGATCAACGAGTTGCGTGCCGCCGGCGCCGAAGCCATCGAGATCAACGACGCCCATCAGTCCGTCCGGGTAGGTGTCGATACCTGGATAGTGGGTACGCCTGGCACGCTGACCATCGACAGCAAGACACTGTCGCCCCCGTATTCGATTCTGGCGATTGGGGATCCGCCCACACTGGCGGCCGCCATGAACATCCCCGGGGGCGCAGAAGACAGCATCAAGCGTGTCGGCGCGCGAATGTCGGTGCAGCAGGCCGACCGTGTAGACGTGACCACCTTGCGACAACCAAAACCGCACCAATACGCTCAGCCCGTCAAGTGACCAACCCAGACCAGAACAGGATTACCCGTGAGCGATATCCCGGCCGATCTGCATTACACCGCCGAACACGAGTGGGTTCGACGAAGCGGTGATGACACCGTGCGGGTCGGGATCACGGATTTCGCGCAATCCGCACTCGGGGATGTCGTTTTCGTTCAGCTGCCCGACGCGGGCAGCGCAGTGACCGCGGGCGAGTCCTTCGGCGAGGTCGAATCGACCAAATCGGTGTCCGACCTCTACGCGCCGGTCACGGGCACCGTATCGGCGGTCAACGGCGATCTTGAAGGCAGCCCGCAGCTGGTCAACTCCGACCCATACGGGGCCGGTTGGTTGCTGGATATCCAGGTTTCGGCTACCGCCGAACTCGAGTCGGCCATTTCGACACTGCTTGACGCTGAGGCCTACCGCGGAACACTGACCGAATGACGATTGCTAATGTGCCTGCCAGCCTCGCCCGCCGAAGCTGGTCCAACACGGGGGTGGGGCTGCCCGAGTACAAGTGGGTGCCGTCGCCGTCCACTGGCGGTGGAAGCCCGACAAACGGGCCTCCGACCCGCCTGTGGTGGGAGCATTGCGGACCAGCGCGCGGTACGGTCGACACATCAGCTTCAAAGAGCACGAGAAACGCAAGTAATCAGCAGTACAGGGCTGGTAATAATGGCCAGCAAGCGAGCGGAAAACCGGCCGACCGGCCCGGTCAGATAGCGCCACAGCGGCCAGTGAGGAGCAGCGCGTGACGGACATGGACTCAGAAAGAGAGCAGGACCAGACTTCTGACGAAGTTACCGTGGAGACGACTTCGGTCTTCCGCGCCGACTTCCTCAACGAACTGGACGCTCCGGCGCAAGCAGGGACCGAGAGCACGGTATCCGGGGTCGAGGGACTCCCGGCCGGCTCGGCGTTGCTGGTCGTCAAACGAGGACCGAATGCCGGATCGCGGTTCCTGCTCGACCAGGCCACCACGTCCGCCGGTCGGCACCCTGACAGCGACATCTTCCTGGATGACGTCACCGTCAGCCGTCGCCACGCTGAATTCAGGTTGGAAAACAACGAATTTCACGTCGTGGACGTCGGTAGCCTCAACGGCACCTACGTCAACCGCGAGCCCGTGGATTCGGCGGTGCTGGCAAATGGCGACGAGGTGCAGATCGGCAAGTTCCGCTTGGTGTTTTTGACCGGACCCAAGCATGACGACGACGGAGGATCCGGAGGCTAGTGGGCGCACCCGATAGCTCGGCGCTCGCCGGGATGTCGATTGGGGCGGTCCTGGACCTGTTGAGGCCGGACTTCCCCGATGTCACGATCTCCAAGATTCGCTTCTTGGAGGCCGAAGGACTGGTGACACCCCAGCGCGCTGCGTCGGGATACCGGAGATTCACCGCGTACGACTGCGCACGGCTGCGATTCATTCTCACCGCCCAGCGGGATCACTACCTGCCGCTCAAGGTCATCAGGGCGGAGCTGGACGCCCAACCGGACGGCGCCCTGCCGCCCATCGGATCGCCTTACGGTGTACCGCGATTGGTGACGGTGTCGGACAGCGGGGAATCGAGTGTCCGGGCCGGATCCGGGACCGGATCCGATACGGCCGCAGTGGCCCCGACCCGCATCCGGCTGAGCCGAGAAGATCTCCTCGAGCGCGCCGGAGTGGACGACGAACTGCTGACGTCGCTACTCAAGGCGGGAGTGATCACCACCGGCCCGGGCGGTTTCTTCGACGAACACGCCGTCGTGATCCTGCAATGCGCGCACGCGCTGTCCGAATACGGCGTCGAGCCGCGCCATCTGCGCGCCTTCCGCTCGGCGGCCGACAGGCAGTCGGATCTGATCGCTCAAATCGCCGGGCCGGTAGTCAAAGCCGGCAAGGCCGGCGCCCGCGATCGTGCCGACGACCTGGCTCGCGAGGTGGCAGCACTTGCCATCACGCTACACACTTCATTGATCAAGTCTGCGGTTCGCGACGTTCTTCACCGGTGAGGATTAGACTCGTTGGACAGCTTGGTGTTCGGCGGCGTGGAAGACACAATGTTCGACCGCGTCGCCGCGCCGAGTCTGAGTCAGACCACGGCAGCATTTGCGGAGGGCAGACACAAATGGGTGAAGTTCGTGTGGTCGGCATTCGGGTAGAGCAGCCGCAGAACCAGCCGGTGCTGTTGCTGCGCGAAGCCAATGGTGACCGGTACTTGCCAATTTGGATCGGTCAGTCTGAGGCGGCCGCCATCGCGCTCGAGCAGCAAGGCGTCGAGCCACCTCGCCCGCTGACGCACGATTTGATCAGGGATCTCATTGCAGCGCTTGGGCATTCGCTGAAAGAGGTGCGGATCGTCGATCTCCAGGAAGGCACTTTTTACGCTGACCTCATCTTCGACCGCAACATCACAGTGTCGGCGCGGCCCTCCGATTCGGTCGCGATAGCGCTGCGCGTCGGCGTTCCGATCTACGTCGAGGAAGCCGTGCTGGCCCAGGCCGGGCTGCTCATTCCCGACGAGAGCGACGAGGAGACCGGCACCGCCGTCCGGGAGGACGAGGTGGAGAAGTTCAAGGAGTTTCTCGACAGCGTGTCTCCCGACGATTTCAAGGCCACCTAGCCCGCCGACGATGCAGCCCGCGCAGCGGGGTGAGAAGGAGGCGGGCGATCCAGCCTGAGCCCGCCGACGATGCAGCCCGCGCAGCGGGGTGAGAAGGAGGCGGGCGATCCAGCCTGAGCCCGCCGACGATGCAGCCCGCGCAGCGGG
>DASSGQ010000178.1:0-2148 GCA_035693385.1 Mycobacterium sp.
TGCGGGCGCCATCCCCGTCATCCGCCCGCTTACCCAATCGCTGGCCGGCGACACGGTGCTGCGGGTGGCCGGCATCGTCAACGGCACCACCAACTACATCCTTTCCGCGATGGACAGCACCGGCGCCGACTACGACAGCGCGCTGGCCGATGCCAGCGCACTGGGCTATGCCGAGGCCGACCCCACCGCCGACGTCGAGGGCTACGATGCCGCAGCCAAAGCCGCGATCCTGGCATCCATCGCCTTCCACACCCGAGTTACTGCCGACGACGTGTATCGCGAAGGCATCACCAAAATCACCCCCGCCGACTTCGTCTCCGCGCGGGCCCTGGGCACCACCATCAAACTGCTGTCCATCTGCGAGCGTGTCACCAGCGACGATGGTCAGGAACGAGTTTCGGCGCGCGTCTATCCCGCCCTCGTGCCGTTATCGCATCCGCTGGCCACAGTCAGCGGAGCGTTCAACGCCGTGGTGGTCGAGGCCGAGGCCGCGGGCCGGCTGATGTTCTACGGCCAGGGTGCTGGCGGCGCGCCCACCGCATCGGCGGTGACCGGCGACCTGGTGATGGCCGCCCGCAACCGGGTCCTCGGCAGCCGCGGGCCGAAAGAGTCCAGGTACGCCCAACTTCCCATCGCACCAATGGGTCTCGTCTCCACCCGCTACTACGTCAGCATGAATGTCGCCGACAAGCCAGGCGTATTGTCTTCAGTAGCAGCGGAATTCGCCAAACGTGAGGTAAGCATCGCCGAGGTTCGCCAAGAGGGTGTAGTCGATGAGGGCGGACGACGGGTGGGGGCCAAGGTCGTGGTGGTCACCCACACCGCCACCGACGCAGCGCTTTCCGAAACCGTCGATGCGCTGTCCGATTTGGACGTCGTGCAGAGCGTGACAAGCGTGCTGCGACTGGAGGGGGCCAGCCTATGAGCGCTCCGCGGACGGCCATCCACCGACCCTGGCCGGGGGTGATCGCGGCGTACCGCGACCGGTTACCCGTTGGCGATGACTGGATCCCGGTGACCCTGCTCGAGGGTGGTACCCCGCTGATCGCGGCAACCCGACTCTCGAAGATGACCGGGTGCACGGTCCACCTCAAGGTCGAAGGCCTCAACCCCACCGGCTCCTTCAAGGACCGTGGCATGACGATGGCCGTCACCGACGCCCTGGCCCGTGGTCAGCAGGCGGTGTTGTGTGCGTCGACGGGAAATACCTCGGCGTCGGCGGCCGCGTATGCTGCGCGCGCCGGTATCACCTGCGCGGTGCTGATACCGCAGGGCAAAATCGCGATGGGCAAGCTGGCGCAGGCAGTTATGCACGGCGCCAAGATCATCCAGATCGACGGAAACTTCGACGACTGCCTGGAATTGGCTCGCAAGATGGCCGCCGACTTCCCGACGATCTCGCTGGTCAACTCGGTCAACCCGGTGCGCATCGAGGGTCAGAAAACGGCGGCATTCGAGATCGTCGACGCGTTGGGCACCGCGCCGGACGTGCACGCCCTTCCGGTTGGCAACGCCGGCAACATCACCGCGTATTGGAAGGGCTACACCGAATATCACCAGGAAGGTCTGATCGACAAGCTGCCCCGCATGCTGGGCACTCAGGCGGCGGGGGCGGCGCCCCTGGTACACGGCAAGCCGGTGAGCAACCCCGAGACCATCGCGACCGCGATTCGTATCGGCGCACCGGCGTCGTGGACGGCTGCGGTCGCGGCGCAGCAGCAATCCAACGGGCGCTTCCTGGCCGCTACCGACGAGGAGATCCTGGCCGCGTACCACTTGGTGGCCCAGTCCGAAGGCGTCTTCGTCGAGCCGGCATCCGCCGCCAGCATCGCGGGCCTGCTCAAGGCGATTGACGACGGCTGGGTGGCGCGCGGGTCGACGGTGGTGTGCACGGTGACCGGCAATGGCCTCAAGGATCCAGACACCGCGCTGAAGGATATGCCGCACGTGTCCCCGCTGCCGGTCGATGCTGGGCTCGTGGTCGAAAAACTGGGGCTGGCATAGTGGCGGCGATCGCAAGCGCGGCGCAGCCGGGCGCGGCGGGTCGCCGTAATTTGGGTCGAGCGGCGATCGCAAGCGCGGCGCAGCCGGGCGCGGCGGGTCGCCGTAATTTGGGTCGAGCGGCGATCGCAAACGCGGCGCAGCCGG
>DASSGQ010000179.1:0-3850 GCA_035693385.1 Mycobacterium sp.
CCCAGGGCGAAGGCGCCAAGGCCGGCGGTGATCAGTGCGATGCCGATGAGCACGATCCTGCCCGGTCCCCGTCGGTCGACGATCGGTCCGGCCAGTCGCATGGTGAGCATGGCGCCGAGTCCCTGCGGGATCATCCGCACCCCGGCCTGCATCGGCGTCTGATGCAGCACCTGCTGGAAGTAGCTCGGGAGCAGAAGGCCGGCGCCGAAGAATGCCACGGCGAACACCAGCATCGTCACGTTCGCGTGGGTGAGCACGCGGTTGTCGAACAGCCGCAGATCGATCAGTGGGTGGTCGGCACGGCGCAACGCGTGCACGACGAACGCGGCGATCAACGCCAGGCCGATAATGGCCGGTACCAGCACGTGGTGATCGGCCAGCGTCGCGCGCCCCGGGATGGACGAGATCGCGAAAAGAAACGTCGCCAGGCCGGGCGACAGCAGCAGCCCACCGACGACATCGAAGGTTTCCGACCGTGATGGGTGATCTCGTGGGAACACGACTGCCGCGAGCGCGATGGTGATGATTCCGATCGGCAGGTTGATCAGGAAGATCCACCTCCAGCTGGAGGCGCCGATGAGCCAACCACCCAGGATTGGACCACCGATCGGGGCAAGCAGCATCGGGATACTCAGGATCGACATCAGCCGCCCCAGCCGCCCGGGGCCCGCCTCGCGGGTCAAGATCATGAATCCCAGGGGTAACAGCATGCCGCCGCCGATTCCCTGTATCACACGAAATATGATGAGCTGCACTATATTTGACGCTACTGCGCACAGCAGCGAGCCCAGAGTGAACGCCAACACCGATCCCATGAAGAGCCGTTTGGTGCCGAACCGGTCGGCCGCCCACCCGGTCAGCGGGATCACGGTGGCCAATGCGAGCGTGTAGCCGGTCATCGTCCAGCCGACGACGGCCTGGGTGGTCCCGAATTGGTCGATGAAGGTGCGTTGCGCGACGGCGACGACCGTGACGTCCAGGATCGCCATCACCGTGGCCAGGATGCACACGCCGGAGATCCGCAGCAGCCGCGCGTCCAGCTTGTCGGGGTAGACGTGCTCGCCCAGCAGCTGAGTGGGGGCGGTGGGCGGCGCGGTGTCGGCCGCTGTTATACGGGCCTTTTCCATGACGATCGTTAGCATATCGAACCGATCATCACCGCCGTCGCCGGCACACGTTTGCTGGCCCACCGTGGACCGGGCCCGCGCCGAATCGCCGGTCGCACCCCGAACGGGCGCTTGATTGCCGCGGCCCGACGCGCTTGCGCGGCGGGAGTATCCGGGCCGCATCCAGGGCCGCCGAGGTGCCTTGCGGCGTCCTGGCCAGGCCCGATATACGCCTGCTGTCTGCGTGTCCTTCACCATCCCGACACCTCGGATCGGCAAACTGCGGGTGTGTCTGGAAAATTGATCGTCTCGGTCTCGGGGATAGGCGAACGCACCCTGGCCGACGTCGAGGCTTTCTGCGCGCAGATGGATGCCCGCAACGTGCCGGTGTCGTTGCTGGTGGCCCCCCGACTGTCCGGCGACTACCGGCTCGATCGCGATCCGCGCACCGTCGAGTGGCTGACCGCTCGGCGGGCCGGCGGCGACGCCATCGTGCTGCATGGCTACGACGACCCGGCCACCAAGAAGCGTCGCGGCGAATTCGCGATGCTGCGGGCCCACGAGGCCAACCTGCGTCTGATGGCCGCCGACCGGGTGCTCGAGCACCTCGGGCTACGCACCCGGCTGTTCGCGGCTCCCGGCTGGGTGGTGTCACCTGGCGTCGTCAAGGCATTGCCGCAGAACGGTTTTCGACTTCTTGCCGATCTGCATGGAGTGACAGACCTGGTCCGGCACACCACCGTCCGCACCCGGGTGCTGGGCATCGGCGAAGGCTTCCTGACCGAGCCCTGGTGGTGCCGCATGGTGGTGCTGTCTGCCGAGCGGATCGCCCGCCGCGGCGGCATAGTCCGCGTCGCAGTAGCCGCCCGTCAATTGCGCAAGCCCGGCCCTCAGCAGGCAATGCTGGACGCCGTCGACCTGGCCCTCATGCATGGCTGCACACCGACGGTGTACCGGTGGCTGTCGGATAAAGCGGTTCTCGACGCCGCCTGACGTCAGGCCGTCCGAGTGGCCTGCGGTCCGGGGGCATTACCCTGTTCCCACATGAGCGATTCTTCGGCCGCGGGGTTCGCCGCTGACGCGATCATCGTCGGGGCCGGGCTGTCGGGACTGGTGGCCGCCGGCGAGTTGGTGGAGCGCGGCTTGCGGGTGCTCATCCTCGATCAGGAGAACAGCGCCAACCTCGGCGGGCAGGCGTTCTGGTCTTTCGGTGGTCTGTTCTTCGTCGACAGCCCTGAGCAGCGCCGCCTGGGTATTCGCGACAGCCACGAACTCGCCCTGCAGGATTGGCTCGGCACGGCCGCCTTCGATCGGCCCGAAGACTACTGGCCGCGCCAATGGGCGCATGCCTACGTCGATTTCGCGGCCGGCGAGAAGCGCAGCTGGCTGCGTGCCCGGGGGCTCAAGATCTTTCCGTTGGTGGGCTGGGCCGAGCGCGGCGGCTACGACGCTCAGGGGCATGGCAACTCGGTGCCGCGTTTCCACATCACGTGGGGGACCGGGCCGGCGTTGGTCGAGATCTTCGCCCGTCAACTGCGCGACCGCTCCACGGTGCGTTTCGCGCACCGCCACCGGGTCGACGAGCTGATCGTCGAGGGTGACGCGGTGACCGGTGTCCGGGGCACCGTGCTGGAGCCCTCGGCCGAGCCACGCGGCGTGTCTTCGTCGCGAAAAGCGGTGGGGCAATTCGAATTTCGTGCCTCTGCGGTGATCGTGACCAGTGGTGGGATCGGTGGTAATCACGAGCTGGTGCGCAACAACTGGCCCGCGCGAATGGGCCGCGTCCCCGAGCAACTGCTCAGCGGGGTGCCCGCGCACGTCGACGGCAGGATGATCGCCATCTCCCAGGAGGCCGGCGCACGGGTGATCAACCCCGACCGGATGTGGCACTACACCGAGGGCATCACGAATTTCGACCCGATCTGGCCGATGCACGGCATCCGGATCATTCCGGGTCCGTCATCGCTGTGGCTGGACGCGGCCGGTAAGCGGTTGCCTGTCCCGTTGTATCCCGGATTCGACACCCTGGGCACGTTGGAATACATCACCAAGTCGGGGTATGACTACACATGGTTCGTGTTGAACGCCAAGATCATTGAGAAGGAATTCGCCCTGTCGGGCCAGGAGCAGAACCCCGATCTGACTGGGCAGAGCGTGCGCGAACTGCTGCGAAACCGCGCAAGTTCCGGGCCGCCCGCTCCGGTGCAGGCCTTCGTCGACCGGGGTGTGGACTTCGTCAGCGCGAACTCGTTGCGCGAGTTGGTGACCGCGATGAACAAGTTGCCCGATGTGGCGCCCCTGGACTACGCCACGATCGAGGCCGAGGTCACCGCCCGCGATCGCGAGGTGGCCAACAAATTCAGCAAGGATGGTCAGATCACCGCAATCCGCGCCGCCCGTGGCTACCTCGGCGACCGGCTGGGCCGCGTGGTGGCGCCGCACCGGCTGACCGATCCGAAGGCCAGGCCCCTGATCGCGGTCAAACTGCATATCCTGACGCGAAAAACGTTGGGCGGCATTGAGACTGACCTGGAGGCTCGGGTACTCAAGGCCGACGGTACCCCGCTCACCGGGCTGTATGCCGCCGGCGAGGTGGCCGGATTCGGCGGCGGCGGCGTGCACGGTTACCGAGCCCTGGAGGGGACCTTCCTGGGCGGCTGCATTTTCTCCGGACGCGCCGCGGGCCGGGGCGCGGCAAACGACATCGCCTAGCGGCGAGCAGACGCAGAATAGCCTT
Organism: Mycobacterium sp.; assembly: GCA_035693385.1. GTDB lineage: Bacteria > Actinomycetota > Actinomycetes > Mycobacteriales > Mycobacteriaceae > Mycobacterium. The sequence goes on from DASSGQ010000179.1 coordinate 3,844, forward strand.
GCGCGTG
>DASSGQ010000180.1:0-6471 GCA_035693385.1 Mycobacterium sp.
GCAGCCGCAGCGACGCCAACGCCGCCTCACGCAGGGCCACCTCGGCGAGCTCCTCGTCGTCGCCCTCGGCATAGGCTTCGCGCAATGTGGGCGTCACCGCGAACGCGGTGCCGTTGACCGGCCAGAACGAGCCGTCGGTGACGAGCTGCCGCAACATCGCCAGGGTCGCCGGGATGTATACCTCGATCATTCGGCTCGCCCGGCTGTACCTATCAAAGTCGCCGCGTAGTCGTCGACGTACCTCGACAGCTCACGCGGCGGGCGCTGGTAATTCTGGCTCACGATCGGATGTTTCGGCAGTGTGACTTGGGGCCGCTCCACGTCGTAGTACTCGATCGTCGAGAGCAAATGGGCCATCATGTTCAGCCGCGCGTGCTTCTTGATATCCGATTCCACTACGTACCAGGGGCTGACCGGAGTGTCGGTGTGCACCATCATCTCGTCTTTGGCGCGCGAATAATCATCCCACCGATACAGCGACTCCATGTCCATCGGGCTGAGTTTCCATTGCCGGACCGGGTCATTCAGTCGCGCCCTGAACCGGCGCAGCTGTTCGGCCTCGGAGACGGAAAACCAGTACTTGCGCAATAGGATCCCGTCGTCGATCAGCATCTGTTCGAAAATCGGCGTCTGTCGTAAAAAAAGCACGTGCTCTTGCGGCGTACAGAATCCCATGACCTTTTCGACGCCGGCGCGGTTGTACCACGACCGATCAAAGAGCGCGATCTCCCCCTTGGCGGGCAGGTGGGCGATATAGCGCTGGTAGTACCACTGGCCGCGTTCCCGATCCGTCGGAGCAGGCAACGCCACGATGGGGGCGACGCGCGGGTTCAGGTATTCGGTGATCCGCTTGATGGTTCCGCCTTTGCCCGCACCGTCGCGGCCTTCGAATACGACCACCAGACGCGCCCCGGAATGCCGCACCCACTCTTGCAGCTTCACGAATTCCGTTTGCAGCCGGAATAATTCAGCTCGGTAGACGGCATTGGGAATTACCGGTGTGGCCGGCGTCGCCGACCTCTTTTTCTTGGCCTTCGCCGGCGCGCCATCGTTTGTCGCGGTGCTCACAACAACGGATGATAGATCCAAGCAACAATTTTCACTTCGACTCTTACCGGGAACCTTCGAGAAGTTCCTGAAGCGATTGGCTCAACAGGCCCGGCAGCAGATCGACGTCACTCATCGCGTCGCGGTCGGCATTGATCCCGAAATACAGCATGCCGTTATACGACGTCACACTGATCGCCAACGCCTGGTTGGGCAGCAACGGTGTCACCGAGTAGGTCTCCAGCAGTTTCGTACCGGCGATGTACATCTGCGACTGAGCCCCGGGCGCATTGGTGATCAACAGGTTGAACGTCCGCTTGGAAAGGCTCGGGAAGCCGGTGGCGACTCGAATACCCATCGCGTGCAGGGTCGGTGGCGCAAAACCCGACAGAGTGACGATGGTCCTGGCGTCGACCAGGCTGGCGGCCGTCGGGTTGGATTCGGTGGCATGCGCGATCTGCGACAGTCGCACCACCGGATTCGCCTCCCCCACCGGCAGATCGACCAGGAACGGCGTGACCTGACTGATCGTTTGGCCGGGGCCGGTCGAGTCAAGTTGGCCATCGGAATAGATCGACAGCGGCGCCATCGCGCGGACCGTCGCGGTCGGTGACACCGCGACCCCGCGCGACATCAACCAGTTGCCCAATGCGCCGGCCACCACCGCGAGGACCACATCGTTGACGTCGCACTCATAGCGTGCGCGGACGGTGCGGTAGTCCTCGAGGCTGCCCCGAGCCACCGTGAACCGCCGATGACGCGACACGGTCACGTTGAGCGGGCTGCTGGGTGCCGTGCCACGGGCCACCGCACGGGCAACGCCGATGACGCGGCGGCCCGCATCGAGCAGCTCGCCATAGTTCGTCACCCACCCGAGCACCGCGGACCCGACGGCCTGCAGCTGCGTGCCGGGCCCCACCAACCAATCCCCGATCGCACCAAATATCAACCGGGTACTGCCGGGATCACGTTCGGGTATCCAGATGTCCTCCGGCAGTGGCGGCGGACGGCGCGTCCGGTCGGCGATGACATGGCCGATTTCCAGCGCGGACATGCCGTTGATGAGTGCCTGGTGCGACTTGGTATACAACGCGACGCGGTTTTTGGACAGGCCTTCGATCAAGTACATCTCCCACAGCGGCCGCGACTTGTCCAGCGGCCGCGCGGCGAGCCGCGCGATCAGATCATGCAGCTGCTCGTCACTGCCCGGCGAGGGCAGCGCCAGCTGCCTGACGTGGTAGGTGATGTCGAAGTCCCGGTCGTCGACCCAGACGGGCCTGGCCATGCCGATCCGCACCTCGCGGACCTTTTGCCGGTAGCGCGGAATCTGGGGCAGCCGCTTTTCGACGGTGGCCAGCAAGGTCTCGTAGCTCAATCCGGCGCGCGGTCGTTGCAGGATGGACAGCGATCCCACATACATCGGGGTGGCCGTGTTCTCCAGCCGGTAGAAGGAGGCGTCCGCGGGGGACAACCGGGTCACCATTGCGGCCCCGTCCTCCTTGTCAATTCGTTCTCATTTCGCTCTGCGGACACCGATGTCCTGGCTCACGCTAATCGTCCAGCCACAGCGCTGCTGAGCGCGGGTACGCGCGAGCTCGAGTTGTGCCATGATGGCCACTGACTGATCACCGTCTGCCACTCTCCTGCAGGCTCCCGATTCGGATCGAGCAAGTTTCCCTCGTTTTGAGTTGGTTCCATCGTTTGAGTTGGAGAGTGCGCGTTGACCATCGGTCCCGCAGTGAGCCCACCCCGCCGCGACGCCTTTGCCGTCACCCCCGTCGTCGACTACGAGCCGCCGAGACAAGAGCGGCGCGATGACCCCCAGTGCGCGCAATCATCCCACGCAACGCGGCGTCGCCGCAGCGTACGGGCGCCGCACCGGCCCTACACCGGCCAGCCCAGCCGGCAGCCAAAACAGGCGGCGGCCCAGGTCACCGACGTCACCTCGGCGCCGATGCGGCAGGCCGCGATCTTCGCCGACGCGGCACTGCGCCGCGTGCTGGAAGTCATCGACCGCCGCCGTCCCGCCGCCCAGTTGCGACCGTTGCTGGCGTCCAGCCTGGTGGACTCGGTGCGCGCGATCGCCGGTCCGGTAGCCGGACCGGCGCCCGGTCAGCAAGGCGCCGCCGTGCTGCGCCGGCTGCGCCTGCAGCCGGCCGGGTGCCACGATCCGGAAACCGCCGCCGAGGTTTTCGGTTCCTACAGTCGCGGGGAGCGGGTCCATGCCATCGCCTGCCGGCTGGAACGAGTGCGCACCGATGCCGGAGATGCAGGTACCCGGTGGCTGGTGGTGGCCCTGCACATCGGCTGACGGGCGGCGGTGTCTCCTAGCCCGGCGGTCCGGCCGCGGGTAGCGGGCCGCCCGTATAGCGGGCCAGCACCGGGCCGGCGATCGCCATGATGAAGACATACGCCGTGGCCAGCGCCGCGACCGCGGGGATGGACGTGCCGACCAGGCCGATGATGATCAGCGAGAACTCGCCCCGGGCGATCAGCGCGGTGCCCGCGCGCAGCTGCCCACGCCGCGCCACGCCGTCGCGCCGAGCGGCGAATACTCCGGTGGCCACCTTGGTTGCCGCGGTGACGACGGCCAGGGCAAGAGCCGCCGGGAGCATCGGAACCAGCTCGTGCGGATCAACGGAGAGGCCGATGGCCAAGAAGAAGATTGCGGCGAACAGGTCCCGCAGCGGGCTCAGCACCTTGCGCGCCCGCTCCGCCGTCTCACCGGTGAGCGTGAGGCCCACCAGGAATGCGCCGACGGCTGCCGACGCGTGCAGGGTTTCGGCCACCGCCGCCACCATCAGGGTGATGCCCAAGACCCTGAGCAACAGTTGCTCGGAATCGGGATGTTCGACCAGTCTGCCGACGTGGTGGCCCCAGCGGTAGGACGCGGCAAACGCCGCCAGCAGCGCGCCGACCGCGGCCGCCATGCCCGCAACGGCATCCAGCCAGCTGCCGCGCGAGGCAAGTACCGCGAACAACGGAAGGTAGGCCGCCATCGCGAAGTCTTCGAGAACCAGCACCGACAGCACCGCCGGCGTTTCCCGGTTGCCGAGCCTGCCCAGGTCCTCCAGGAGCCGTGCAATCACACCCGACGAAGAGATGTAGGTGACGCCGGCCAGCGACAGGATGGCCACGCCGTCCAACCCGAGCAGCCAGCCGGCCACCGCGCCCGGTGTGGCGTTGAGAACGATGTCGACACCGGCGGACGGTAGGTGGTGGCGCAGGCTGCTGGCGAATTCAGTCGCCGAGAACTCCAGACCCAAGGTGAGCAGCAGCAACACGATGCCGATGGGCGCGCCCGTGGTGATGAAATCACCGGCCGCGGCTACCGACAGCAGGCCGCCCTTACCCAGCGACAGACCTGCCAGCAGGTACACCGGAATCGGGGACAACGCGAATCGGCGTGCGACAGCGCCGAATACGGCGAGGGTGGCCAGGAGGGCGCCGAGCTGGAACAGCAGCGCCTCCGAAACTTGCACTGGCTCAACCCTGCTCGACGATCTGCTCGACTCCGGCGATGCCATTTTCGGTGCCGATGACTATCAACACATCTCGCTCTTGCAGCGTCTCGGCGGGACCCGGCGAGGCGAGCACACGCTCGTCACGCACGATCGCGACGATCGACGCGCCGGTACGGGTGCGAGCACGAGTGTCCCCCAACGGCCTGCCCACGAACGGGCTGCCGGCCCGGATGTGGACTTGGCCCGCCTCGAGCCCCGGCACTTCGCGGGTCAGTTCGGTGAAGCGCTCGGCGATCCGCGGCGCGCCCAGAATCTGGGCGACGGTGTCGGCCTCTTCGTCGGTGAGGCGCAACAGCGGGCGGGCCTGGTCGGGATCGTCAGGGGCATACAGCACGACGTCGAAATCGCCGCCGCGCCGGGCGATGATGCCGATCCGGTCACCCTTGTGGCTGGTGAATTCGTATCGAAGACCGACACCCGGCAGCAACACCTCCTTGACGTCCATGGCTCAATCCTTCCAGCAGGGCGGGGTTAGTGTGGGCGGATGGACGGAAACACAGTCAGTGTCGAGCGGGTCATCAAGGTGGCGCCCGATCGGATTTTCGCGCTGCTGGCCGATGCCGGCAAACACGCCAGCATCGACGGTTCGGAGTCGGTGAATCACGCTTCGCAGCAATCGGTTCCGTTGACCATGGGGTCGAAATTCGGGATGGCGATGCGGGGGCGCAGGGAGACGCTGTTCATCCCCTACCACACCACCAACACCGTCATCGAGTACGAACCCGATCGCCGCATCGCGTGGAAGACCACCGCACTGGGCGGTCTGCTGGGCGGCCGCATCTGGCGCTACGAGCTGAGCCCCGCCCCCGCCGGCACCCTGGTGCGGGAAACCTGGGACGTCTCGCAGGACAAGCAGAAGTCGATGATCACCAGTGGTTCGATGCCCAGGCAGACCGAGAAGGGCATGCGCGCCACCCTGCAGCGGATCGCCACGCTCCTGGAGAATTAGTGCTGGCCCGCGGTTGCCGTCGGGTGCCGGCGCGGCGAGTGTCTTAGCGGCAGCAGCATCGGCACCTCGCGACGGTAGCCGCGATATTCGTCACCCAGCGCCGCCACCAGGTCGTGCTCCTCCAACTGCGTGGCTAGCAAGATGTAGCCCGTCATGGCGGCCGCGAAGAGCAGGTGTCCGGCTGTCATGGTGGGGGCGGCCCAGAAGGCGATGAGGAAACCGAGCATGAGCGGGTGGCGCACCAGCCGGTAGAGCCACCGCGCATGAAAACCTATGTGGGTGTATGGTTTTCCGCGCCACGCCAGATACACCTGGCGCAGGCCGAACAAGTCGAAGTGGCTGACCATGAAGGTCGCGGCCAGCGCGATCGCCCAGCCCAACCAGAACAACACCCAAACCGCCCAGCGCCCGACCGGCTGGCGCACATCCCAGATGACGGTCGGCATCGTTCGCCACTGCCAGTAGAGCAGCACCAGCACCGCACTCGACAGCACCACGTAGGTGCTGCGTTCAATCGACGACGGGACGACTCGCGTCCACCACTGTTTGAACGCCGGTCGTGCCATGATGCTGTGCTGGACACCGAACGCACCCACCAGCAACACGTTCACCAACACCGCCTGGCCGAGGGACGACGGGAGCCCGTGATCGACCGTACGCGGCACCACGAAGTTGCCGACAAAACCGACCAAATACAAGAAGGCCGCGAGGAACAGCAAGTAAGCCGCCGCGCCATAAGCAACAGTCAAGTAGCGCTTCATAGCCTCAGTGTCGACCGCATCCGCGCCTGCGTATATAGGTCATCTGCCTCATTTTTGCGCCGCCAGCTCTAGGCAATTTTGACTAGTCCGTACCGGCGTGACCGTTTGCGGCATTTGAGGCATCTGCCTCATGCGGCCGTGGCGGCAGCGGACCGATGATCGGCCGTGACAGGGCCACTTCGAGAGTGCA
>DASSGQ010000181.1:0-10176 GCA_035693385.1 Mycobacterium sp.
CTCGAGGACCGGGTGAAGATGATGGAGCTGCTGGAGCCCGAGCGCATCGGCGTGACGTTGTCGGAGGAGCTGCAGCTGCACCCCGAGCAGTCGACCGACGCCTTCATCCTGCACCACCCCGAGGCCAAGTACTTCAACGTCTAGAAGCGCGCCGCGCGAGACGGCCTGAAGCCGTCGCGAGTGTGCGTGTCTGTACAACGACACGCCGCTGAGCTTGACGATCTGTGCACGCTCGTAGTCGCGAACTTGTCGGGCCTCGGCACGAAACCGCCGTGACTTTGCCGGGTGCCGCATGGAACAATCGCTGGCCGTGAAGACCTTCGAGGACCTGTTCGCCGAACTCGGCGATCGTGCCCGCACCCGGCCGGCCGGTAGCGGCACCGTCGCCGCGCTGGACGGTGGCATACATGGGCTGGGCAAGAAGATCCTGGAAGAGGCCGGCGAGGTGTGGCTGGCCGCCGAACACGAACCCAACGAGGCGCTGGCCGAGGAGATCAGCCAGTTGCTGTACTGGACGCAGGTGCTGATGATCGCGCGCGGACTGTCCCTCGACGACGTCTATCGAAAGCTGTGAGCATGCTGCGAGTTGCGGTTCCCAACAAAGGCACGCTCAGCGAGCCGGCCAGCGAGATCCTCGCGGAGGCCGGTTACCGGCGCCGCACCGATCCCAAGGACCTGACGGTCATCGACCCCGTCAATCATGTCGAGTTCTTCTTCTTGCGGCCCAAAGACATTGCCATCTACGTCGGTTCGGGGCAGCTCGACTTCGGCATCACCGGACGGGACCTGGTGCGCGATTCCGCCGCGCCCGTTCGCGAGCGCCTGTCACTGGGCTTCGGGTCGTCGAGCTTCCGCTACGCCGGCCCGGCCGGGCGTGACTGGACGCCGGCCGACCTGGCCGGAAAGCGGATCGCCACCGCCTATCCGAACTTGGTGCGAAAAGACTTGGCGGCCCGCGGTATTGAAGCGACCGTCATCAGACTCGACGGGGCCGTCGAGATCTCCGTGCAACTCGGGGTGGCCGACGCGATCGCCGACGTGGTGGGATCGGGTCGCACCCTGAGCCTGCACGACCTCGTGGCCTTCGGTGAGCCGCTGTGTGATTCGGAGGCGGTGCTGATCGAGAGCGCCGATCACGACAGCCAGGGCGGGAGCGAGTTGGGCGCGGCCCGCGATCAACTGGTGGCCCGGGTCCAGGGCGTGGTGTTCGGCCAGCAATACCTGATGCTCGACTACGACTGCCCACGCTCGGTCTTGGACAAAGCCACGTCGATCACACCGGGCCTGGAGTCGCCGACCATCGCGCCGCTCGCCGACCCGGACTGGGTGGCAATCCGCGCGCTGGTGCCTCGTCGGGGCGTCAACGAGATCATGGACGAGCTCGCGGCGATCGGCGCCAAGGCGATTCTGGCTTCCGACATCAGGTTTTGCCGGTTCTGAACGAGCACTGCTGAGGCCTCGGCTGTGTTAGCGTCCGCCTGGGGCAAGGCTGCCCGCGCGTGGGCCGTCCCCCCTTTATGGTCGCCGGGTTGTTCGTCCCCCAGGAGGGTCTCCGTGACGCATTTCCTTGTTCTGCTGATGGCGTTGTTGATTGGTGTCGTTGCCGGGTTGCGTTCGCTCACGGCTCCGGCCGTGGTCGCCTGGGCCGGCTTCCTGGGCTGGATCAATCTGAGTCACACGTGGGCGTCGTGGATGGCCGACCTCATCACGGTCATCGTCCTGACCGTTCTTGCGGTCGGCGAACTGGTGACCGACAAACTCCCGAAGACGCCGCCCCGGACCGCGCCGCTCGGGTTCGGCGCCCGGATCATCATGGGCGGATTTTCCGGCGCGGTGATCGGCGCGGCATGGCATTTCACCTTCAGCTCGCTCGGCGCGGGTGTTGTCGGCGCGGTGCTCGGCACCCTGGGCGGCTATCACGCCCGCAGGCGGCTGGTGGCTGCCCGCGCCGGGCAGGACTTGCCGATAGCGCTGCTGGAGGACGCGGTCGCGATCTTGGGCGGATTCGCGATTCTCGCGGCGACGGCCAACTTGTGACGGAGCAGTTCGACGCGATCATTGTTGGAGCCGGGCAGGCCGGGCCGCCCCTGGCCGGTCGGCTGACGTCGGTCGGGCAGCGCGTGGCGATCGTCGAGCGCAAGCTGATCGGCGGCACCTGCGTCAACACCGGATGCATCCCCACCAAGACGCTGGTGGCCAGCGCGCACGCCGCCCAGCTGGCCCGGCGCAGCGCGGAATACGGTGTCGGAACCGGCGCGATCAGCGTGGACATGGCGAAAGTCAAGGCACGCAAAGACGACGTCATGCTCCAGGACCGCGAGGGCGTCGAAAGCTGGTTGGACGGCATGGACGGCTGCACGGTCGTCCGCGGTCACGCGCGATTCGAAGACCCGCACACCATCAGGGTCAACGGTGAGCTCCTGCGCGCCGACCGGATCTTCCTCAACGTCGGTGGTCGCGCGGTGGTGCCGGACATCCCGGGACTGTCCGACGTGCAGTTCCTCACCAACGTGTCGGTCCTCGAACTCGACACGCTGCCATCACATCTCGTCATCCTCGGCGGCAGCTACATCGCGCTGGAGTTCGCGCAGATGTACCGGCGCTTCGGGGCCCGGGTGACCGTGGTCGAGCGGGGTCCGCGGCTGGCGTCCCGCGAAGACGAAGATGTCTCGGCGACCGTCAGGGAGATCTTGCTGGCCGAGGGGATCGACGTGGTTGTCGATGCTGACGATGTACGGGTCGCCAAGCTGGACAAGGGATTTGAGCTGACTCCTCGTGCCGGTGCCGCCGGTGTCGTCGGAAGTCACTTGCTGGTGGCGGTGGGACGGCGGCCCAACACCGACGACCTGGGTCTCGAGGCGGCCGGTGTGCGCACCGACGCCCGCGGCTATGTCGTTGTCGACGACCAGCTCAAGACCAACGTCGACCACATTTGGGCCATGGGCGACTGCAACGGCAAGGGCGCATTCACCCATACCTCGTACAACGATTTCGAGATCGTCGCGGCCAATCTGCTGGACAACGACCCGCGTCGGGTCAGCGACCGCATCACCACCTACGGGCTCTTCATCGATCCCCCGCTGGGGCGGGCGGGCATGACCGTGGGCCAGGTGCGCGCGTCGGGCCGCAAGGCGCTGGTCGGTAAGCGGCCGATGACCCGGGTCGGCAGGGCGGTGGAAAAAGGTGAGACGCAAGGCTTTATGAAGGTCGTCGTGGATGCCGACACCGACCAGATCCTGGGCGCCGCCATCCTCGGAGTCGGCGGCGACGAGGCGATTCACGCGATTCTGGACATCATGTCAGCCAAAGCGCCGTACACGACGCTGTCGCGGACGATGCACATCCACCCCACCGTCAGCGAGCTCATTCCGACGGTGCTGCAGGAGATGTCGCCGCTATCGGACTAGTGGCGATCGCAAGCGCGGCGTAGCCGGGCGCGGCGGGTCGTCACCATTGGGCTAGTGGCGATCGCAAGCGCGGCGTAGCCGGGCGCGGCGGGTCGCCACGATTGGGCCACACGGCGCGTCACCGTCGCTGGATCAGCAGCGTCTGGGCCGAAGTCCCGATAAACCCGTCCCGGTCGAACACTTCAGCCGAGGTCACCCCCACACCGTCTCGACCCACCGACGCACGGGCCCGCAAGGCGAAATCGTTGCCCACGGGAAGCCGATGCAGATGAACGACGGTGTCGGTGTTCATGAACATGAACCGGCCCGGATCAAGAACCGCGCCAACGCCGTTCGCGCAGTCCACCACGGCGGCGAGTCGCTGCAGCGCCGACGCGGGCTCGGTGTCCACGATGTGGGCCAGCGGGCTGAACCACGACACCGCGGCGGATTCTCCGTCGGTGTCCTGCGGGCGCCAGTTGATCGCGTCGAAATAGCCACCGGCATCGGCGAACACAGCCGGAAGCGGTTCGGCGGGTCCTTCCACCAGCGGGGGATAGCGGTCCGATGCGACGTCGGCGGTGTCGGTAACCGCCAGCAGCCACGCGGTCACCCGCGCGACGGCGCGGGCCGGGCCGCCGTCGCGATCGGCGCACATCTCCGCGACAACCATGCGCACCCGCGAGCCCGGCCGCTCCACCCAGGCCCGGGCGCGCAGTGGGGCCACCGGAATCGCCCCGAGGATGTCGAGGCTGAGCCGGCCGACCCGCAGTCCTGATCCCGCGGACAGCTCTTCGATCAGCTTTGTCAGCAGCGCCAACGGGGGTGAGCCGTGTTGCAGTTCGGGACCCCAGTTGCTGCGCGTGTAGTCGGTGGGGGCGAAGGCCGGCCAGTCGTCTTCGGTGGGCAGACGACGGTAGAAGCAGCCGATCATGCCGCGGGTTCGGCCGGACGCGAAACAGCCTGCGCGCCGGAGTGATCCGGCCACCCGGGGTAGGGCGGAGGCGTTCCGCCGAAGGTCGGACAGAGCTGCTGGTGGGCGCACCAGTCACACAACCGCGACGGGTTGGGGCGGAAATCGCCCGTCTGCGCCGCGGACTGGATGGCCCGCCAGATTGCCGTGAGCGTCTTTTCGAAGCGCAGCAGTTCGTCATGGTCGGGTGCGTAGTCCAGCACCTGGCCGTCGGCCAGGTAGATGATCCGCAGCCGGGTGGGCAGCACACCGCGGGAACGCAGTAGCGCCACCGCGTAGAACTTCATCTGGAACATCGCCTTGTATTCGGCGAGTGCGCGCGCGACCGGCGGCGCCTTGCCGGTCTTGTAGTCGACCACCCGTAGCTCGCCGGTGGCCGCGACGTCGATTCGGTCGATGAAGCCGCGCAGCAGCGTGCCGTCGGCTAGTTCGACCTCCACGCGCTCTTCGCAGCTTTGCGGGTCGAATCGGGTCGGGTCTTCCAGCCGGTAGTAGCCGGAGAGCAATGCCCGGGCCTCCGTCAGCAGTTGGGTCCGCTGTTCGGGGTCTAATTCGCCGGCCAGTTCCGGTTCGGCGGCGATCACCCGGTCCCACGCGGACTCCACCAGCGTGGCCGCCGCGTCGGGGCCGCGCTGTGCGGCGGGCAGGCCGTAGAGCTGCTCCAGGGCGGCATGCACCACCGACCCGCGCAGCTGCGCCCCCGACGGTGCCTCGGGCAACCGGTCGATCGCCCGGAACCGGTACAACAAGGGGCATTGTTTGAAGTCCGCCGCCCGCGACGGAGACAACGCCGGTCTGAGGGCGGGTTTCGGCGCCAGCCCCGGAGCCGGTCCCAGTGTGGGCGATTCCGGCTGGTCGGTCATGATTGCAGCCTAGGACCGGGCGCCGACAACCCCGGGCTGCGGTTGCGGCGAGTCGGCTGGCACGCTAGACGGCGTGTCCGCAACCGGCCCGTTTACCGTTGGCGAACGCGTTCAGCTGACCGACGCCAAGGGGCGGCACTACACGATGTTCCTTGCCCCGGGGGCCGAGTTCCACACCCATCGCGGCTCGATCGCCCACGATGGCGTGATCGGGTTGGCCGAGGGCAGCGTCGTCAAATCCAGCAACGGCGCCCACTTCTTGGTGCTGCGCCCGCTACTGGTCGACTACGTGATGTCCATGCCCCGCGGGCCGCAGGTGATCTACCCGAAGGACGCCGCCCAGATCGTGCACGAGGGTGACATCTTTCCGGGTGCGCGCGTGCTGGAGGCCGGAGCCGGGTCCGGTGCGCTGACGTGTTCGTTGCTGCGCGCGGTGGGGCCCGAAGGCCGGGTCGTTTCCTACGAACAGCGCGCCGACCACGCCGAACACGCCCGTCGCAATGTGACCAACTTTGTTGACCTCCACGGCGAGCTGCCGGACAACTGGCAGCTGATCGTGAGTGATCTGGCCGACTCCGACCTGCCCGACGGGTCCTTCGACCGGGCGGTCCTGGACATGCTCGCGCCGTGGGAAGTGCTCGACGCGGTGTCACGGCTGGTGACCGCCGGCGGTGTGCTGATCGTCTACGTGGCAACGGTCACCCAGCTGTCGCGCGCGGTGGAGGCCCTGCGGGCCCAGCAGTGCTGGACCGAACCGCGCTCATGGGAGACGCTGCAGCGGGGCTGGAACGTCGTCGGGTTGGCCGTTCGGCCGCAGCACTCGATGCGGGGGCACACCGCGTTCTTGATATTCACCCGACGGCTCGCCCCCGGGGCCGTGGCCCCGGCCCCTCTCGGTCGCAAACGCGAGGGGCGCGACGGCTAGCGCCGGGCACGCGCGCGGCCCGCTAGCTCGACCAATCCTCGCTGCGTTGCAGGCCCCGTCGCACCGACAGCAGCTCGAACTCGGGATGCGCAGCCACCAAACGTTCGGCCGCGTCGAGCACCTCGACGGCATGGCTGCGGTCGCCGGAAACCATGGCGACGCCGATGCCGGCCCGTCGATACAGATCCTGCGAACCCGTCTCGGCCGCCGACACGCTGAACTTGCGCTGCAATTCGGCGACCAGGGGACGAATCGCCGATCGCTTCTGTTTCAGTGATTGCACTCCAAGCTCCGGGCCCAGCAACACGTCGAACTCAAGCCAGCCGATCCACATCGGATCAACCCGTGGGGGCCGGGGCCGGCGCCGGTGGGGGAGGCGGTGCGGGGGCCGGCGGCGGCGCGGGAGCCGGGCTGGGAGCCGGACTCGGTGCGGGCGAGTTGCCCAGGGCGAGCAGCATTTCCGCGGTCCGCCGGGATAACTGCCAACCCCCTTGGGGCGGTGGGGAGGGGGTGAACTCCATCGGGAACGTGAAGTGGGGGTTGTTCGCCTGGGCGGTGTTGACGTTGATCGTGGCCATCACGTGGGACGGATTCTTGTCCGACCAGGCCACGTTGCTCGCCGCGAAGGTCATCGGCAGATAGCCGTTGTCCCGCAACGCGTTGGTGAACTTGTCCAGCGTGGCCGCGCTCTCCGGCGTTGCCCCTTCGACGAGGTTCACCTTGTCGGCGCCCGGGACGTTCGGGTCGGCGAGCCGGTTCAGCACGTCGATGAGGGCCTCGGGCGCGGGCAGGGGAGCCGTCGGTGGGGCCGCGGCGATGACTGGACTCGACGCGACGGGGACCGGTGACGAGGAGGACGACAAGACCCTGGGTCCGTTCGACGAACATCCCGAGAGCCCCAGCGCCGCCACGGCGGTGGCGGTGCTCAGCAGAACGGACAGGTGTCGGTGCATCCAGTCGCGCCGTGGGCTATGCGCCCACACCTGGGGTCGGGCCAACGGGTGCAATGGAAATCACAACGGCGGCTGCCGCGCCGCCGCCGGCGACGCCGTCCAGGGCCGTGGCGAGGGCTTTTATGGCCACGAGTGTCCTTTCAATCGGCGCGATTCGAGGCAGAGATTACCAGTGGGGCCTGCGACGCGACTTTTGACCGCATTTGTCTCCGCACATCAACCGGCAATCGCCGGTAGCGTTGAAGGATCCACCGCATCATTTCGGGGCGGGAAAGGAGCGCAAGATGGGTGACTCAGAGCGTTCTGAAGCATTCGGTAACCCCCGTGAAACTGGCATGTCCAGCGGCGATGCTGCCGAATTGGAACAATTACGCCGCGAGGCAGCGGTGCTTCGCGAGCAACTCGAGCATGCGATTGGATCGCATGGCAGCGCCCGCTCTGCCCGCGATGTGCATCAACTCGAAGCTCGTATCGACTCCCTTGCGGCCCGCAATTCCAAATTAATGGAAACTCTTAAAGAAGCGCGCCAACAACTGTTGGCCTTACGGGAAGAAGTCGACCGGCTCGGACAGCCGCCCAGCGGCTACGGCGTCCTGCTCGCCACGCACCACGACGAGACGGTCGACGTGTTCACGTCCGGTCGCAAGATGCGCCTGACATGCTCGCCCAACATCGAACTGGCGTCGCTGCGGAAGGGCCAGACGGTCCGGCTCAACGAAGCCCTGACCGTCGTCGAGGCCGGCACTTTCGAATCGGTGGGTGAGATCTCCACCTTGCGCGAGGTGCTGGCGGACGGTCACCGGGCACTTGTGGTGGGCCACGCCGACGAGGAGCGCATCGTCTGGCTGGCCGAGCCGCTGGTGGCCCCGGACTTGCCGGACGGGATACGCGGCGACGACCAGGACGACGACACCAGGCCCCGCAAGCTGCGGCCCGGCGACTCTTTGCTGGTCGACACCAAAGCCGGCTATGCGTTCGAGCGCATCCCGAAGGCCGAGGTCGAGGACCTGGTTCTGGAAGAGGTGCCCGACGTCAGCTACCTGGACATCGGGGGCCTGACCCGCCAGATCGAGCAGATCCGCGACGCCGTGGAGCTGCCGTTCCTGCACAAGGACCTGTATCGGGAGTACGCGTTGCGCCCACCCAAGGGCGTGTTGCTGTACGGCCCGCCCGGCTGCGGTAAGACGCTGATCGCCAAGGCGGTGGCCAACTCGCTGGCCAAGAAGATGGCCGAGGTCCGCGGCGACGACGCCCGCGAAGCGAAGTCGTACTTCCTGAACATCAAAGGTCCCGAGCTGCTCAACAAGTTCGTCGGCGAGACCGAACGCCACATCCGGCTGATCTTCCAGCGAGCCCGCGAGAAGGCGTCGGAAGGCACACCGGTGATCGTGTTCTTCGACGAGATGGACTCGATCTTCCGCACCCGCGGCACCGGGGTCTCCTCGGACGTCGAGACCACCGTGGTCCCGCAGCTGCTCTCCGAGATCGATGGTGTGGAGGGACTCGAGAACGTCATCGTGATCGGCGCTTCCAACCGCGAGGACATGATCGACCCCGCGATCCTGCGGCCCGGTCGTCTCGACGTGAAGATCAAGATCGAGCGTCCGGATGCCGAAGCGGCGCAAGACATCTACTCGAAGTACTTGGTCGAGACGCTTCCGTTGCACGCCGACGACCTCACCGAGTTCGACGGCGACCGCGGTGCCTGCATCGCGGCGATGATCGAAAAGGTCGTCGAACGGATGTACGCCGAGATCGACGACAACCGTTTCCTGGAGGTCACCTACGCCAACGGCGACAAGGAAGTCATGTACTTCAAGGACTTCAACTCCGGGGCGATGATCCAGAACGTCGTCGACCGCGCGAAGAAGAACGCGATCAAGTCGGTGCTGGACACCGGCCAGCCGGGTCTGCGAATCCAGCACCTGCTGGATTCGATCGTCGACGAGTTCGCCGAGAACGAAGACCTGCCCAACACCACCAACCCCGATGACTGGGCGCGGATCTCGGGCAAGAAGGGCGAGCGGATCGTCTACATCCGCACCCTGGTCACCGGCAAGTCGTCGAGCGCGTCGCGGGCCATCGACACCGAGTCCAACCTGGGCCAGTACCTGTAGCGCCCTAAGTCAGTCGGTCTCCAGCGAGTAGCTGTTGGTCAGATTGTCCTGCAGCACCTGGGCGGACTGGGTTCTGGTGTCCACGCGCAACTCGCTGGTGAGCACCCGCGGCTGATAGGTCCACCCGTCGGGCAGATCGAGTCGGCTGGCCAGCCCAGGCAGGTCTTCTCGCTTCAGGTTGGGGTCGGCGACTTGGCTCCAGGTCTGCATGACCCAGCGCCTTCTTTCGGGGTCGATGAGTTCGTAGACCTCTTGGCCGGCGTTGAAGACGAACACCGTGTTGCGGCTCACCCTGTTGACGGTGAAGGGTGCCGGGTTCATCGAGGACAGCAGGACCGTGGCCTGCAGGATCATGTCGATCCCACCGAAGGTCTTGGTTATTTGCATCGTCTGCGGCTGCTTTTCGATCTCGTTCATCAGCCAGTAGCGCGGACCGTTGAGCAGGGCCGTGGCCGCACCGTTTTCGGTGGCGATGGCCTGCGGGTCGAGTTCGGACCACAACTCGGCGGGACAGTCGTTGAGCGGGAAGCTGTTGTACACCGAGGCCTGCGGGCCGGCCTCCCCGGGGGTCACGAGAAGCACTTCGCCGTAACGTTTTCCAGCCAAATCGGTCACGGGGTCACACGCTTCCTCTTCGACGGGCGGCAGACACCAGTGTGAAATTAGTCACTGACCTGGGTGGCGTCAACTTCGTGCGCGGACCCAACGACACCGCGATAGCGATCGCGCGCGATCAGCGTGGCCTGCAGGTCGTCGATCAGCGGGTCGAGGAATGTGGAGCGATATTCGGCGTCACCGGCCGCGCGGGCGCTGACATACATGAACGTCAACGCGCCGAGGAAGAGCGCCATATGGATCAGCGAATCCGGCACCGGCAGCGTGAATCCCAGCACCGTCGCCGTGCTCTTGTACGTGTGGGTCCATTCGTTGAGCAGCGATGGAGTGAGAACGATCAGCCC
>DASSGQ010000182.1:0-15137 GCA_035693385.1 Mycobacterium sp.
GAGGTGACCGAGCGCGATGGCGGCTTTTTCTATCCGGGGCCTGACGGCGACATCGAAGTCTTTCAGGAATTCGGGAAAATCGGTAAGAGCCTGAAGAATTCGATATCGCCCGACGAGATTTGCGACGAATACGGCGCGGACACACTGCGGGTTTACGAGATGTCGATGGGACCATTGGAGGCATCCCGTCCGTGGGCCACCAAAGACGTCGTCGGCGCGCATCGTTTCCTGCAGCGGGTGTGGCGGCTGGTGATCGACGAGCAGACCGGCGAGACACGGGTGACCCACCAAGCCGACCAACAGCTGGACCCCGGCACGCTGCGGTCGCTGCACCGCACCATCGCCGGGGTCTCGGAAGACTATGTGGGACTGCGCAATAACACCGCGGCGGCCAAGCTCATCGAGTACACCAACCACCTCACCAAAGCGCACCGTGACTCGGTGCCGCGCGCCGCGGTCGAACCACTGGTGTTGATGTTGGCGCCGCTGGCCCCGCACATGGCCGAGGAGCTGTGGCTGCGGCTGGGCCACGCCACCTCGTTGGCGCATGGCCCGTTCCCAGAGGCCGACCCCGCCTACCTGGTTGACGACACCGTCGAGTACCCAGTGCAGGTGAACGGCAAGGTACGTGGACGCGTGGTGGTGGGCGCCGATGCCGATGACGAGACGCTGAAAGCTGTAGCCATGGCTGATGAAAAGGTCCGGGCGTTCTTGGCGGGCGCCACCCCGCGCAAGGTCATTGTGGTCCCCGGTCGGCTGGTCAACCTGGTCGTCTGAAGCACGATCAGCGCCGGCCGGGCCGCAGCACCACTTCGTGGACGTGACCATCGGGCGGCGTGGCCACCGCACCGGCGACCGCCGCCGCGACGGTTTCGGGCCTCAGGAACTTTGCGGGGTCGTAGTCGCCCCCCTCGAACGCGACGAGTTCACGTTGCATCGCGGAATCCGTACGACCCGGATAGATCGTAGTCACCCGCAGCTCTGGCTCGTCGTCGCGCAGTGAGTCCGCAAAGGCGCGCAGCGCGAACTTGCTGGCCGAATAGGAGGCCATGCCCGGCGAAACGGTGCGCCCCGCACCGGAGTTGATGAAGATCACCTGGCCACCGGCACGGCGCAGCGCCGGCAACAGCGCTAGCGTAAGTTCCACTGCCCCAAAGACATTAACGGCGAAAGTGGCGCGCCATTCGTCGACGTCGGATTCACCGACATGACCGGGGATGGAGACCCCGGCGTTGTGCACCAGCACGTCGAGTTCGTCCACGATCTCGCAAGCGGCGGCAATCTCGTCGGTGTCGGTCAAGTCGAGCGGAAAAGTGGTGGCACCGAGCCGTTCCGCGACGCCGTCGAGCCGATCGGAGGGCCGACCGGCCAACAACAGAGTGTGCGTCGACGATAGTTCCGTGGCGATGGCGGAGCCGATAGCGCCGCCCGCGCCGGTGATGAGTGCAGTTGGCATGTTCCCGCCTAGGAAAGTCACGAATTCCGTTGGAAATCGGACATTTTCACGCCTCTTTGCGCGCCGGCGGCTCTCCTGCGGGGCCTGAGGTCGGTTCGCCGGAAGCCAGACGTTCCAGTGGCGCCAACGCCTTTGTCAGCGTGTTCAGGTCTGACTCGGGAAGTTGGCTGAGCATCGCGGCCAGGGCGGCGCGGCGATTGGCCAGCGACTCGCCGTGAACGGCGCGCCCGCGTGGGGTGATGTCCACCAGCACCGCCCGCAAATCGGATGGGTCGCGGGAACGTTTCACCAGTCCGATCTTCTCCAGCCGGCGGATCGCCACGGTGGTGGTCGGCGTTCGCACCCGTTCGTGTGCCGCCAGGTCGGTCATCCGAATGGGGCCCTGATCCAGCAATGTGACGAGGATCGATAACTGCGCAAGCGTCAATTCCCCGGCCGCAGCGCCATTGGGGTCCCCGCGGCGCAGAATTGAAAATAGTTTGGACAGCGCGCGGTGCAAACCTTCCGCAAGCTCCGTCACCTCGCCCGAGGTGGATTCGCTGTCGGCCATAAGTCGGCAGTCTAACCGGATATTCGGTGCGTACAAGGTAGCTAGCGCCGAGCAGACACCGACCTTCTTACAGCACCTGGGACAAAAACCGCTGGAGTCGCTCGGTCTTCGCGGCCTCGAATATCTGCTCGGGCGGCCCGCATTCCACGACTTTGCCCTGATCCATGAAAACGACAGTGTTGGACGCCGACCGGGCAAAACCCATTTCATGCGTGACGACAACCATCGTCATGCCCCCCGCGCCGAGGTCGGCGATAAGCCCCAGCGCGCCTTTGACCATTTCGGGATCCAGCGCCGAGGTGGCTTCGTCAAAGAACATCACCTGCGGGGCCATGGCCAGCGCTCGGGCGATCGCAACGCGTTGTTGTTGGCCACCGGACAGCATGCCGGGACGGGCACCGGCCTTGTGCTTCAGGCCAACTCGCTCCAGCTGAGCCAGCGCGAGTTCCCGCGACTCGTCGGGAGACAGTCCCCGTAACTTGCACGGCGCCAAGGAGACGTTTTTCAGAATGCTGAGATGCGGGAAAAGGTTGTAATGCTGGAACACCATGCCGATGCGCTGGCGGAGTTCGTCGGGATCGTCGCGCAAGACCGATCGGCCGTCGAGCAGGATGTCGCCGCTGTCGGGCTCGTGCAACCGGTTCAGGGTGCGCAACAGCGTTGACTTGCCCGAGCCGGAGGGTCCGATCACGGCTACCGTGCGGCCCGCGGGGGCCTCGATGTCGACGCCGCACAGCACCTTTGTCCCGCCAAGAGTTTGATGAATATCCTTGGCTCCCAACGAGACTGACGGTCGTCCTGCGGTGTCTGCGGTCACGTGATCCCCTGGGCATGGGTGGACGCGACGATGCCGGCGTGCCCTTCTGGTTCAGCCGCGTTGCGGCCGCGGCGCATGCGGGCGTCGATGTAGTTCACCAAATGCGTTAACGGAATGGTCAACAGCAAGTAGAAGAGACCGGCGGCAACCAACGGCGACAGGTTGCCGGTCTGCGCGTTCAGGTCGCGACCCACCTGGAACAGCTCTCGCTGTCGGGCGACCAAACCCAGGAAGTACACCAGCGCGGAGCCCTTCAGCAGCGCGATGAACTGATTGACCAGTGCCGGCAGCACCTGCCGTATTCCCTGCGGCACCACCACCAGCCGCATCGCGGCCCCATAGCTGAAGCCAAGCGCACGGGAGGCTTCCAGCTGGCCGGAGTCGACGCTTTGGATACCCGAGCGCAGGATCTCGCCGATGTAGGCGGCGGCCATCAGCCCGAGTGCGGCAATGCCCAGCGGGTACGGATTGTTGTGCGTGATCCCGCCCACCAACGGGCCGATGCCCAGCCCGATGATCAGGATGATCACCGCCTCGGGAAGACCGCGGAAGATGTCGGTATACACCCGAGCCGGCCAGCGCAGGGAGCGTGAATGTGACATTCCGGCCATTGCCAGGACCATGCCCAGCGCCAGCCCGATGACGCTGGCGCTGGTGGACAGGATCAACGTATTGGGCAACCCCGTGGTGAACAGAATGGGGATGGCCTGTCGATACATGTCCCAGTCGAAGAAGGAGTCACGCAACTGGGTCAGTGTCGACTTCGGCGTGGCCCGGCCCACCGGCGGGCGATGCTGGCTGGCGGCGATCGCGGAGAAGTCCGGCAGTTGCGGGGTGGGGGCGGCTTTCGATCCGGGCTTCCAGCCGGGCGGCGTTGTGCGCGGCACCCACTGGCAATACAGGTTCGCCCAGGTGCCGTCGGCGATGACGGCGTCCAGCCCGGAATTCAGCGCGTCGACCAGCGGCTGGTTGTCTTTGGCGACCGCATAGGCCACGAAGTTGCCGCGGCTGAACGTGTTGGCGACAACGTCTGCCGGGTCGCCCGGCCTCATCACGGTCGCCGCCAGAGTCCCCGGCGCCACCCACGCGTCGATCTGGCGAGACTTGAGGCTGGCGTACACCGTGGCGAAGCCGGGGTACTTCACGGGTTGCATGTGCAAGGTGTCGACCACATACGACTCCTCGACGGTGCCCTGGACCACGCCGATGCGCTGGCTCGCCGCGAGATCGCTGAAGTTGTGGATCGGTGAGCCGGGGGGCACCACCAGCGAATAGAAGCCGAAGTCGTAGCCATTGGTAAACGCGACGGTGCGACGCCGCGCGTCGGTGGCTTTCACCGACGCCGAGCCAACGTCGAAGCGCCGGGACGCCACTTGGGCGAGCAGCGCAGCGAAGTCCGTGCTGACAAAGCGGACCTGCAGACCCAGCTTGTCGGCGATGGCGCCCAGCAGCTGGTTGTCGAAGCCACTGAATTGTCCGGTGGGGTTTATGCAGATGTTCGGTGGAGCATCCGAGAGCGTGCCGACCGTCAGGACGCCCGGCGTGCCGAGGCCCAATGCGCCGACGTTGACTGCACTGAGCGGCTCGACCGTCGCTGTTGTGTGATCGTCGTCCTGGCCCATGGTCGGGGTTTCGGTCAGATCTTTCGGCAGGCTGATCGCGCTGTCCACGCCGGCCGGAGCGCATTGGTTCCAGTCGGCAGACGCAGGCGCGGTCGGTCCGGCCAGCGCCAGGCCACTCACTATCAGCGTTGTCGCGGCCAGTGCGAACAGCTTTCGGCGCGCGGCGCGCCAGTCCGGGCACAAATTCATCACCGCCACCGTATCGACCGACCGGCGGTTCGGCGCGTTAAAGAGTGATCGACGGCTCGGCGTGCGGCGCGTCGGCCCCGGCGAACACCTGAATAGGGCCGGGAACAACTGGGCCGATGTCGTCGGGCGCGGCAAACACCCGGCGTCGAAACAGTTCGGCCAACATCGTCTTGGCCATCAGGTTGGACCGGCCGATGCATGCGGCGCGTGCGCCGTCGGGGTCACGCCGGTGTATTGCGGAGGTCTCGTCTTCGTAGAACGGCAACATGTCGTCGCGGCTGCACTGGTAGGTCATCCAGAACGCCCGGGGGATGAGGTCCTGCGACGCGCGGATGGTGGCGTGCAGCCGCGGTCCCGCGTACTCGTCGTTGATGGTGCGGCGGTATTCGCCGGTGATTTCGGAGAATGCCCGGGATTCTTTCGCGGAGCGGATTGATCGCATGAGCGCATCGAGCTGCCCGAGGATCCGCGGTGTGGGGTTGGTCGCCGCACGCGCCGAGGCGATCCCGTTGTGCAGGCCGTCAAGTTCGTGATGCTCGAGGACGGTGGCTTCGTCGAACCGCTCGACGAAGGCGCCCCGGTGATAACGGGTGGACACGATCCCGTCGTGCTCGAGTTGGACCAGCGCCTCTTGAATTGGGACGCGGCTGACTCCCAGGCCAACCGCGATCTCATTGCGGTCGACGCGGTCGCCGCTGCGCAGCTTCCCAGTCAGCACCAGATTCAGAATGTGGGAAACGACCTGGTCTTTTTCTTTGATCCCGTACTTCTTTGGCATCCGCTTTTGAGTCTCTTTCAACCCGCTTCGAGAAGCTAGCGCTGAGAGTTTCTCATGGCTTGGCGTGAGCTTTCAGGTGTTTGACGGATGAATTGGGAGCAAACGCAAGTCGACGGGATCAGCGGCTATCGCGCCATCTGCACAGCGCTTCGGTGGCGGTCAGGTCGTAGTCCGGCCCGTCGCAACCGACGGTCAGCAGCGTGACGCCGAGGCCGACGAGGGTTTCGGCGTTGGCGACGAGGCCGCCGCCCCCAACGGCACCGTTGACCGCGGCCGAGCGTTCGATCTTCGCCGGGTCCCGGCCAACGTCGGCGCAATGCCGGCCGAGGACGGCCGACTTCGCCGGGAACTCGTCGGCGGAGCTGAAGCTGTGCCACATATCGGCGTATTCGGCGACCAGTCGCAGGGTCTTGCGTTCGCCCCCGCCGCCGATCAGGACCGGGATGTCACGGGTGGGCTGCGGGTTGAGCTTGGCCAACCGCGCCGTGATCCGGGGCAGCGCGGCCGCCAGGTCGTCTAGGCGGCTGCCGGCCGTGCCGAATTCGTAGCCGTACTCGTCGTAGTCCCGTTGCTTCCAGCCGGAACCGATCCCCAGGACGAGCCGGCCGCCCGAAATGTGGTCCACGGTGCGGGCCATATCGGCCAGCAACTCGGGATTGCGGTAGGAGTTGCACGTCACCAGCGCACCGATCTCGATGCGTGACGTCTGCTCGGCCCAGGCCCCGAGCATGGTCCAACATTCGAAGTGTGCGCCGTCCGGATCTCCGTAGAGCGGGAAGAAGTGGTCCCAGTTGAAGGCGATGTCGACACCGATGTCCTCGCAGCGGCGAACGGCGTCGCGCAGATCGCGGTAACGCGGGGCTTGCTGCGGCTGCAACTGCACGCCGATACGAATGGGACGGTCTGGGTGCACGGGTGAGGTCATGTTTTCACCGTAGGCCCGGGGGCGTGCCGGGTTCACCGTGCGTCCAGCACCCCGCGCAGGATGTCGATCAGCGCGCGAGGCTGGTCGCTTTGGACGGAATGGCCGGAATTGTCGACGACGTGTGCCACGCGGAAATTGGTTGCGCGCTTGCCGAGTTCAGCGGCGTCCTCGTCGGTGACGAAACCCGACAAGCCACCGCGCACCAGGGTGATGGGCGCGGCTAGCCGGTCGACGTCGTCCCACAGGCCGGCGAAGTCGGGGAAGGTACGGATGGCGTCGTAGCGCCAGCTCCAATTGCCGTTGTCAAGCCGGCGGGAATTGTGGAAGACGCCACGGCGCAGCGCCTTCACCTCGCGGTGCGGTGCCGCCGCGATCGTCAGGTCCAGCATCGCCTGCAAGCTGGGGAACTCCCGCTCGCCGTGCATCAGCGCGACCGTGCCTTGCTGTTCGGCGGTCAGCTGGGCGTGCCGTTGCAGCGCCGACGGGGTGACATCGATCAGGACGAGTTCATCCACCAGGTCGGGCGCCACCGCCGCCAGCCGGATCGCGGTCAATCCGCCCAGCGACATGCCCACCACGAGGTCGGCGGTCGGTGCGAGGTCGCGGAGGACCGGCGCCAAGGCGGCGGCGTTGCGCTGTGGTGAGTAGTCGCCGTCCTCGCGCCAGGCGGAGTGGCCGTGCCCGGGGAGGTCCACCGCCAGGGCCGGTTCACCGAGACCGACGATCACCGTGTCCCAGGTGTGCGCGTTTTGCCCGCCGCCGTGCAGAAAAACGATCCGCGGCGGACGTTCCGACGAGGGCGCGCCCCAACGGAGCGCACTGATGGTGCCCTCCGCCGAATCCGCTTGCACCCGCTCGACGTCAGGTACTGGACCCGCGACGCCGGCCTGCTCGGCGTTCTCGGACAGCAGCGCGAACTCAGTCAATTCCGCCAGTCCGTCCTCAGACATGTCGGTCACGTCTTTAGACACTACGAACTCCGCCGCGACCTGCGAAAGGTGGTCCGCGTCGCTCGCTCAGATCGCGTCGCACCGACGCCCAGTCGTCAGTTGAGTAGCCGCAACGTGTGGATGTCGATGTTGCCCGAGTCGCTGTGAGGTGGGCACGGCGGCACACCCCGAACTTCTTGTGACTCGTGTGAGTTCATCGGCCGGGCGGGGGAGTGCCCGGACTAAGCGTCGATGATGAACTCTTCCAGTTGGGCACGCGCGACGTCGTCGGCCAACTGCTTCGGCGGGCTCTTCATCAGATACGCCGACGCGGCAACCACCGGTCCGCCTATGCCGCGGTCCTTGGCGATCTTGGCCGCCCGGACCGCGTCGATGATGACGCCGGCCGAGTTCGGCGAGTCCCACACCTCGAGCTTGTACTCCAGGTTCAGCGGCACGTCGCCGAACGCACGGCCCTCCAGCCGCACGTAGGCCCACTTGCGGTCGTCGAGCCAGCCCACGTGGTCGGACGGTCCGATGTGCACGTCCCTGGTCTTGAACTCGCGCTGCAGGTTCGACGTGACCGCCTGGGTCTTGGAGATCTTCTTGGACTCCAGCCGCTCACGCTCGAGCATGTTGAGGAAGTCCATGTTGCCGCCCACGTTGAGCTGCATGGTGCGGTCCAGCTGGACACCGCGATCCTCGAAGAGCTTCGCCATCACCCGGTGCGTGATTGTCGCGCCGACCTGGCTCTTGATGTCGTCACCGACGATCGGGACGCCGGCGTCGGCGAACTTCTTGGCCCACACCGGGTCGCTGGCGATGAACACCGGCAGCGCGTTGACGAATGCGACACCGGCGTCGATGGCGCACTGGGCGTAGAACTTGTCGGCCTCTTCGGACCCCACCGGCAGGTAGGACACCAGCACGTCGACGTTCGCCTCGCGGAGCGTCTGAACCACGTCGACAGGCTCGGTGTCGGACAACTCGATGGTGTCGGCGTAGTACTTGCCGATGCCGTCGAGCGTCGGGCCGCGCTGCACAGTCACGTTGGTGGGTGGCACGTCGGCGATCTTGATGGTGTTGTTCTCCGACGCGAAGATCGCCTCCGACAGGTCGAAGCCGACCTTCTTGGCGTCCACGTCGAAGGCGGCCACGAACTTCACGTCGCGGACGTGATACTGGCCGAACTTCACGTGCATCAGGCCTGGCACGCTGCTGTTCTCGTCGGCGTCGAGGTAGTACTGCACGCCCTGAACAAGCGAAGATGCGCAGTTTCCGACGCCGACAATGGCGACTCGTACCTCAGGGTGCGCCTCAGGCGCCCCCAACGGTTGGTGCTCACTCATAGGGCGTTCTCCTAACTTCGTAACTTGCTGTCTCAGCTGTTCGTTGCTGCGGGATTCGTCGAGAGGTTTCATGTCTGTTCGGTGAGGCCCGGCGCCGCCCGCTCCGCGGCGATCAGTTCGTTGAGCCACTTGACTTCGCGCTCACTGGACTCGAGCCCCAGCTGATGGAGCTGGCGGGTGTAGCGGTCGAAGGAGCTGCTGGCCCGGGCCAACGCCTCGCGCAGACCTTCGCGGCGTTCCTCGACCTGACGGCGACGGCCTTCCAGGATCCGCATCCGCGCCTCCGCCGGAGTGCGGTTGAAGAACGCCAGGTGTACCCCAAAGCCGTCATCGGTGTAGTTGACCGGGCCGGTGTCGGCCACCAGCTCACCGAAGCGACGACGACCGGCGTCGGTCAGTTGGTAGACCCGCCGGGCCCGCCGCACCGGAGTACCGGCGGGGGCGGCATTCTCGGCAATCAAGCCTTCGACCTGCATTCGGCGCAGCGCGGGATAGAGCGAGCCATAGGAAAACGCCCGGAACGCGCCCAGTAGGCCGGTCAGCCGTTTCCGCAATTCGTAGCCATGCATCGGCGATTCGATCAGGAGTCCCAGAATTGCGAGCTCCAACATCGATCCACCTCCTTTGCATGATCGGCTACGTGGTTCGCTACTTCGTGGTCCGCTACTGCGCGATCCGCTACGACGGTCCGACGCCTCGCGCCATCGTATCGTCTCGATATATTCGCCACAACACTACCGGATGTTGGTGCGCCATTAGCCGCCGCGTCGCGTGCGGGACACGCGGCTAGGACGGCAGATTGATCCGTTTGGTGGTGCCGTCACCTGCGAAGACGATGAAACCGCCGCCGTAGTCACTCGAGACGTAGACCGACAGCGAAAGAGCTCCCGGAGTAGTCGGGTCAGATGCTCGCTCGATGATCAGATAGGTGGTTTTGACGTCGGATTGCCGCATGTCACCCCATCCACCCCGGTAGTCGTACGCGAGCATCCGGCGGTCATCGGAGGGGTCCGCGCGGTCGAGAACGGCGTAGGTGGGGTAGACCACGAGACGGAATCCGGTGGTGTTCCCAAATCTTTTGCGTGTTTGCTTGAGGGCGTTGTCGAGCAGCGTGCAGGTCTCTTGGCGGTCGCTGTCTTTGGCGCGGGTGGTAGCTGTCGCCCCGGCGCCGAGTGGTGTCCCGCCCGATTTCGCCACGCCGACGATCGTAGAAGTCAGGCCTGGATTCGGCACGGTTGCGGCCGACAACAGGCTCGGTTGCGTATCGGTGGTAGGGATCGCCACGTACTCTGGTGTCCGTGCGACTGCAGCGACAAGTGGTGGACTACGCGCTTCGGCGGCGCTCGCTACTGGCCCAGGTGTACTCGGGCCGCACCGGTGTGTCCGAGGTCTGTGACGCGAACCCATATTTGCTGCGCGCCGCAAAGTTTCACGGGAAACCAAGCCAGGTGATGTGCCCGATCTGTCGCAAGGAGCAGCTCACCCTGGTGTCGTGGGTGTTCGGCGACCATTTGGGCGCGGTATCGGGTTCGGCGCGCACCGCCGAAGAGCTGGTGATGCTGGCAACCCGCTTCACAGAGTTCTCGGTCCACGTGGTGGAGGTGTGCCGGACCTGCAGCTGGAATCACCTCGTGAAGTCGTACGTGATGGGTGCGCTACGCCCGCCCAAGGGCACCGGCGGCACGGGGACGGCCCGCAACGGCGCCCGGACGGCCATTGAGTAACGAAGGGCCCTACGACCAGTCGTCCAGCGACATGAACGAGTCGGCGACTGAGCGCGTGGGCAGGCATGCGAGTAACGATCGGCCGGGCAATCCCGAACGTCCGGTCCAGGACGGCTCGGGGTCCGGCCGGCGTCACCCCGTTCCACCCGACGACCGGCTGACCCAAATCCTGCCGGCCGTCGTCGATGGCCGGTCACCCCAGCGGACCGATCGCATCGAGGAAGTCAAGGCCGCGCTGGACAACCCTTCGTCGACACCCTTGCGGCGGGACGCGCTCGACGAGGTCAAGGCCGCGCTCGAAAGTCGCGCTGCACCGCCGCCCTGGCGAGGCGGCCCCGTTCGCGAACACCGCCCACCGGAAGCACCCCCGCCACCACCCGGCCCGCCCGGTGGACCCGGGGGACCGGGCGGCACATTCCCCGGCGGCCACGGACCGCGGGGCCATGGGGGCTTGGCCGACCAGATCAACTGGCGGTGGGTGCGACGGCTGGCCTACATCGCGGCGGCGGTGCTGGTGCTGTTGCCGGTCGTCACCTTCGCGATGGCGTACTTCATCGTCGACGTTCCCAAGCCGGGCAACATCCGCACCAACCAGGTGTCGACCATCCTGGCCAGCGACGGCTCCGAAATCGGCAAAATCATTCCTCCTGAAGGCAATCGGGTCGACGTCAACCTCAGCCAAGTGCCGGTGCACGTGCGCCAGGCGGTGATCGCCGCAGAAGACCGCAACTTCTATTCGAACCCGGGTTTTTCGTTCACCGGCTTCGCGCGCGCGGTGAACAACAACCTCTTCGGCGGCGGTGATCTACAGGGCGGCTCCACGATCACCCAGCAGTATGTGAAGAACGCGCTGGTCGGATCGGCGCAACACGGGTTCAGCGGCTTGATGCGCAAGGCCAAGGAATTGGTCATCGCCACCAAGATGTCGGGGGAGTGGTCCAAAGACGATGTCTTGCAGGCCTATCTGAACATCATCTATTTCGGCCGCGGCGCCTACGGCATCTCGGCCGCTACCAAGGCGTATTTCGACAAGCCGGTCGAGCAGCTCACGATCTCCGAGGGGGCGCTTCTGGCGGCGCTGATTCGCCGGCCGTCCTCGCTGGACCCGGCGGTCGATCCCAAGGGCGCCGCGGAGCGCTGGAACTGGGTGCTCGACGGGATGGTGGAAACCAAGGCGCTGTCACCGAGTGACCGCGCGGCACAGGTGTTTCCGGCGACCGTCCCGCCCGACCTGGCCCGCGCCCAGAGCCAGATCACCGGCCCCGACGGCCTGATCGAGCGTCAGGTGACCAAAGAGCTGATGGAGTTGTTCAACATCGACGAGCAGACCCTGAACACCCAGGGTCTGCAGGTCACCACCACGATCGATCCGAAGGCCCAGCAGGCCGCGGAGAAGGCGGTATCGAAATACCTCGACGGGCAGGATCCGGACATGCGGTCCGCCGCCGTCTCGATCGACCCTCACAACGGTGCGATACGCGCGTACTACGGCGGTTCCGATGCCAACGGATTCGACTTCGCTCAGGCCGGGCTGCAGACCGGGTCGTCGTTCAAGGTTTTCGCGCTGGTCGCCGCGCTCGAACAGGGGATCGGGCTGGGCTACCAGGTGGACAGCTCCCCGCTGACCGTTGACGGCATCAAGATCACCAATGTTGACGGCGAGAGCTGCGGGACCTGCAATATCGCCGAGGCGCTCAAGCTCTCGCTCAACACCGCCTATTACCGGCTGATGCTCAAACTCAAGGGCGGGCCGCAGGCCGTCGCGGCCGCCGCGCATCAGGCCGGTGTCGCCGCCAGCTTCCCGGGCGTCCCGCACACGCTGTCCGAGGACGGCAAGGGCGGACCTCCGAACAACGGGATCGTGCTGGGCCAGTACCAGACTCGGCCGATCGACATGGCCTCGGCCTATGCCACGCTGGCCGCATCCGGCATCTATCACCGGCCGCATCTGGTGCAAAAGGTGGTCAACGCCGAAGGGCAAGTGCTGTTCGACGCCGGCGGCAAGGACAGCAGCGGCGAGCAGCGCATCGACAAGGGCGTCGCGGACAACGTCACCTCCGCAATGCAGCCGATCGCCGCCTATTCGCGCGGCCACAACTTGGCCGGCGGGCGTCCGTCGGCGGCCAAGACCGGCACGGTGCAGTTGGGCGACAGCCAGGCCAACAAGGATGCTTGGATGGTCGGGTACACGCCGTCGCTGTCCACGGCCGTGTGGGTGGGCACGGTTCAAGACAACGTCCCGCTGGTAACGGCTTCGGGCGCAGAGGTTTACGGTTCCGGCCTGCCGTCGGACATCTGGAAGTCGACCATGGACGGCGCCCTGGTGGGCACTTCCAATGAGAGCTTCCCGAAGCCGACCGAGATCGGCGGATATGCGGGCGCGCCTGTTGCGCCGCCGCCCCCGCCCCCACCGCCCTCGGAGACCGTTATCCAGCCCACCATCGAGGTGGCGCCGGGCATCACCATCCCGGTCGGTCCCCCCACCACGATCACCGCCGGGCCGCCACCGCCCGGCGGCCCCCAACCCGGCGGTGTCCCGCCGGGCGGCCCGCAAGCTCCGCCACCACCCCCGTGACCGGCGCGCAACAGCAGAGCGAGACCATCTCGCCGCTGCCGTTGGCCGCCGATCGGCGTAGCGCCGACAACCGTGATTGCCCCAGCCGCACCGACTTTTTGGGCGCGGCCCTGGCGGACGTCGTGGGAGGACCGGTCGGCCGGCACGCGCTGATCGGCCGCACTCGGGTGATGACCCCGGTACGGGTGATGTTTGTGATGGCGCTGGTGTTCCTGGCGCTCGGTTGGTCGACGAAGGCGGCCTGCTTGCAGAGCAGTGGGACGGGGACGGGTGACCAGCGCGTCGCCAACTGGGACAACCAACGCGCTTACTACGAGTTGTGCTACTCCGATACGGTGCCGCTCTACGGCGCGGAGTTGTTGAATCAGGGCAAGTTTCCGTACAAGTCCAGTTGGATCGAGAGCGACGCCAACGGCGCACCGCAGACCCGCTACGACGGCCAGATCGCGGTGCGGTACATGGAGTATCCGGTGCTGACCGGCATCTATCAGTACGCGTCGATGGCGCTGGCCAAGACCTACACGGCGGTGAGCAAGGTTGCGCCCCTTCCCGTGGTCGCCGAGGTGGTGATCTTCTTCGACGTCGCGGCGTTCGGGTTGTCGTTGGCGTGGCTGGCGACGGTGTGGGCATCCGCGGGACTGTCGGGCCGCCGCGTCTGGGATGCGGCACTGGTGGGCGCGTCGCCGTTGGTGATCTTTCAGATATTCACCAACTTCGACGCGCTGGCAACGGCATTCGCGATGGGCGGGCTGTTGGCGTGGGCGCGACGAAAACCGGTGCTCGCCGGTGTGCTGATCGGATTGGGCGCCGCGGCCAAGCTGTACCCGTTGTTGTTCCTGGGCCCGATGTTGGTGCTGGGTATCCGGACTGGGCGCCTCGGTGCGCTGTGGCGCACCGCAGCCGCGGCCGTGACGACCTGGTTGTTGGTGAATCTTCCTGTCTTGGTGCTCTTTCCGCGGGGCTGGTCGGAGTTTTTCCGGCTCAACACCCGTCGCGGTGATGACATGGACTCGCTGTACAACGTCGTGAAGTCATTCACCGGCTGGCGCGGCTTCGATCCCAACCTGGGCTTCTGGGAGCCGCCCACGGTGTTGAACACGGTGGTCACGGTGACGTTCGCGGCGTGTTGTGCGGCCATCGCTTACGTGGTGCTCACCGCCCCGCGACGCCCACGAGTGGCGCAGCTGGCGTTCTTGGCGGTCGCGGCCTTCCTGTTGACCAACAAGGTGTGGAGCCCGCAGTTTTCGTTGTGGCTGGTGCCGCTGGCCGTACTGGCGTTGCCGCATCGTCGAATACTGTTGACGTGGATGACGATTGACGCGCTGGTGTGGGTGCCGCGGATGTATTACCTGTACGGCAATCCGAACCGTGGACTGCCCGAGCAATTCTTCACCACGACGGTGTTGCTGCGTGACGTCGCGGTCATGGTGCTGTGCGCGTTGGTGATTCGGGAGATTTACCGGCCTGAGGAGGACCTGGTGCGTTGGGGTGGACGAGTCGACGATCCGGGGGGCGGTCCGTTCGACCGCGCCCCCGATGCCCCGCCCGACTGGCTGCCCGACTGGCTGCGTCCGCCGGCGCTGCGGCGGGCGGTTGCGGAGGCGTCAGAAACCGACGCGGAAACTGAAGCAGTGGCCGGCGCCAGGCACGCGTGATGTTGGTCGCGATACCGCTGTTCCCGCGTTTCACCGCACTCGACGCGGTTGGACCCTATGAAGTGCTGCAACGCATTCCATCGATCGACGTGGTATTCGTCGGGCACCGGCGTGGCGAGGTGCGCACGGAAAACGGGATGCTCGGTATCACTTGCGACGCCACATTCGGCGAAGTCAGCGCACCCGATGTGGTGGTCGTGCCCGGTGGTATCGGGACCCGACAGCTGCTGCACGACGAGGTCATCCGCGACTGGTTTCGATCGGTACATCCGCACACCAGGTTCACGACCTCGGTGTGTACCGGCGCGCTGTTGCTTGCGGCCGCGGGCCTGCTCGATGGCTTGACCGCAACGACTCACTGGCGGGCAGCAAGCCTGCTCAACGAATTGGGCGCGCGTTATGTGCCCGACCGAGTCGTCGAGCACCTCCCGCAGCGACTCATCACCGCCGCGGGCGTGTCGAGTGGCCTTGACATGGCGCTGCGGCTGGCCGAACTCCTTGTCGACCGACTGGCCGCCCAGGCCGCCCAGTTGCTCATCGAATACGACCCCCAGCCACCGTTCGACAC
>DASSGQ010000183.1:0-9509 GCA_035693385.1 Mycobacterium sp.
GCCCGTATTGGCTGGTTAATTGCCTGCGGGTCGTCCGGCGTACGCGCGCGAACCCGTTAGACTTTCCTGCGATGTTCACCTCCCGAACACCGCGGGCATGATGACCGACCCCCCGGACGGTGCTGTCGAGATCGGCCTGACGGGACGCCCGCCGCGGCCGGTCCCGGAGCCTGAGCCGCGCACCTCGCACGGCCCCGCCAAGGTCGTCGCGATGTGTAACCAGAAGGGCGGCGTCGGGAAAACCACGTCGACGATCAACCTGGGCGCCGCGCTGGCCGAATACGGCAGGCGGGTGTTGCTGGTGGACATCGACCCGCAGGGCGCGCTGTCCGCGGGCCTGGGTGTCCCGCACTACGAGCTGGAAAAGACCATCTACAACGTGCTGGTCGAGCCGCGAGTGTCGATCGACGACGTGATGCTTTCCACCCGGGTCAAGCACTTGGATCTGGTGCCCAGCAATATCGACCTCTCGGCCGCGGAGATCCAGCTGGTCAACGAGGTCGGCCGCGAGCAGACTCTGGCCCGGGCGCTGCACCCGGTGCTGGACCGGTACGACTATGTGCTGATCGACTGCCAACCGTCGCTGGGCCTGCTCACCGTCAACGGGCTGGCGTGCGCGGACGGCGTGGTGATCCCCACCGAGTGCGAGTTCTTCTCGCTGCGCGGACTGGCGCTGCTCACCGATACCGTCGACAAAGTGCGCGACCGGCTCAATCCAAAGCTGGAGATCAGCGGCATCCTGATCACGCGTTACGACCCGCGTACCGTCAACTCGCGCGAGGTGATGGCCCGGGTGGTGCAGCGGTTCGGTGACTTGGTGTTCGACACCGTGATCAGCCGGACCGTCCGCTTCCCGGAGACCAGCGTGGCAGGCGAGCCCATCACCACCTGGGCCCCGAAATCGACTGGCGCTATTGCCTACCGCGCGTTGGCCCGTGAGTTCATCCACCGATTCGGCGCGTGAAGGGCAGTGTGAACGGTGAGACGCCACCTACGAACGGCTTCCAGGTCCGACTGACCAACTTCGAGGGGCCGTTCGATCTGCTGCTGCAGCTGATCTTCGCCCATCGTCTCGACGTCACCGAAGTGGCGCTGCATCAGGTCACCGACGACTTCATCTCGTACACCCGGGAGATCGGTCCCCAGCTCGGCTTAGAGGAGACCACCGCGTTCCTGGTGATAGCCGCGACCCTGCTCGACCTGAAAGCGGCCCGCCTGCTGCCGACCGGACAGGTCGAGGACGACGAGGACTTGGCGCTACTCGAGGTGCGCGACCTGCTATTCGCCCGACTGCTGCAATACCGCGCGTTCAAGCACGTCGCGGAGCTGTTCGCCGAGCTCGAGGCCGCCGCGCTGCGCAGCTATCCGCGCGCCGTGTCGCTCGAGGAACGGTTCACCGACCTGCTGCCCGAGGTGATGCTCGGGGTCGACGCCGAACGGTTCGCCGAGATCGCCGCCATCGCGTTCACCCCGCGGCCGGTCCCGACGGTGGCCACCGAACATCTGCACGACCTCAAGGTCTCGGTCCCCGAGCAGGCCGAAAAACTGCTGGCGATCCTGGCAGCGCGGGGCAGCGGCGAGTGGGCCACGTTTGGCGAGCTGGTCGCCGACTGTCGGGCATCGATGGAGGTTGTCGGGCGCTTCCTGGCGCTGCTCGATCTGTATCGGACCCGCACGGTAGCATTCGACCAGTCGGAGCCGCTTGGCGTGCTCCAGATTTCGTGGACCGGGGAGCGTCCGACCAGCGAAGCGTTGATAGTAGTGCCCGACGAATCGGTGCCGGACGAATCATGACTCGCGCCGAGACGATGCATTGCGCAGTGATGTTGGGGGCACCGCCCGCTTGCGGGGGAGAGGAACGGCGCTCGTGACTGAAGAGTTGCCCGGCATCGACCTGGGCTATGGCATCCCGGACATCGCTGAGGCGGCCCCGCTGGACGCCGACGAACTGGGCCGCGTGCTGGAGGCGCTGTTGCTGGTGGTGGACACTCCGGTCACCGCCGAGGCGCTGGCCGCGGTCACGCAGCAACCCGTCTACCGGATCGCCGCGAAGCTGCAGCAGATGGCCGACGAGCTCACCGAACGCGACAGTGGCATCGACCTGCGAAAGACCAGCGGGGGATGGCGGATGTACACGCGCGCCCGCTTGGCGCCGTACGTCGAGAAACTGCTGCTAGACGGTGCCCGATCCAAGCTGACCCGCGCAGCGCTGGAGACGCTGGCCGTGGTGGCCTACCGTCAGCCCGTGACACGTGCCCGAGTGAGTGCTGTTCGCGGCGTCAACGTCGACGCGGTCATCCGCACCCTGTTGGCGCGCGGCCTGATCACCGAAGCCGGCGTCGACGACGACACCGGGGCTGTGACGTTCGCCACCACGGAGATGTTCCTGGAACGCTTGGGGCTGACGTCCCTGGCCGACCTCCCCGATATCGCGCCGTTGCTTCCCGATGTCGACACGATCGAGGACCTGAGCGAATCCCTGGACAGCGAGCCACGTTTCATCAAGCTGTCGGGGCGCCCGGCGGCCGAGCAGGAGCTGTCGTTCGACGTGGATCGGGATTGATGGTCGAGGCTGACGCGGATACTTCGGGAGTCCGTCTACAAAAGGTGTTGTCCCAGGCCGGAATTGCGTCGCGCCGCGCCGCCGAGAAGTTGATCATCGACGGTCGCGTCGAAGTGGACGGTCAGGTGGTGACCGAGTTGGGTACGCGCGTCGACCCCGACGTCTCGGTGATTCGCGTCGACGGGGCCCGGGTCGTCGTCGACGAGTCGCTGGTGTATCTGGCCCTGAACAAGCCGCGTGGTATGCATTCGACAATGTCGGACGACCGGGGCCGGCCGTGTATCGGCGACTTGATCGAGCGCCGGGTGCGCGGCACCAAGAATCTGTTCCACGTCGGGCGGTTGGACGCCGACACCGAGGGGCTGATCCTGCTCACCAACGACGGCGAGCTGGCACACCGGTTGATGCATCCCTCGCACGAGGTGCCCAAGACGTATCTGGCGACGGTGACCGGGTCGGTTCCGCGCGGGCTGGGCAAGAAATTGCGGGCTGGAATCGAGCTGGACGACGGCGTGACCAAGGTCGACGATTTCGCGGTGGTCGACGCCATTCCAGGTAAGACGTTGGTGCGGTTGACATTACATGAGGGACGCAACCGCATCGTGCGCCGGCTGCTCGCAGCCGTCGGCTACCCGGTGGAGGCGTTGGTGCGCACTGACATCGGTGCGGTGTCGCTGGGCAATCAGCGCCCGGGGAGCATCCGCGCGCTGCGCTTTGACGAGATCGGGCAACTGTACAAAGCGGTGGGCCTGTGACCTCAGTCGTGGTGGCCATCGACGGTCCGGCGGGAACCGGAAAGTCGTCCGTATCAAGGGGATTAGCGCAAGCACTGGGGGCGCGCTATCTGGATACCGGGGCCATGTACCGGATGGTGACGCTGGCGGTGTTGCGCGCCGGGGTCGATCCGGCGGATGCCGGCAACGTCGCGGCGATCGCGTCGGCCGTGCACATGTCGGTGGACTACAACCCCGACGGAGATCGTTACTACCTTGCCGGCGAAGATGTTTCGGCGGTAATCCGGGGCGACGAGGTCACTCGGGCGGTTTCGGCGGTATCCGCGGTCCCCGCGGTGCGCAGCCGGCTCGTCGGACTGCAGCGCGAAATGGCGAACGGCCCGGGCAATGTCGTCGTCGAGGGCCGCGACATCGGGACCGTCGTATTGCCCGACGCGCCGGTGAAGATCTTCTTGACCGCATCCGCCGAAACCCGCGCCCGGCGCCGCAACGACCAGAACGTCGCGGCGGGCCTGCCCGACGACTATGAGGGCGTGCTGGCCGATGTGCGCCGTCGCGATCATCTCGACTCCACCAGGGCGGTGTCGCCGCTGCGCGCGGCGGCGGACGCGGTGATCGTCGACACCAGTGACATGACGCAACACGAGGTGATCGCCCACCTGCTGGCGTTGGTCAAGGAGCGAAGCGGGGCGGTGCGGTGACCCAGGACGGCACTTGGACCGACGAAAGCGATTGGGAATTCGGTGATTCCGACGCGATGGATGCCGAGGAAGCGGGTCCCGCGCCGGTGGTGGCTATCGTGGGCCGGCCCAACGTCGGCAAGTCGACTCTGGTCAACCGGATCCTGGGGCGACGCGAAGCGGTGGTGCAGGATGTTCCCGGGGTGACCCGGGACCGGGTGTCCTATGAGGCGCTGTGGACCGGACGCCGGTTCGTCGTGCAGGACACCGGGGGATGGGAGCCCGACGCCAAGGGCCTGCAGCAGTTGGTGGCCGAACAGGCGTCGGTGGCCATGCGCACTGCCGACGCGGTGATCCTGGTGGTTGACGCCACCGTCGGCGCCACCACGGCCGACGAGGCCGCCGCCCGTATTCTGCTCCGGTCTGGCAAGCCAATCTTCTTGGCCGCCAACAAGGTTGACAGCGATAAGGTAGAAGCGGACGCCGCGGCGCTGTGGTCGCTGGGCCTCGGCGAGCCGCACGCGATCAGCGCGATGCACGGTCGCGGTGTGGCCGATCTGCTCGACGAGGTGCTGGCTGCGCTGCCCGAGGTGTCGGAAGCGGCGCCGGCCGCGGGCGGTCCTCGGCGGGTGGCGCTGGTCGGCAAGCCGAATGTGGGCAAGAGTTCATTGCTGAACAAGCTTGCGGGCGACCAGCGTTCGGTGGTGCACGACGTGGCCGGAACGACCGTGGATCCGGTGGACTCGCTCATCGAGTTGGGCGGCAAGGTGTGGCGGTTCGTCGATACGGCGGGCTTGCGGCGCAAGGTCGGTCAGGCCAGCGGGCACGAGTTCTATGCCTCGGTGCGCACCCATTCGGCCATCGACGCGGCCGAGGTGGTGGTCGTGCTGATCGACGCGTCGGTGGCGCTGACCGAGCAGGACCAGCGGGTGCTGTCGATGGTGATCGAGGCCGGACGCGCCCTGGTGCTGGCGTTCAACAAGTGGGACTTGGTCGACGAGGACCGACGCGACCTTCTGGAGCGCGACATCGACCGTGAACTGGCACAACTGCGCTGGGCGCAGCGGGTCAACATCTCCGCCAAGACGGGCCGCGCGGTGCAGAAACTGGTGCCGGCCATGGAGACTGCGCTCGCCTCGTGGGACTCCCGGGTCGCTACCGGCCCGCTGAACACGTGGATCAAGGAGGTGGTGGCGGCCACGCCGCCTCCGGTGCGCGGGGGCAAGCAGCCACGCATCCTGTTCGCCACCCAGGCCGCCGCCCGGCCGCCCACGTTCGTGCTGTTCACCAGCGGTTTTCTCGAGGCGGGTTACCGGCGTTTCCTGGAACGACGGCTGCGTGAGTCGTTCGGGTTCGAGGGCAGTCCGATCCGGATCAACGTGCGGGTGCGCGAAAAGCGGGGACCGGCCAGGCGCCGCTGAGCTCGACCGGCCGGATCGAGTGTGCGCCCGGGCCAGGCAAACGTCAGACAGGCTGGCCAGATCGCTCTACGCTGTCAGTGCCGCAGCGTGAAGGATGGCCCGATGACGTACGTGACTATCCAGCCGCAGATGCTGGCGGCGGCCGCCGCGGATGCGGCCGGGATTGGTTCGGAGATCGAAGAGGCCAGTGCCGCCGCCGCGGGCCGGACAACGGGTGTGGTGGCGGCGGCCGGCGATGAGGTATCAGCGGCCACTGCGACGCTGTTCAACGAGTGTGCCCAGGAGTTTCAGGCGATCCTTGGGCAGGCGGAAGCGTTTCACGCTCAATTCGCGCGGGCCTTGGGGGCAGCCTCGAGCGCCTACGAAGAGGCAGAGGCCGTGAACGCCGCCTCCGTGGCGCCGCTGCGGCCATCCGCGGCGAACGTGACTTTGGTCATGGGCGGCAGTGGCAACCCGATACCGCCGCAAAGCTACGTGAATGCCGTTGTCACGAAATACATCACGCCGAATTTCCCGGCTTTCACCGTGAGCAACGCGCAGTCCCTGTTCACTCCGGAGGCGCTCTATCCGCTGACAGGGATCAAGGATTTGGTGCCGAACGTGTCGGTGTCCCAGGGCGTTACGATCTTGAACAACGCGATCCAACAGCAACTTGCCGCCGGGAACAACGTTGCCGTTGTGGGCTTCTCGCAGAGCTCGATCATCGCCTCCCTGGAAATGCAGATGCTCGATCCCAGCGGCACGCCGAGCTCGCTCCCCGTCGTCTTCTCACTGCTCGGTGATCCCATGAATCCCAACGGCGGCCTCCTGGCGCGGTTCCCC
The DNA here is from genome assembly GCA_035693385.1 of Mycobacterium sp. GTDB lineage: Bacteria > Actinomycetota > Actinomycetes > Mycobacteriales > Mycobacteriaceae > Mycobacterium. The sequence continues at coordinate 6,221 of DASSGQ010000183.1, forward strand.
GGCCTGACCATGCCGAGTCTAGGTTTCACGTTCTACGGCGCCACTCCGGGCGACGACTTCGTGACGAAGATCTACACGATCGAATACGACGGCTTCGCCGACTTCCCGCAATACCCGATTGATTTCCTGGCCGACCTCAACGCCATTGCGGGGATCTATTATGTGCACGGCACCTACGCGGATCTGACTCCCACACAGATTAATTCGGCTGTTCCGCTGACGAACACCGTGGGCCCCACCACGACCAGTTACTACATGATTCCCAACCCGCACCTGCCACTGCTGGAGCCGCTGCGTGCGGTCCCGGTCGTGGGAACTCCGTTGGCGGACCTGCTCGAACCGGACATGCGGGTGCTGGTCAACCTCGGCTACGGCAGCCCCAGCCAGGGCTGGTCGACCGGGCCGCCGAATGTGCCCACACCATTCGGTCTCTTCCCGCCGGTCAACCCCGGCGAGGTCGCCGGCGATCTGGTTATCGGCACCCAGCAAGGAATCGGTGCCTTCGTGAGCGATCTGAGCGCCGAGGGTTCCGGCGTGTCGCCGTCTGGCTTGTTGCAGGCGCTGCCATCGATGCCGGGGTCGTCGCCCATAGCGCCGCCCCCGGCGTCAATCCCGAGCTTCATCGAGGGCCTGCAGGCGGCGAACACCAGTTTCACCAATGCCTTCTCGAGCGCGCTCTCGACCGGCTACTCGGTGCTGCTACCCACCGCGGACTTCGCGACCGCCGCCCTGACCTCTATCCCGTCCTATGACGTCAATCTGTTCCTAAACGGGATCTTGCAAGCGGTCAACGGCGACCCAGTGGGGCTCATCAATGCGGTGGGGGACCCGATCGCTGCTGATACCGCGCTGTTCACCATTGCGGGCGGTTTCGAAGCCATCGTCCTCGCGTCTGCGGCCGAATCGATCGTCGAGGATTTCACCAGTCTCTGACATGTTCCGAGGGGATGGCGGCCTAGCGCTTCGCCTACGGTAGGCTTTCGACCTGCCGCCGGTGGAGCCACCGGCGACCGGGCTGTGGCGCAGTTTGGTAGCGCACTTGACTGGGGGTCAAGTGGTCGCAGGTTCAAATCCTGTCAGCCCGACTAGCACATACACGGTTCTTTGGCCGCCGAGGACCGGCCCATACGCCCATTCCTACGCCCACCAGCTCGCTACACTTAGCAGCAATGGGCAAACGGCGCGCCAACAGCGAAGGCAACGTCTACCAGCGGCCGAACGGCCGCTGGGAAGCCCGGCTGCGCTACACCGATCCGACCACCGGCCAACCCAAACGTGTCAGCGTGTACGCGGACACCCAGAAGGGTGCCCTGGCCGAGCTGGACAAGGTACGCAAACGCATCACGGCCGGCCAGCCGCCACGCGACGCCACCACAACCGTCGGCGCATGGATGGCGCACTGGCGGGACGTGACGCTGGCCGCGTCATCCCGCAAACCGGCCACCCAGGAGCTGTACGGGGCGCTTTCCAAGAAGCATGTGGAGCAGTCGGTCATCGGGCAGGTACGGCTCGACCGGCTACGCCCGTCCCACGTCGAGAAGCTGATCATCGACATGCGATCCCAGACGAAACCGGGCAAGGTGACCCCGGAATGTCCGCACCCGGCCGCGGTGCGCGCGCTCTCCGACTCAACGATCCGGTCCACCTATGTGGTGTTGCGGGCCGGCCTGGACGCCGCGGTCCGTGACGGGCTGCTCGGCGTCAACCCTGCAACCTTGGTGCCGCGGCCTGGCGTAGCCCGCCGCGAAGCTGTTCACCTTGAACAGGTCGACCTGGCGCGACTGCTGGACGCTGCCCGCGAGTCCTCCCGCTACTATCCGGCGATCGTGCTGGCCGCGACGACCGGCATGCGACGCGGAGAGATCGCCGCCCTGAAGTGGCGCGACATCGATCTGGCTGCCGGTGTGCTGAGGGTGTCGGCCACGACATCGCGGATAGCCGGTCAGCTGGTCGTGTCCGCGCCGAAGACGGAGCGGTCCCGGCGGGCGGTACCCGTCCCAGCCGCCGTCGTGGATTTGCTGCGCGCACAACGGGTCTCGTTGAAGAAGGACAGGTTGCGGGCGGGTGACCAGTGGCGCGAGCACGGCCTAGTGTTCCCGACCGAATTCGGCACACCAGTGGATCCGCGGAGCCTGCTGCGGGTTGTGCAGGCCGCCGCGCGGCGGGCTGGGCTGCCGGAAACCGTTGGGGTGCACACGCTTCGGCATTCGGCGGCGACGGGCTGGCTGGAGGCTGGTGTGCATATCCGGGCGGTGGGTGACTTGCTGGGGCACTCCTCGGTTGCGGTGACGGGCGACGTGTACGGGCATGTGACTGATAGCGCGGGGCGTGGCGCGGTGGAGGGGTTGGCTGGGCGGCTCGGCCTGTAGTCGAAGCTGTTACCGAATCGTTACCGTGCGTGGGTTATGCGGTTCTGTGCGCGCATGTGCGTGTCTGTGCGCATGGCTTGGTGCTCGAAGGGCGCTCCGCCGCAACGCAAGGCGGCGATTATGGCGTACCCCAATGGTAATGCTAGAAGGGCACTTGCCTATCACTGGCACAAAACGTGAACGGAACCCAACCCATGCCCAACACTGACACCACGCCGCAGCGGCTGCTCCCCATCGGCCGCGACAAAAACCACGGCACGCGCGCCGTCCTCGGCAACATCAGCGACGTCACCATCTACAAAATGATCAAGCGCGGCGACCTCGATGCCGTCAAGATCGGCCGCCTCACATTCATCACCCAAGCATCCATAGACGCATTCGTCGCGCGCGGCATAGCCAAGCAGGAACTACTCAAACCATAACCTGCACAACACCTTTCAAAAACGGATTCTCGGCTGCGAACCAACCCGATTGAAGGGCACCACAATGCAGCAAAACAACGAAGACCCTCGGCGAGGCACCACTCCCGCCGAGGGTCTCCAGAACCAACCCGATACATCCATTGTAGACGATCGCGTTTCTAACCCGCCAGCCAGCAAGTGGCACGGCGACTTCCGTCGCCGTGTGCAACGCGCCGCGATCGACGAACACTACTTCGACATGTGCCCCGGCTACGTCCAGCAAGCGGCGCTGCAGCTCCTCGGCCGCCGAGAAGGTGATGCAGCATGAGCGCCGCACCGAAATGGGCAGACGACGCCAGCTGCTTCTTTTGCATACCGGGCCGCCCGTGCCGCGAACACGCCGTCATCCCGTTCAGGCAACGCTTACAAGACGCTGGGATCATCAAAGACAAGCCGCCACACAACCCCGCGGCGCCGCCGGCCGGAACTCCCAATCAGGCCTACGCTGTCGCCACCCTC
>DASSGQ010000184.1:0-13726 GCA_035693385.1 Mycobacterium sp.
GAATCCCAGGCGCTGCTGGGCTATCAGCTGTGGTTGACCGTGCATCAACGTCTTGGTGGCGATCAAGGTTTGGGGGCGGCATGAGTAAGTCAGCGGGCGAATACCTGTCGTCGGGGCCGCGCTTCGCCGAGGGTGAGGTCATCGAGCGGATCGAGTCGTTCCGCAGGCGCCGCCCGCGGTTGCTCGACGACCACGTGACTCTGGCGCACGGAGCGGGTGGGAAGGCCTCTGCGGCGCTGGTGGACGCGGTGTTCCTGGAGGCGTTCCGCAATCCGCTGCTGGAGTCGCTGGGCGACAGTGCGGTCCTGACGTTGCCCAGCGGCGAACGCCTGGCGATGTCCACCGATTCATTCGTGGTGCAGCCCAGGCGATTTCCCGGCGGCTCCATCGGCGAACTCGCCGTGCACGGCACCTGCAACGACCTCGCGATGGCCGGCGCCGTGCCGTCCTGGATCTCGGCGGCGTTCGTGCTGGAAGAAGGCTTCCCGATCGCCGAACTGAAAGAGATCGTCGCCGACATGGCGGCCGCGGCCGCGAACGCGGGTGTGCACGTCGTCACCGGCGACACCAAGGTGGTGGCCAAGGGCGCCGCCGACGGCCTGTTCATCACCACCACCGGCGCCGGGATCATTCCCGCGGGACGCACGCTGTCGCCCGCATCCGTGCGCGCCGGTGACAAGGTGCTGTTGTCGGGCTCGATGGGCGATCACGGCATGGCCGTGATGCTCGCCCGGGGCGATCTGGCCATCGAGGCCGACATCGCTTCCGACACCGCGAGCCTCAGCCCGTTGGTGGAACTGCTGATGGCAGCCGCCCCGTCCACCAGATGGCTGCGTGATGCGACGCGGGGCGGGGTGGGCACCGTGTGCAACGAACTGGCTCAGGCCAGTGGCCTTGGCGTGCTGCTGGACGAGGAGCGATTACCGGTGCGGCCCATGGTGAATGGCGCGTGCGAGTTGCTCGGGATCGACCCGCTCTACGTCGCCAACGAGGGCAAGTTCGTCGCCGTCGTCGCGCCCGAGGAGGCCGACGCCGGGCTGGCCGCGCTGCGGTCGCATCCGCTGGGCGCCGAGGCGGCCGAAGTCGGGGAAATCCTCACCGAACCGGCCGAAAGCGTGGTGCTGCGTACCGGGTTCGGCGGAACGCGGATCGTCGACATGCTCGTCGGGGACCCGCTGCCGCGGATCTGCTGAGTGCTGCTGACAGGAGGGACCTGAACATGTGTCTTGGGATTCCGGGCCGGATCGTCGAAATCACCGATCCTGCCAACTATTTGGCGAAGGTCGACGTCAGCGGCGTGCAACGCACCATCAGCGTGCGACTGCTGGAGGACGACATGCCCGAGCCCGACGAGTGGGTGCTGGTCCACGTCGGCTTCGCGATGGCCAAGATCGACGAGACCGAGGCCTTACTCACCCTGGCGGCCGTCAAGAAGCTCGGCGAGGCCTATACCACCGAAATGGAAGCCTTCGACTCGTCGGCCATCGTCTAAAGGAAAAAGCACATGAAATTCGTTGACGAGTTCCGTGACCCGGCCGCAGCCCGCAAATTGCTGGGCGCCATCGAGCACCTGGCCGGTGAGCGCGACCATTTCAAGTTCATGGAGGTGTGCGGCGGGCACACCCACACCATTTACCGGCACGGCATCGAACACCTGCTGCCCGACAACGTCGAACTGGTGCACGGCCCCGGCTGCCCGGTATGCGTGATCCCGATGGGCCGCGTCGACGACGCCATGTGGCTGGCCGGCCAGCCCGACGTCATCTTCACCTGCTTCGGCGACATGATGCGGGTGCCCGGATCGTCCGGCAGCCTGCTGGACGCCAAGGCGCGCGGCGCCGACGTGCGGTTCGTCTACTCCCCGCTGGATGCGCTGAAGATCGCGACCGACAACCCCGGCAAACAAGTGGTGTTCTTCGCCATCGGTTTCGAGACCACCGCCCCGTCGACCGCGGTGACGCTGGTGCGGGCACGCGACTTGGGCCTCACCAATTTCAGTGTGTTCTGCAACCACGTCACGATCGTGCCGCCGATCAAGGCCATCCTCGAATCGCCGGACCTGCGGCTGTCGGGTTTCATCGGCCCGGGGCACGTGTCGACGGTGGTGGGCAACCGGCCGTACCGGTTCGTGCCGGAGGTGTATCGAAAGCCATTGGTGGTGGCCGGTTTCGAGCCGCTGGACATCCTGGCGGCGGTCGCGATGCTGCTGCGCCAGATCCGCGAGGGCCGCTGCGAGGTGGAAAACCAGTACAAGCGCGTGGTACCCGAGCACGGCAATCCGGCGGCGCTGGCGCTGATGGGCAAGGTGTTCGCGCTGCGCCCGCACTTCGAATGGCGCGGGCTGGGGTTCATCTCGCAAAGTGCGCTGCGGCTGCACGACGACTTCGCGGAGTTCGACGCCGAGCTGCGATTCTCGATGCCGGGTGTGCGGGTCGCCGATCCGAAAGCCTGCCAGTGCGGTGAGGTGCTCAAGGGCGTGCTCAAGCCTTGGGAGTGCAAGGTTTTCGGCACCGCGTGCACCCCGGAGACCCCGATCGGAACGTGCATGGTGTCCCCGGAGGGGGCATGTGCGGCCTACTACAACTTCGGCCGCATGCACCGCGATGCCGTCAAACTCGTCGGACAGTCAGGACGGGTGTGAGTCGTTGACCGATGCCCGCGGCGCCGAGATGTTCGCACGCTACGCCTACGCGCCCAACGCGCTGGGCTACTGTGGTCCCCCGCTCGGCGCCACCCTGCGCGACGGCTCGGTCGACGACGTTCGCAAGGCCGCGACGAAGTTTTCCGGGGCCTGGCCCTACCTGCGGGTGCTGTCCGCGCTGACCGGTATCGCCGACCCGTTGGATTACCGGCTGGTCGAGTCGTATTGGCTCGGCGGCGGCGTCGGCGCGGACGTCGACCCCGAAGACTTCTTCGACAGGTTGCTGGCGATCATCGGCCCACAGGCCGGACGCTACTGGTCGCACCTGACCGCGGACCTGGCGCGCGAGGCGGCGGGCAACCACTGTTTCCACGTGTTCGGCGTCTATCCCTGGACACGGTTCCTGGGGCGGGGCGAGCATCCGCTGAATGTGCTGGACAATTGCCGGATCACTTGGGGCACAGTCGTTTCCCGCGTCGACGACAACGTCGAGGTGATGTGCCAGCGGCTCGTCTGGGACGGCCAAGCGCTGACGCTGTCCGAACCTTCGTTGCGCTTATTGGACGTCTGGGCCGACGGCTACAGCGCGGTGCCCGAGGTGGGCGTCGCGGATGAGGTCGCGGTGCACTGGGGCCGCCTGTGCGGCCGGCTGTCGCGGGAGCAAGTTCGCGCGCTGCGCGACAGCACGGACCGACAGCTCCGGGTGACCAGCCAGCGGCTGGCCCGGGCCCTACTGCCAGACTGACCGTCGTGCCCGGTTCCATCTGCGACGTACTGCCCGCCGCGGCCGCGCTGCTGGGCGCTCCGGGAGCGGTCGACACTCTGGGGTTGACCGATTGGGTCGACGGCCGGGTCGAGCGCGTAGTGGTAATGCTGGTCGACGGAATGGGCTGGCACCTGTTACCCAAGTTGGCCCCCAGTGCCCCGCTGCTTGCCTCCGTGCTCTGCGGCGGCATCGGCCGCCTCAGCGAACTCAGCTGCACCTTCCCGTCGACCACCCCGAGCAGCCTGGTGTCCCTGGGCACCGGGGCCCGCCCCGGCGCGCACGGCATCCTGGGCTTCGCGCTCAACATCCCCGGCACCGACAGGGTGCTCAACCACATTCGGTGGCGCGACGACCCGCCCTATGCCGAATGGCAGCCGCTGCCAACCTGGTTCGAGCGGCTCGAGCAAGCCGGCGTGAGCGCGCGCGCCGTGCTGCCCGGGGCGTTCATCGGCAGTGGGTTGACAGACGCGGCGTATCGCGGCGCCCGCTTTCGCCCCACGGATGCAACCGACGACTATGCGCGGACGCTGGCCGACGAGGTGAACGCCGGGCCGGGTCTGATCTACGGCTATACCACCGAGCTGGACACCGCGGCCCACGTCTTCGGCATCGGATCCCCCAGCTGGCACACGGCGGCGGCTCACGTCGATGAGCTGCTGCGCCGGCTGCTCGAGACACTGCCCGCGAAAGCGGTGCTGCTGGTGACCGCCGACCACGGCGGGCTCAACGTGCCGCCGGACGCCCGCGCCGACCTCGACACCGACCCACGGCTGGCCGCGGGGGTGCGGGTGGTTGCCGGCGAACCGCGGGTGCGTTACCTGCACACCGAGCCGCGTGCCGCCCCGGACGTGCAGGCCACCTGGACCGAGGTGCTCAACGGCCGCGTACAGGTTTACCTCCGCGAGGAAGCCGTGGCCACCGGGATGTTCGGGCCGGTCAACCCGTCGCACCTGGCGCGCATCGGGGACGTCGTCGTCGTATGCACCGGCGACTCCGCCGTGTTGGCAACCGCCCACGAGCCACCGGAAACGGCCCGCCTCATAGGTTTTCACGGCGCGGCCACCGCAGCCGAAATGGCCATTCCGCTCATCGCTTTCGGATCGGCCCAGGTGGATGACGACCCGCCGGTAATGCACACCGGACTTTGATCGTTCTCACAGCTCGCTGCGGGTGTCGGCCAAGTTCCGTGTTGTACATTCGGGCCACTGTGACTTTCCGTGGCGGCAGAAGAACTCGACGTTGGCAGGTGGCCATTGCGATCGTCGCGGCGCTGACTCTGTTCGCAGCCGTCACCACCGGTTGGGCGGCGCGGGGATCCGCGTACGCTTCGTCGGCACTGTGGCAGCCGGCGACCGTGTCGCATCAAGCATCGCATGTCGGCGTGCAGGTGGACCATCTCCAACGTGCCGACCACGCCCCACCCCGGACGCACCAGAAACCAACCAAAAACGCGTGGATGACCCGCGATCGACCGCCGACATGGACGCCACTATCGCCACAATCGGTCCTCTCGCCGTTGCCGGTTTCGTTTGCTGCACAATGGCTTTCACCGGACGTGGCCCCCGCGGTTGTGCCCACGACGGGCCGTTCCGGCCAGGACATATTGGCCGAGTTCTGCGTCGCACGTCGCTGACCGGTCCGCGCCGGGCCGTGTTTCAGCATGCGTGCGGGCACTTCACCATGAGAAGTCGCTAACAGCAACCCGTCTGGTCGACTTGCGCACGCGCTTGTGGCGGGGGCAAAGCTCGTAACCCCCGTGTCTATGTCCTAGAGGAAGAGTCGATGTTTTCCAGAGCAACCAATACCGCCGTAGTCGGGCAGGGGCAGCAATGAATTTCGCCACGATACCGCCGGAAATCCACTCCGGGCGAATGCATGCCGGTCCAGGTTCGGGATCGCTGACCGAGGCCGTGACGGCCTGGGAACGGTTGGCCGTCCGGCTCTCCACCGCGGCTGCGGACTACCGGGCGGTGACGTCAAAGCTGGCGGCATGGGGCGGCCCGGCGTCGACGGCATTGACCGAGGCCGCGGCGCCCTACATTGTGTGGCTCGCCGCCACCGCCGCGCACGCTGAGCACGCGGCCCGCCAGGCGAAGGCGGCGGCCAGTGCCCACGAGACGGCGTTGGCGGTGATGGTGCCCCCGTCGGCGATCGAGGCCAATCGCGCGCGGCGAAACTCGCTGGCGAGGGCGAATTGCCTGGGGCAAACCAGCGCGGCGATCGCGGAGGCCGAGGCCGAGTACGAGCGGATGTGGGCGCGGGACGCCGACGCCATGCACGCCTACGCCGGCGCCTCGGCCGACGCCTCGAGGCTGACACCATTCACCTCGCCGCCCGCCACGGTGGAACCCGCCAGCGGGGACACCTGGGCCCTGAGATCGGCGCCCGAGCTCATCTCCGCCGGCCACCAGGTGATGTCAAGGGTCCAGGAAGCACTGCAGGCGATTTCGTCACCCCCGACAACATTCGACATGCCCCTTTCGCCGGTGACCTCGTCCCTGTCGAAACTCAGTTCACTGAGCGCGCCGTCGGACACCGCGATCAAGCATCTGAATTCGCTCAATAAGGCGGCGGCAGTGAGGTGGCTGCTGCCGAACCAGGGTGGTGCCCGCGGCGCGCCGATCACCGTGAGGCTCGGTCGCGCGATGCCGATCGGGTCGGCATCGGTACCGCGCGCCTGGGCGACGGCGGCGGCGCCAATCCCCGTCTACCGTCAAACCGTTGCGCAGCGCCGGCCGTCGGAGGACGGTTCTCGGCGTGTGCCGGTCACAGCCGACCGCGGGAGCCGGCCGGCTCGCGACTAGCCGGCGAGCATGTCGCCGTCACCGCTGACAACCGGCAACAACTCGCGATTACAGCGGGGTGACGTAGGCGGAGCTGATGCCGCCGTCGACCAGGAACGTCGAGGCGGTGATGAACGATGCGTCGTCACTGGCCAAAAATGCTACTGCGGAAGCGATTTCGTCGGGTTCGGCGAAGCGGCCCAACGGCACGTGCACCAGCCGGCGGGCGGCCCGTTCGGGATCTTTGGCGAAAAGCTCTTGCAGCAGCGGGGTGTTCACCGGTCCGGGGCACAGCGCGTTGACCCGGATACCCCGCCGGGCGAATTGCACGCCCAGCTCACGCGACATGGCCAGCACCCCGCCCTTGGAGGCGGTGTAGGAGATCTGCGAGGTCGCCGATCCCAGTACCGCGACGAACGAGGCAGTGTTGATGATCGAGCCCCTTCCGGCGGGCACCATGTGCCGCAACGCCGCCCGGCAGCACAGGTACACCGATTTGAGGTTGACGTCTTGGACCCGTTGCCACGCCTCAAGTTCGGTGTTTTCGATCAAGTCATCCTCGGGTGGTGAGATGCCGGCGTTGTTGAACGCGATGTCGACCCAGCCGTAGGACTGGGCGGCGGTGTCGAACAGGGCGTTGACCGCGGCCTCATCGCAAACATCGGTCGGCACAAACAAACCGGACAGCTCCTCGGCCGCCGCGGCGCCCGCGTCACGGTCGACGTCGCCGACGACGATGGTCGCGCCTTCGGCGTTCATCCGCCGCGCGGCGGCCAACCCGATGCCGCTGCCACCGCCGGTGACGACCGCCACGCGGCCTGCCAACCGTCGAGTCAGGTCCACCATCAGGCCTCCTCTTTGATCGCGATGAACACGTTCTTGGTCTCCGTGAAATGCAGTGGCGCATCGGGTCCCAGCTCACGCCCAAGCCCCGATTGCTTGAAGCCACCGAACGGCGTGTTGTAACGGACCGACGAGTGTGAGTTCACGGACAGGTTGCCGGACTCGACCGCCCGCGACACCCGCAGCGCGCGGGACAGATCGTCGGTCCAGATCGATCCCGACAGGCCGTAGGCAGTGTCGTTGGCCAGCGCGATGGCGTCGGCTTCGTCGTCGAACGCCAACACGGTGACGACCGGGCCGAAGATCTCGTCGGTGACGCTGCGGTCGGCGCGGTCCGGGGTGAGAACCGTTGGTGGAAACCAGAATCCGCGACCGGATGGTGCCGTGCCGCGAAACGCGACGGGGGCGCCGTCGGGCACATAGGAAGCCACCTTGTCGCGGTGCGCGGCAGACACCAGCGGACCCATCTCGGTGTCGCGGGATCCGGGGTCCCCGACGGCGACTCCGCGCACCGCCGGCTCCAGCAGCTCCATGAACCGGTCATATACGCTGCGCTGCACCAGGATCCGACTACGGGCACAGCAATCCTGCCCGGCGTTGTCGAACACCCCGGCAGGAGCGGTCGCCGCCGCGCGCTCCAGGTCACAGTCGGCGAAGACGATGTTGGCGCTCTTGCCGCCCAGTTCCAGCGTCACCCGCTTGACGTGGGCCGCCGCGCCGGCCATCACCTTCTTGCCGACCTCGGTGGACCCGGTGAACACGATCTTGCGAACGTCCGGGTGGGTGACGAACCTGTCCCCGACCACCGCGCCCTTACCCGGCAACACTTGCAGCAGGTCCGCGTCGAGCCCGGCCTCGGCGGCCAACTCGCCGAGCCGGATCGTGGTCAGCGGCGTCGCTTCCGCCGGTTTGACCAGCACGGCGTTGCCGGCGGCCAGGGCCGGCGCGATACCCCAGGACGCGATCATCATCGGGAAGTTCCACGGCGTGATCACCGCGATCACGCCCAGCGGTTCGTTGAAGGTGATGTCGAGACCGCCCGCAACGGGAATCTGCTTGCCGGACAAGCGTTCCGGGCTGGCCGCGTAGAAAGTCAACACGTCGCGGACATGTCCGGCTTCCCACTCGGCGGACGCGATCGGGTGTCCCGAATTGGCCATCTCGAGGGCGGCCAGCTCGTCGACATGGGCGTCGACGACGGCGGCGAACGCGCGCAGGCCCGCCGCCCGCTCCGCCGGCGACAACCGCGCCCAGCGCCGCTGGGCCACCTGCGCCCGGCCCACCGCGTCGTCGACCGCGGCGGCATCGAAGAGCTCGACCGAGCGCAGCACTTCCTCGGTGGCAGGGTTGATGAGTTGTGTCGCGTTCATCGGCTGTCCGCGTACGACCGCGCGGCCTCGACAATCGCCGTGAACAGCCGCAGGTCGTCCAGGGACTGCTCCGGATGCCACTGCACCGCAAGCGCGAAGCTCTCCCCGGGTAGCTCCACCGCCTCGACCACGCCGTCGGCGTCCCATGCGCTGACCACCAGACCCTCACCGACTTTGTCGACGGCCTGGTGGTGGTAACACCGCGCCTCGGCCGATTCGCCGAGCAATGCGGCCAGCCGGGTTCCGGCCACCGTGCGCACCGGCAACGGGGTGAACACCCCACCGCCCGCCCGATGCCCGCTGTGGCCGAGGACGTCCGGCAAGTGCTGATGCAGCGTCCCGCCGAACGCGACATTGAGCATCTGGATGCCCCGGCAGATGCCCAGCACCGGCAGTCCCCGCTCGAGGGCGCCCTGCAACAACGCGAATTCCAGGGCGTCGCGGGCGGTGCGGGGCTGGTCGGTGGCCGGATGCGGGTGCTGGCCGTAAGCGGCCGGGTCGAGGTCGTAACCCCCGGTGATCACCAGGCCGTCGAGGCGGTCGAGCACCCGCTCGGCAACGCCGGCGTCGGACGGCTGCGGCGGCAGCAGCAGTGCGATGCCACCGGCTGCGATCACGCCCTGGAAGTAGTTGGCAGACAGATAACCCGCCTGGACGTCCCAGCCGTCGCTCTGCACACGCTCCAGGTAGCTGGTCAAACCGATGACCGGTCCCGGCCTAGAAGCGTTCAAAACCCCGCATCCTTTCCCAGTCGGTGACGGCCGCGTTGAACGCCGCCAACTCCACCCGGGCGTTGTTCAGATAGTGCGCGACAACGTCGTCGCCGAACGCTTCCCGTGCCAGCGTCGACTCCCGGAACGCGGTGGCCGCCTCGGCCAGCGTGGCGGGCAGGCGCGCGACGCCGGTTGCCTCATAGGCATTCCCGGGGTACGGCTCGGGTGGCTCGAGGCCCCGTTCGATACCGTACAGCCCGCCGGCGATCAGTGCCGCCACCGCCAGGTAGGGATTGACATCGCCGCCGGCGACCCGGCATTCGACCCGGGTGTTGCGTCCGTGACCGACGACCCGCAGTGCGCAGGTGCGATTGTCCAGTCCCCAGCACAGCGCCGTGGGTGCGAAGCTGCCGTCGGCAAATCGCTTGTAGGAGTTGACGTTCGGCGCATAGAACAGGGTCAGTTCGGGCAACGTGGCCAGCAGGCCCGCGACGAAACTGCAAAAAGTGGACGACATGCCGTGCGGCCGGGTGCTGTCGGCGAATACCGCAGTACTGTCCTGGTCACGCAGCGACAGGTGGATGTGGCAGCTATTGCCTTCGCGCTCATCGTATTTCGCCATGAACGTCAGGCTCTTGCCGTGCTGGTCGGCGATCTCCTTGGCGCCGTTTTTGTAGATGGCGTGGTTGTCGCAGGTGACCAGCGCCTGGTCGTAACGGAATCCGATCTCCTGCTGGCCCCGGTTGCATTCGCCCTTGACGGCCTCGAACCGCAGCCCAGCACCCTGCATGCCCCGGCGGATGTCGCGCAGCAGCGGCTCCATGCGCGACGACGCCAAGATCGCGTAGTCGATGTTGTAGTCGCTGGCCGGGGTCAGGCCCCGATAGCCGTCGGCCCAGGCCTGGCGGTACGTGTGGTCGAACACGATGAATTCCAGCTCGGTGGCGACGTCGGCGATCAGTCCGCGCTCGCCCAGTCGGTCGAGTTGGCGGCGCAGGATGGCCCGCGGTGCGACGGCGACGGCGCTGCCGTCGGCCCAGCCCAGATCGGCGACCACCAGGGCCGTGTCGGGCAGCCATGGAATGAGCCGAAGCGTGGACAGATCCGGCAGCATCACCATGTCGCCGTAGCCGGTGTCCCAGCTCGACATCGCGTAGCCGGCCACGGTATTCATGTCGACGTCGACGGCGAGCAGATAGCTACAGCACTCGGCGCCGTGCGCGGCCACGTCCTCGACGAACAGCCCGGCGGCCACCCGCTTGCCGACCAACCTGCCCTGCATGTCGGTGAACGCCACGATCACGGTGTCCACCGCGCCGATCCCCACCAGTTGTTCCAGCGCGGCCAGCGACAACAGACCTTTCGCAGCGCCTTCTGCGTGTTCTTTATGAGCCATCAAGGCCGGTCACCAGGTCGTGGTGCGCAACACGATCTCGGCGGCCAACTGTGCGGTCGACTCCTGCACGGTGCGCCGGGCGAGGTCCACCACGCGGTATTCGGCGTAGACGTACTGCTGGCTGGCCCGGGCCACCGCCCGAGCGGCCGGGGAGCTGACCAGCACGGTGGTGCCGGTCTCCACCGGAGGGCATTGTTCGTCCAGCACGACGCCATTGGAATCGGCCACCCGGGGATGTCCGCGGTCGATCACCACCAGGCCGACGAACCGGCCCAGCCGCGTTGCCACCAGTTCCCAGGCGATTTCAGCGCCGGCGCGGTCGCCGACCACGACGGCCCAGCCGATCCCCAGCGCATCGAGGATGCCGACCACCGACTTGGCGGTCAGCCTACGGTCGAGGCCGATGACGACGGTGCGAAGCGACGCGGTGTGCAGGCGTTCGCACACCGCGTCGTACGCGACGGGGGCACGTTGCTCGTCACCCAGAATGACGACGACGGAGCCCTTCTCGGGCCCGGCCAACGCTACCGGGACCGGAAAACCATCGAGCGTGGTCATCATCGAGTGCACTCACGCACGCTACAGCCAATGGCCTGCGCGCGCGAGGGTTTGCCGCTCATCGGCCCTCGTCGCCGCCGTGATGGCGCGGCGAATGCCTTACGGGCGCAGCTGACTCGCGATGTGTGGGCGCCTCGGCGGCGGCCCATCGAGCAGGCCGAGGACGGCGTCGACATCGAGGTGGGCCGCCAGCAGATCGGCGATCAGGTCCAGCTGGGCATCGCGCCGCGCGGCGACGTTGGTTTCGGCGATAACGAATCCACTCCGGCCGGCCGCGTCGGCGACCCGGGTCAGCCACGCGCGACGGAAGTCGTCGTTGTCGAGCAGGCCGTGCCAATGGGTGCCGAAGACGGCGTCGCGCACGATGCCCTGCGGTTCGGAGTCGACCGCGAACCAGGCCTCCTGGGCGCATCGGGCGAGCCGGCCGTGATGGATTTCGTATCCGGTGAGCGGCTGCTGCCAGCGGCGCAGGACTTTGGCCCGGTCAAAGACGATGTCGGCGTCCAACAACCCCAGGCCGACGACCTCCCCCGCGCCGGATTCGACTGTGTCTTCGATGCGACGGCACAGCATCTGCAGGCCCCCGCAGATGCCCAGGACCGGCTTGCCGGCCTCGGCATGACCGGCGATCGCGCCGGCCAGTCCGCGCTGCCGCAGCCAGGTCAGGTCGGCGACGGTGGCCTTGCTGCCCGGCAGCACGATCAGGTCGGTGTCGGCCAGGTCGGCGGGGTCGGTGACCCAGCGCACCAGCACGCCGGGCTCGCATGCCAGCGCCTCGACGTCGGTGGAGTTGGAAATCCGGGGCAGCCGGATGGCGGCGACCCGCAGCCAGTCGTCGCCGCGCGGTGGCGCGGGCGTGCCGACGACCCGGTGGGCGACCACCGACAGCGAATCCTCGGCGTCCAGCCACAGCTCGTCGCTGTAGGGCAGCACGCCATAGGTCGGGCGGCCGGTCAGGGCACACAGTTGCCGCAGCCCCGGTTCCAGCAGCGCGAGGTCGCCGCGGAACTTGTTGACGACGAAGCCGGCGATCAGCGCTTGGTCGTCGGGATCGAGCACCGCGACCGTCCCGAACAGATGCGCCAGCAGGCCGCCGCGGTCGATGTCGCCGACCACCAGCACCGGCAGGTTGGCGGCCCTGGCCAACCCCATGTTGGCCAAATCGGTGGCGCGCAGGTTGATTTCGGCCGGCGAGCCGGCCCCCTCACAGATCACCGCGTCGAATTCGTCGCGCAGGCGCGACAATTCGTCTCCGACAATGCCGGCGAGCCGGTCGCGATACGCCATATAGCCTGCCGCCGTGACCGTGTCGGCGACCTGCCCCCGGATCACCAGCTGCGACGTCCGGTCGCTGCCGGGCTTGAGCAGGATCGGGTTGAATCGCACGCTGGGCGAAAGCCCCGCCGCGCGGGCCTGGATCGCCTGGGCACGGCCGATTTCGCCGCCTTCGACGGTGACCACCGAGTTGTTGGACATGTTCTGTGCCTTGAACGGCGCCACCCGGGCCCCGCGGCGCGCCAACAACCGGCACAAACCAGCGACCACCAGGGATTTCCCCGCGTCCGAGCTGGTGCCCGCAACCAGCAGCGCCCCGCTCACAGGCTGGCCGGCAGCCTCATGGCAACGTCAGGATTTCGACCCCGGTATCGGTGACCAGCAGGGTGTGCTCGAACTGCGCGGTCCACTTGCGGTCCTTGGTCACCACCGTCCAGCCGTCGTCCCAGACCGTGTAGTCCAGCGCGCCGAGGTTGATCATCGGTTCGATGGTGAACGTCATTCCCGGCTGCATGATCGTCGTCACGGCCGGCTGTTCGTAGTGCAGCACCACCAGCCCGTTGTGAAACGTGGTGCCGATGCCGTGGCCGGTGAAGTCACGAACGACGTTGTACCCGAACCGGTTTGCATACGACTCGATGACGCGGCCGACGACCGACAGCGCACGACCGGGTTTGACGGCGTTGATCGCGCGCATCGTCGCCTCGCGGGTCCGCTCGACGAGCAACCGGTGCTCCTCGGAGACATCGCCGGCCAGAAAGGTCGCGTTGGTGTCGCCGTGCACCCCGTCGATGTAGGCGGTGACGTCGATGTTGACGATGTCGCCGTCGGCGATCACCGTCGAGTCGGGGATGCCATGACAGATCACCTCGTTGAGCGACGTGCAGCACGACTTCGGAAAGCCCTTGTAGCCCAGCGTCGAGGGGTAGGCCCCGTTGTCGACCATGTACTCGTGGGCGATGCGGTCCAACTCGTCGGTGGTCACCCCCGGGGAAACCGCTTTGCCCGCCTCCGCGAGCGCACCCGCCGCGATCCGGCCGGCGATCCGCATCTTCTCGATCACCTCCGGCGTCTGCACCCACGGCTCGCTGCCCTCCTTGGCGGTGGGCTTGCCGACGTATTCCGGACGCGGGATGCGGCTGGGCACCGTCAGGGTCGGGGATATCACTCCTGGGGAAAGCGCGGTGCGAGCTGGCATGTCGCCAGCTTAATAGCGGCTTTCCTCAGGAGGGCCTGGGCATCGAGGTGGGGGCACCCCCAGCCGCGGAGCGGCGAGGGGGAGCATCGGCGGCGCCCAGTGTGAACGTGGGGCGGGAATTCGTCCGATTTCCCGCCCTCAGCGCACGCCCGACGAGGCGCCCGGCGACGAAGCGGCCCGTGC
>DASSGQ010000185.1:0-2658 GCA_035693385.1 Mycobacterium sp.
GCAGATCGCGGCCTGACGCCGTCCAATCGGCGTCAGGACAATCCGACATGTTGCTGCGGAGAATGCGGCAGGTAACGGACCCGACGGCTGGGCGACCGGGCCGCCACCAGGACCGCCGGGGTTAGCGGAAGCGGACGTGCATCGTCGCCAGGCCGAAGATTTTCCGGCTGTCGGATTTCGCGGCGACCACGACGACACCGCTGCGGGTTGCTTCGTCGAGCGACTTGACCCGGCCGCTGAATTCGATATCCGCGCCGTCGGTGGCCGACACGATCGCGGGCGCGGACAGCCGCACCGCGTAGCGGCTCACCGCACCGGGGTCGCCCGACCATGCGGAAAAGAATCCGGCGCCCAAACCCATGGTGAGCATGCCGTGGGCGATCACATCGGGCAGCCCTGCCGCTTTGGCGATGTCCTCGTCCCAGTGAATCGGGTTGGCATCGCCGGCCACGCCGGAATAGTTCACCAGGTCGCCGCGGGACAGTCGGGCGTGGCGCACCGGTAGCTCGGCGCCGACCTTCACGTCGTCGAAGGACGGCGTCCCCGGCGTACGGGTCATGCCGCCCTCGGCGATCCGAACATCGCCCTCGGGCCGCACCGTCCGGTGGTACGCGGTATCGGATTCGCCGATTGGGAGGCCGTACGCGTCGTGCATCATCGCGTTCTGTACGACCGCCTTGATCGCCGGATCGATATCGTCGGCGGTGACGCCAACGACGGTCGTGTGCAGGGTGTGCACCCGCTCGCCGGCAGTGTCGGTGAAGGTGTTGGTCACGGTGATCAGGTCTCTGCCGGCGATTCTGCGCACCGACGAGAGTTCGACGTCAGTGTGCAGTTCATCGCCGGCCACGATCGGGCGGTGCTGCTCGAAGACTTCTTCGGTCTGCACGTAGGTGTCGTAGCCGACGACCACCGATTCGAAGAGCCTCCGATTGGCCATCATGCCGGGGATCGACGTGAACGTCAGCGGCGCCACCAATCCCGAATATCCCAGCTCCGCGGCGGCAGCGACATCCCAGTGCGCGGGATGACGGTCCTGTACCGCGCGGGCGTACTCGCGCACCTTCTCGCGGCCGACCAGGTAGGGGTCATCCATCTGGTAGTAATGGCCGACCCGCGATTCGAGCGTCGAAGCTTCTGCTGCTGAGGTCATGAATTTGCCCAACTTTTCTGTCGGCCTGTTCGCCGAGGCGGACCCAAGCACACACTAGTCGGCAATCCCAAGGCAACCGTGGTGTCAGCGGTCGGTCCGGGTCAGCCCGTCGATCGCGAGTACGGCGCACCCCGGAGCGCATCTGCGCGGGTGCGTTCGGCCATAGGACGGTGCCGTGCCGACGGCGTTTCGCCGTGCTGCGTGCTAAACCCTGGACCGCTAAGCAGTGCGGCCCAGCACCTTTAGGTGGGGCAATAGGTCGCACGGGCGACGTTGACCATGGATGTGATGTCTCCGAGCGTCACTTTTCTCGGGTCCAGGTTGGCGTGGACGTGCTGGGCGATTTGGTCTGGCGTCCAGCCCCACCAGAGGTCGTCGCAGATGAGGAACGCCGTCCCGATCAGGGCGTCTTCGTGCCCCGGCGGCCAACTGAAGCCGAGGCCGCGCAGTTGAGCAAGGTAGGCGTCATTAGCGGGATCGGCGGTCGCGATCCCAGCGTTGGTAACGACGGCAGCGCCAATCATCATGGGGACGGTCAATCCAGCCAGCCAGCGACGTGAGGGCATTTGACGCGCTTCCTTTCTCCGTGGCATTGAAGGTGCCTAAGTGTGCGGGGGCAATGCGGCACAAGTGTGAAGAATAGAGAAAGCTGGGAAAAACTTGCGAAAGGCTGACCAGTCACTCTTGGCTCAGCGAGTCGTGTTTGTTCCTGGGAACGCTCATGTGGGGTGAGGCAGTTGTGCAAACTCCGAACCACGCGCTGCCACACCCGCACAGACCACAAAACGAAGCTGTCAGATGGATGCCGGCGCGGTGCCGAGAAGGCGTCGCTTCTGCTCGTTGAATTCCTCGCAGGTCAGAATCCCCGAGTCGCGGAGTGCGCCGAGTTTGCCGAGGAGTTCGGCGACTTCGCGCATCTCGGCGACTAGCGGGGCGCCGCCGCTCGGTGACCTGGGCGGCGGCGGCGCCGGGCATGCACGAGCAGTCGCTGCGATGCGCTCTCGGCCGCCCGGGTTAAGAGTGCCGTAGATTGCCCGCCCGGCCATGCTGGCCAGGACCATCTCGCTGAACAGGCTTGCCGGACTACCGGCGAAGACATCTGGGGTGGCGTCAAGGTTGGTGGCCGGCGACGCCATCGCGGCCAGCCTGATCGCCGGTGCCGCCACGGTCCAGCCCTGGGGCACCGATAATGCCCCGACCGAGCCCGCCTGGCCCAGACCCGCTGTGGCCGCCGGCCCTACTGCTCCCAACTGGTCGAACCTGCTCATAATTCGACCGTCCAAGCCGTTGATTTCGTTGTCCAGTTCAAGCTGTTCGTCGCCAAATTCACGCGCCATGTCAGTCCCCTCGTTCAGAATCTCTTGGTCGCCTTGCGCTGCGGAGTTCCATGCCCCTGCCGCCGTGGTCAACTCAGACGACGCGATACCCGTACTCGCGGGCTCCAATAGGCTCAAAGGGTTTATTACGCCCAGGTACCCGAGGGTTCCGGTGAGTGGGCTCAACGG
>DASSGQ010000186.1:0-10856 GCA_035693385.1 Mycobacterium sp.
GACATCACCACATCGGAGGAGCACGATCGGCTGCGCGGGTTGGAGGTCGAACTCGACCAGTGCTGGGACCTGCTGAGGCAGCGCCGGGCGCTGCGCGAGACCGGTGGCGACCCACGCGAGGCAGAGGTGCGTCCGCCCAACCAGGTCGAGGGCTACCTGAACTGAGCAAGGACCCAGCGGACCTAGACGTCATAGTCATAGGCGGGGGCCACAACGGGCTGGTCGCGGCCGGTTACCTCGCCCGGGCGGGCCTTCGGGTGCGGCTGCTGGAGCGGCTTGGGCACGTCGGCGGGGCCGCGGTGTCGGCGCAGGCCTTCGATGGTGTCGAGGTCCGGCTGTCGAGGTACTCCTACCTGGTCAGCTTGCTGCCGTCGCGCATCGTCGAAGACCTGGGCGCCTCGGTGCGGTTGGCCAAGCGGCAATATTCGTCGTACACGCCGGACCCCGGCACAGCCGGGTGCACGGGTCTGCTGGTCGGGCGCCCCGACACGTTCGGCGCCATCGGCGCCGTCCGCGACGAGAGTGGGTTCGCCGCTTTCTACCAGCGCTGCCGGCTGGTGACCGAGCGCCTCTGGCCGACGTTGATCGAACCGCTGCGCACCCGCGAGCAGGCCCGCCGGCATGTCCTGGCGGGCGGCCGTCCCGACGCGGCGACCGCGTGGCGGGCGATGGTCGACGAGCCGATCGGGCACGCCATCGCCGACGCGGTGAGCAGTGACCTGGTCCGCGGCGTGATCGCCACGGACGCGCTGATCGGCACGTTCGCTCGCCTCGACGACCCGTCACTGCGGCAGAACATCTGCTTCCTGTACCACGTACTCGGCGGGGGTACCGGCGACTGGGACGTGCCCGTCGGCGGGATGGGCGCGGTGACCACCGCGCTAGCCGTCGCCGCTACCCGCCATGGTGCCGAAATAACCACCGGCGCCGACGTTTACGCCGTCGAACCGGACGGCCGGGTGCGCTACCGCATCGGCGACGACGAGCACACGGTGCGGGGTCGGTTCGTTCTGGCGGGCGTCACGCCGGCCGTTCTGGCGGGTTTGCTCGGCGAAGAACCGCCGCGGGCGGCCCAGGGCGCGCAGGTCAAGGTGAACATGGTGCTCCGCCGACTGCCCCGGTTGCGCGACAACAGCGTGACACCCGAGCAGGCATTCGCCGGGACGTTCCATGTCAACGAGACGTGGACCCAACTGGACGCGGCGTATACCGAGGCGGCCGCAGGTCGGCTACCCGATCCGGTGCCGTGCGAAGCCTATTGCCATTCGCTGACCGACCCGGGCATCATGTCGGCCGCGCTTCGTGATTCCGGCGCTCACACGATGACGGTGTTCGGCTTGCACACCCCGGACTCGCTGTTCGCCGGCACCGGCTCCGAGACTCTGGGCGAGCGGCTCACCGATGCGGTGCTGGCGTCGCTGAATTCCGTCTTGGCCGAACCGATCCAGGACCTGCTGATGAGCGACGCGCATGGCCGGGCGTGCATCGAGACCACCACCACCCGGGATTTGCACCGCACCCTGGGGATGACCGCAGGCAACATCTTCCACGGCGGCCTGTCGTGGCCGTTCGCCGCCGACGACGACCCGCTGGACACCCCGGCCCGGCAATGGGGAGTCGCCACCGCCCACGCGCGAGTCATGCTGTGCGGGTCGGGTGCCCGCCGCGGCGGGGCAGTGTCGGGCATCGGCGGCCACAACGCCGCGATGGCCCTGCTCGCTTCGCTGTGATCGCGGCCCGGCGCGGTGGCTACCGCGTGTCGATCGCGGCGTAGTCGCGTTCGGTGTAACCGCAGTAGATCTGGCGCGGACGGCCGATCTTGCTGTCGCCCTCGTCGTGCATCTCACGCCAGTGCGCGATCCAGCCCGGCAGCCGGCCCAACGCGAACAGCACGGTGAACATTCGGGTCGGGAATCCGAGGGCGCGGTAGATCAGCCCGGTGTAGAAGTCGACGTTGGGGTAGAGCTTGCGCTCGATGAAGTAGTCGTCGGTCAGGGCCGTCTCTTCGAGAGCCTTGGCGATGCCCAGTAGGGCGTCGTCGCCGCCCAGCTTGGCCAGGATCTTGTCGGCCTGTTCCTTGACGATCCGGGCCCGGGGGTCGTAGTTCTTGTAGACCCGGTGACCAAAGCCCATCAGTTTGGCGCCGGCCTCGCGGTTCTTCACTTTCCGGACAAATTCGTCGACATCGTCGCCGCTGTCGCGGATGGTTTCCAGCATCTCGAGCACCGCCTGATTGGCGCCGCCGTGCAGCGGGCCCCACAGCGCGTTGATGCCGCCGGAGATCGAGGTGAACAGGTTGGCCTTCGACGAGCCCACCAGCCGAACCGTCGACGTCGAACAGTTCTGCTCGTGGTCGGCGTGCAGGATGAACAGCATGTCCAGTGCCCGCACCACCTCGGGATCGGCCACGTACGGCTCGGCCGGCAACCCGAATGTCATCCACAGGAAGTTCTCCACCAGCGACAGCGAGTTGTCCGGGTAGAGGAACGGCTGTCCGACCGACTTCTTGTAGGCGTACGCGGCGATGGTGGGCAGCTTGGCGAGCAAGCGAATGGTCGACAGCTCGACCTGACCGTTGTCCACCGGGTCCAGCGCGTCGGGGTAATAGGCGCTCAACGCGTTCACCACGCTGGACAACACCGGCATCGGGTGCGCATTGCGCGGGAAGCCGTCGAAGAAACGCTTCAGGTCCTCGTGCAGCATGGTGTGCAGCTGAATCCGCTTGGTGAATTGGGCAAGCTGATCCTTGTCCGGCAGCTCGCCGTAGATCAGCAGGTAGCTCACCTCGATGAAGGTCGACTTCTCGGCGAGCTGCTCAATCGGATACCCGCGGTAGCGCAGAATGCCGGCATCGCCGTCGATGTAGGTGATGGAGCTCTTGCACGCGGCGGTGTTCACGAAGCCGTTGTCGAAGGTGGTATGCCCAGTTTTGGCCAAAAGCGACCCCAACGCGATGCCGTCAGCTCCTTCGGTGGCATGCACGACCTCGAGGTCGATCTCGCCCCCGGGGTACTTCAGAGTTGCGGTGTCGTCGGTGTCGCCCACGAGAACCCCTTTGCGCGCTGGTGGATAATGGCTGCCCTGACTAGGTCTGTATAGCTGAAAGTAGTCGTTGTGGCGAGGGCGCGCCTGCCCGGGGTCGGGTCTGCTGCTCACGCCGCCATCCCTCCGGCTAAATCTCGCTGCATTCATGCGAGTCCGGCTCTCCGCGCGGTGTTCAACGGATGCCGGCGGGCAGCCACCGACCACGACATGAGCCGGGCGCGTCAGGGCTGCAGACGCTCGGCTTGGCCGTGGAAGACCCTGATTCGGTTGTGCACGCGGTTCTCGCGCCCCTGCCAGAACTCCACCACTTCGGGCGCCATCAGGTATCCGCCCCAGTTGGGCGGCACCGGGACCAGCTCCGAGTCGGCGAAGCGCTCGGTAACCTCGGTCAGCTGGTCGAGCAGCGCCGCGCGCGACGCAATGGGCGACGATTGGTGTGACGCCCACGCACCCAGTTGTGAGCCGCGCGGCCGCTTGGACCAGTAGTCCTGCGTCACCCGCGGGTCGACCTTGGTCACCGGGCCGCGGATATGGACTTGCCGTCCCAGCTGGTACCAGGGAAAGGTCGCCGACGCGTAGGGCATCGCCGCCAGCTCAATGCCCTTGGCCGAGTCATAGTTGGTGAAAAAACTGATCCCGGTCTCGTCGGCGCTTTTGCACAAGACCGAACGACTGACCGGCTTGCCCTCCGCGACGGTGGCCAACACCATGGCGTTGGGCTCGGCCACCCCGGCGCGTTCGGCGTCCTCGAGCCACTTTCGGAACAACGCAAGCCAGCCCTCCGCCAACCAATCCACGTCCAGGTCGGGGCTGCCGTCCTTCTCGACGGAACCGTATTCCACGCGCATCCGCTGCAGGTGCTGCTCGTGTGGTCCTGCCATTGCGCCAACGCTACCCGCGAGGCTGCTTCCGGCCGGTAGCGTCGGCGCGGACGTGGGGTGCGAGAATTTTGCCCATGACTGTGGTCCCCGAGAACTTTGTCCCCGGCCTAGAAGGCGTGGTGGCGTTCACCACCGAAATTGCCGAACCGGATAAAGACGGCGGCGCGCTGCGCTACCGCGGCGTCGACATCCAAGATCTGGTGAATCAGCAGGTCACGTTCGGTGACGTGTGGGCGCTGCTGGTCGACGGCAAATTCGGTCACGGGCTGCCGCCCGCGGAGCCATTCCCGCTGCCGATCCATACCGGCGACGTGCGGGTCGACGTGCAGGCCGGACTGGCGATGCTGGCGCCGATCTGGGGGTACAAACCGCTGCTCGACACCGACGAATCCACCGCGCGCGATCAGCTGGCACGGGCATCGGTGATGGCCCTTTCCTATGTCGCCCAATCCGCGCGCGGCATCTATCAGCCGGCCGTCCCGCAGCGAGTCATCGATGAATGCCCGACCGTTACGGCGCGATTCATGACCCGCTGGCAAGGCGATCCGGACCCGAGGCATATAGAAGCCATCGATGCCTACTGGGTGTCGGCCGCGGAGCACGGGCTGAACGCGTCGACGTTCACCGCGCGGGTGATCGCCTCGACGGGCGCGGACGTGGCGGCCGCGCTGTCCGGGGCGATCGGGGCGATGAGTGGCCCACTGCATGGCGGGGCGCCGGCGCGCGTGCTGCCGATGATCGAGGAGGTCGAGCGCACCGGCGACGCCCGCGCCCTGGTCAAGTCGGTCCTCGACAGCGGCGACAAGCTGATGGGATTCGGGCACCGCGTCTACCGCGCGGAGGATCCCCGGGCGCGCGTGCTGCGGGCGACCGCGGAACGGCTGGGCGCGCCGCGCTACGAGGTAGCGGTCGCGCTGGAGCAGGCTGCGCTGGCCGAGCTCCGGGAGCGGCGTCCGGACCGGGCCATCGAGACCAACGTCGAGTTCTGGGCCGCGGTGATCCTGGACTTCGCGCGGGTACCGGCCAACATGATGCCGGCGATGTTCACCTGTGGACGCACCGCGGGGTGGTGCGCCCACATTCTCGAGCAGAAGCGGCTGGGCAAGCTGGTCCGCCCGTCGGCCATCTATGTGGGACCGGAGCCGCGCAGCCCGGAATCGGTCGAGGGTTGGGATCGGGTTCTCACTTCTGCGTGAGAGGCCTGAGTCGGGTTTGTTGTCGGTGCCCGGCGGTTAAATGATTCTCGGCTGCGATGAACCGATGAGTTCGCATCGCGGACGGAGTCATTAACCGTGAGCCGGCGCCCGCCTGGGGCCGGCACCCGAGACCGACAGCAAGGAGACCACCATGGCTATCACCATCGAACCCACACTGTCCCCACACCTCGTGGTCGACGACGCCGCCGCGGCGATCGACTTCTACGTCAAGGCTTTTGACGCCGTCGAGCTGGGTCGGGTGCCCGGTCCCGACGGCAGGCTGATCCACGCGGCACTGCGGATCAACGGTTTCACGGTGATGCTCAACGACGATTTTCCCGAGACGTGCGGCGGCAAGTCGATGACGCCCAAGTCGCTGGGTGGAACCCCGGTCACCATTCACCAGACCGTGACCGACGTCGAGACCAAGTTCCAACAGGCGCTGGACGCCGGCGCCACCGTGGTGCTCCCGTTGGAAGACCAGTTCTGGGGAGACCGCTACGGCATGGTCGCCGACCCGTTCGGCCACCACTGGTCGCTGGGACAGCCGGTGCGCGAGGTCAGCGCGGACGAGATCGCAGCGGCGATGTCCGGGCAGACAAGCGGCTAGCCACCCTCTGGTCGGCCCTGGCTAGAAGTCGCGCAGCCGGGCCAGCAGCCGGCGTCGCAGCGGCGGCGCCGGCTGTGCGGTGGCCGCCGCCGCGAGCATCTCGGCGACGTCGGTGAACTTGTTGCGCGGGCGTCCGTCGTGGCGGCCGCGGGTGATTTCTGCGGCGTCAATCGCTCGCCAACCCGCGGAATCGACGGCGTCGGGCTGGCGCGCCTGCACCAGCTTGGCCAGCGCCTCTGGCTGGGCCGCCGGCTCGCCCAGCTTGCCGCCGTTGAAATCGGCCACCAGGGCCTGCACGGTTTGGAACGAGCAGGACTTGTTGGTACCGATGAACCCCGTCGGTCCGCGCTTGATCCAGCCCGCGACGTATGCACCGGGCACCGGTCGGCCAGAGTCGGGATCGACGACGCGACCGCGATCGTTGGGCACCACTGCCGTCGATTCGTCGAACGGAAGATCGCGAATCGGCTTGCCGCGGTATCCGATCGACGTCAGCACCAGGCCCGCATCTATCCGGCGCGCTTCGCCGGTTCCCGTGACCGAGAACTCGACGCCGCTGGCATGCTGCTCACCCAGCACGCGTTCTGGCGTGAGGTGGTAGGCCAGCCGGACTCGCGGGCGCCCGTGTTGCCGGCGCGGCGCCGTATCGTTGCACAGTTTGCTCAGGATCTCGAGCTTGTTTTCGGTCAGCGGGTCGGACACCATCCCGAGATCGTTGGCAACCCGCACCTGGTCGGCGGCATCGAGTACCACCTCGGATGCGCCCGTGAGCCCGACCAGTTCGGGCAGGGTGAACGCCGAATGGGCGGGCCCGCGCCGGGCGGCGATCACCACTTCGCGCACCATCGAACGGCGAAATGCTTCGAGCGCATGGTCGGAGATGTCGGTGCGGACCAGGTCGTCGGGATCGGCGGTGAGCACACGGGCCACATCCAGGGCGACGTTGCCGTTGCCGATGATCACCGCGCGCTCGTGACTGAGATCGACCGGCAGATCGGTGAAGTCGGGATGCCCGTTGATCCAAGCGACCAGCTCGGTGGCGGTTCCGGTGCCCGGCAGACCCATCCCGTCGATGTCCAGTCGACGATCATCGGGTGCGCCGACCGCATAGAGCACCGCATGATGGTGGGCCAGCAGCTCGGCGTGGCTCAGGTGCTTGCCGATCTCGACGTTGAGATAGAACCGGAAGCGACGATGGCGCGATACCCGGTCGAAGAGCCGGGTGACCCCCTTCGTGTTCTGGTGATCGGGCGCGACGCCGGCACGCACCAATCCATACGGCGTGGGCAGCTTCTCGAAGACGTTGACCCGCACCCCGTGCTGGGTGAGCAATTCGTCGGCGGCATACATAGCCGCGGGCCCGGACCCCACAATGGCCACCGTCAGCGGCTGCCGGAGGGCACGCACCTCGGCGGCCGGGATCACCGGGGCCAGCTTCGACGTCGGCGGCAGCTTCACGTCCGCGGGGCGCTCTGGATAAAAGGAGGCGTTGATCTCGATGAACGGCAGCTGTTTGGGGTCCAGCCGGCTGTCCGGCGCGATCGCACCGACCGGGCAGGCGTTCACGCACGCGCCACAGTCGACGCAGGCCACCGGATCGATGTACAGCATCTCCGACGTCGCGAAGCCCGGCTCATCCGGCGTCGGGTGAATGCAATTCACCGGGCACGCGAAGACGCAGGACCCGTCGTTGCAACACGACTGGGTAATAACGTGCGGCATAAGTACCGAACCCGCGCGGTCCTACGCGGCCGGTGCCGCGGCCAGGTGCTGGCGTTGCGGCTCGCTGCGATAGCGCGACGGCTTGCCGTTGATCTTGCAGATCCGCCACATCAGGCGCGCCGAGCGCGTCTCCATCAGGCCGGTGTCGTTGGCCAGCATCCGCACGTCGGCGAACATGTCGCTCAACCACTTTCTCGACTCCGGCGACCGGAAGAAGAGTTCCTTCTTGACCTCGCGCGGGATGTCGAACTCCTGCCAGAACGCCTTGGGCGGTACCACGATCGCCTGGCACAGCGTCCTCATCGTCAGCGGGTAGAACAGCGAGACCCAGAACCGCTGACTCCGGGTCAGCTCGGGCAGCCGCTTCCGCAGGAACTCGTGGGCAAAGGAGATGTGCCGGGCTTCCTCGGCCACGTGAATGGCCATCACCCGCTCCATGATCGGGTGTAACGACTTGCCTTCGCGGAGCACGTTTTTCTGGGTGTGGTCGATGGGTTCCTCGCCGGCGAGCACCCCGATGAAAAACGCGACCGGCAACGGGCCCGCCGCCAGCGGAATGAGCGGCGAGGTCCAGCGCAGCATGCGCGGCATCCCCGGGACATCGGCCCCGACACGGTTGACCATCTCCTGAAACATCATCGTGTGGTTGCACTCTTCGACGGATTCGTGCAGGCAGTACCGGTATTCCGGCGATCCGTTGGGCACCCAGAAGGTGTAGTTCATCAGGCCGCGAATCAGGATCGATTCGAAGTGCAGGCCGACCTTGGCCACGTTGGCCTGCCGCCACATGCCGATCTTGATCTTGTCTTCTTCCGACTGGGCTTGATACCAGGGATGACGCCCCAACGGGTCGGTCATCGGCAGGATCCACCGTGGATCGTCCGCGGTGACCGCGAATTCCGGTGAATCCCACTCGATGTCGGTGTAGGGATTGAAGTTTCGCCGCACCGACCCCTCAGACAGTGTGGCAAGCATATTCACGTATTCGGCGTCGTCGCGCACCTCCATGTTGCGGCGCCAACGTCGAACCATTCGCGTCCTAGCCATATCCAAGCCTCCCCAGCGAGGTTTACATTTGGACGTTCTGTGTCTAGACAGTACCGCAGGTACCGGATATTTTCCAGACCTCGTTGAAGCCCTGGGGCCTGACCAGCGGTCAAGCGCGGGGTGTGTCATAGCTCACATCTCCAGCGCGGCGGCAGGCGGTCGTCCTGGCGTTATCCGTCGCCGCAACGCGCACAATCGGCCCGCGACGACGGCGCCCCGGGAGCGCTCACTAGGCTGGTCGACATGGCTGACCAGCTCGAGATCCCCGCTGACATCAAACCCCGCGACGGCCGCTTCGGCTGCGGCCCCTCAAAGGTCCGACCCGAGCAGTTGACGGCGTTGACCACTACCGCGGCCGCCCTTTTCGGCACATCGCACCGGCAAGCACCCGTCAAGAATCTGGTGGGCCGGGTTCGGTCGGGATTGACCGAACTCTTCTCCGTGCCGGACGGTTACCAGGTCATTCTGGGCAACGGTGGCGCGACGGCGTTCTGGGATGCCGCGGCTTTCGGGCTGATCGACAAGCGCTCGCTGCACCTTTCCTTCGGCGAGTTCAGCTCCAAGTTCGCCTCCGCGGTCGGCAACAACCCGTTCGTCGGCGATCCCATCGTGATCAAGTCGGACGCCGGCAGTGCGCCGGAGCCGCAGTCCGACCCGTCGGTCGACGTGATCGCCTGGGCGCACAACGAGACGTCGACCGGGGTCGCGGTTCCGGTCCAGCGCCCCGCCGGCTCGGACGGCGCCCTGGTCGCCATCGACGCGACCTCCGGCGCCGGCGGCCTACCGGTCGACATCACCGAGGCCGACGTGTATTACTTCTCGCCCCAGAAGAACTTCGCCAGCGACGGAGGGTTGTGGCTGGCCATCATGAGCCCTGCCGCGCTGGCCCGCGTCGAGTCCATCGCCGCGTCCGGCCGCTGGGTGCCCGACTTCTTGTCGCTGCCGATCGCGGTCGAGAACAGCCTGAAGGACCAGACCTACAACACTCCGGCGATCGGCACCCTGGCGCTGATGGCCGAACAGCTCGACTGGCTGCTGGGCAACGGCGGGCTGGACTGGGCGGTCAAGCGGACGGCGGACTCGTCGCGGCGGTTGTACTCCTGGGCGCAGGAGCAGCCCTACACCACGCCGTTCGTCGCCGACCCGGCGTTGCGGTCCCAGGTGGTGGGCACGATCGACTTCGTCGACGACGTCGACGCTGCGGCCGTCGCGAAGACCCTTCGGGCTAACGGCATCGTCGACACCGAGCCGTACCGAAAGCTCGGCCGCAACCAGTTGAGGGTCGCGATGTTCCCCGCGATCGACCCCGATGACGTCAGCGCACTCACCCAGTGCGTCGACTGGGTGGTCGAGCGGCTTTAACCGGGTGGTCATGAGCCGGCAACCCGCCAGCGTGTCAGAGCGGGTTGCCGGCGTCGGCTGCACTAGAGTGCGCACCTGACGGGTCGGTCGGTGACCGGGCACGGAGCCTGCGAGGAGAAGCCATGCGGGAACTCAAAGTGGTGGCGCTCGATCACGACGGCAAATACGTCATCTGCGAGGGCGGTGAGCCCGCAGAGAAGTTCAAGGTGGCGATCGACAACCGACTGCGGGCCGCGCTGCGCGGCGAACCGCCTCAGTCGGAGCAACCCCAGCTCGACATCGAAGTAACAAACATGCTGAGCCCTAAAGAAATTCAGGCCAGAATCCGTGCCGGAGCGTCCGTCGAGCAGGTGGCTGCGGCGTCGGGTTCCGATATCACGCGGATCCGCCGGTTCGCCCACCCGGTGTTGCTGGAGCGTTCTCGCGCCGCGGAACTGTCAACGGCCGCGCATCCGGTGCTCGCCGATGGCCCGGCGGTGCTGACGCTGTTGGAGACCATCAGCGCCGCATTGGTGGCGCGCGGCCTGGAACCCGACAAACTCAGCTGGGACGCCTGGCGCAACGAAGACAGCCGCTGGACGGTGCAGCTGGCGTGGAAGGCGGGACGTTCCGACAACGTCGCGCACTTCCGCTTCTTGCCAGGCGCCCATGGCGGCACGGTCACCGCGCTCGACGACGCGGCGAGCGAGTTGATCGACCCGAACTTCGAGCGACCGTTGCGACCGATCGCTCAGGTGGCCCACGTGGACTTCGAGGTGGGGGTACCGCCCGCTTGCGGGGGAGAGGCGAAGCCCGCGGTCATCGAGCCGCCCGAGCTGCCGGTGCACGCCCGACGCGGCAAACCGGTCGTTCCGGCTTGGGAGGATGTGCTGCTCGGCGTGCGCTCGGGCGGGAACCGTTAGACAGTTCCCGACACCGTCAGCGCGAGCAGCGTCAGCCACGCGCCCGCCACGCCCGCGGCCGCACCCAGTACAAACCAGCGAAACACCAAGA
>DASSGQ010000187.1:0-8428 GCA_035693385.1 Mycobacterium sp.
GGGGGCGGCCCGGTCGATCGGGCGGGCCCGCGACATCGAGCCCCGACATCGCCGCGACGGAATCGCGCTGGTTCTGCTCGGTCTTGCCGTGGTGGTCGCCGCGAGCTCGTGGTTCGACGCGGCCCGGCCGGTCGGGGCGTGGGTCGACGTTTTGCTGCGGACATTCATCGGCTCGGCCGTGCTGGTGCTGCCGCTGGTCCTGGCCGGGGTGGCGGTGGTGCTGATGCGGACCCAGCCCAACCCGGAAGCGCGGCCCAGGCTGATCCTCGGCGCGAGCTTGATCGCCCTGCCGGTCCTCGGCCTGCGCCACCTGTGGTCCGGTTCCCCGGAAGACCCGGAATTGCGGCGTCGCGCCGGAGGATTCCTGGGCTTCGCCATCGGCGGGCCGTTGTCGGACGGGTTGACGCCATGGATCGCCGCGCCGCTGTTGTTCATCGGCGCGGTGTTCGGGCTGCTGTTGCTGACCGGGACCGCGATCCGCGAGGTGCCCGAAGCGGTGCGTGCCATGTTCGGCACCCGGTTGTTCCAGCGTGAATACGGCGACCAGGACGGGCCTGAGTACGACGACACGGACGAGTTCACCGATGACGCGGACGCCCCTGCGCGCGAAGACTTTTCCGACGGTTACTACGACGACGCGTCCAGTAGCCCGGAAAACGAGCCGCAGGCGTGGCCGTCGGCCGACTCTTCTCAGCTCCCCCTCGAGGACGACATCCCCACCATTCCCGAACCTGCCGTCACCCGGAGCCGCCGGCGCGGCCGGTCCGCTGCGAAAGAGGACACCCACGAGCTGGACCGGGTCGTCGAGGGTCCCTACACGCTGCCGTCGCTAAGCCTGCTGGTTGCCGGCGATCCACCCAAGAAACGCAGCGCCGCCAACACTGTGATGTCCGACGCGATCAGCGAGGTGCTCAACCAGTTCAAGGTCGACGCGGCCGTCACCGGCTGCACCCGCGGGCCGACCGTCACCCGCTACGAGGTCGAGCTGGGGCCCGGCGTCAAGGTGGAGAAGATCACCGCGCTGCAGAAGAACATCGCGTATGCGGTGGCCACCGAAAGCGTCCGCATGCTGGCCCCGATCCCCGGCAAGTCCGCCGTCGGCATCGAGGTGCCCAACACCGACCGGGAAATGGTGCGGCTGGCCGACGTGCTGACCGCGTCGTCGACCCGCCGCGACCACCACCCGTTGGTGATCGGGTTGGGCAAAGACATCGAAGGGGATTTCATCTCGGCCAACCTGGCCAAGATGCCGCACCTGCTGGTCGCCGGCTCCACCGGATCCGGCAAGTCCAGCTTCGTCAACTCGATGCTGGTGTCGCTGCTGACCCGGGCCACCCCGGAAGAGGTCAGGATGATCCTGATCGACCCGAAGATGGTGGAACTGACGCCCTATGAAGGCATTCCGCATCTGATCACCCCGATCATCACCCAGCCGAAGAAGGCGGCCGCGGCCCTGACGTGGCTGGTCGACGAGATGGAACAGCGCTACCAGGACATGCAGGCTTCCCGGGTGCGTCACATCGACGACTTCAACGCCAAGGTGCGATCCGGTGCCATCACGGCGCCGCTGGGCAGCCAGCGGGAGTACCGGCCCTACCCGTACGTGGTGGCGATCGTCGACGAGCTGGCCGACCTGATGATGACCGCGCCGCGCGACGTCGAGGATGCGATCGTGCGGATCACCCAGAAGGCCCGCGCCGCGGGCATCCACCTGGTGCTGGCCACCCAGCGCCCGTCGGTGGACGTCGTGACCGGGCTGATCAAGACCAACGTGCCGTCCCGGCTGGCGTTCGCGACGTCGTCGCTCATCGACAGCCGGGTGATCCTGGACCAGGCCGGGGCCGAAAAGCTGATCGGCATGGGCGACGGCCTGTTCCTGCCGATGGGTGCGAGCAAGCCGGTTCGGTTGCAGGGCGCCTACATCACCGACGAGGAGATTCAGGCTGTCGTCGCGGCGTGTAAGGACCAGGCCGAACCCGAATACACCGAGGGTGTCACCACCGCCAAGCCCACCGGGGAACGCACCGACGTCGACCCTGACATCGGCGACGACATGGATGTGTTCCTGCAGGCCGTGGAGCTGGTGGTGTCCAGCCAATTCGGGTCCACCTCGATGCTGCAGCGCAAGCTGCGGGTGGGCTTCGCCAAGGCCGGCCGGCTGATGGATCTGATGGAGACCCGCGGCATCGTCGGGCCCAGCGAGGGCTCCAAGGCGCGCGAGGTGCTGGTCAAGCCCGACGAGCTGGCCGGAACGCTGGCACTGATCCGCGGCGGGGCCGGCGCCGACGGTACGGACGCCGAGTAGTGCCGAACGTGCACTAAGGGCGACTCACAAAACCAGCAACATCCGGGAGTTGCCCAGGATGTTCGGCTTGATGTAGCTCAGATCGAGGAACTCGGCAACGCCGATGTCGTAGGAGCGGCACATCTCCTCGTATACCTCGGCCGTGACGGGCGTGCCCTCGATCTCGGTGAACCCGTGCTTGCCGAAGAACTCCGTCTCGAAGGTCAACACGAACAGCCGCTTCAACTGCAGCTCGCGGGCCACGTCCAGCAGCTGATTGACGATCGCGTGGCCGATACCGCGGCCGGTCACGGCCGGGTCGACCGCGACGGTACGAACCTCGCCGAGATCGGACCACAACACATGCAGCGCCCCGCAACCGATCACCCTGCCTGGAATATCCGGGTGTTCGGCCACCCAGAACTCCTGGACGGCCTCGTACAGCGTGACGAGGTTCTTCTCCAGCAGGATTCGGCCGGCATACGTGTCGACAAGTTGCTTGATCGCCGCGACATCCGAGGTTCGCGCACGCCGCACCACTGGCCGGTAATCCCGTGAACTTTCGGTCACGGGTAACAGTATGGTCAGCCGGGGTGTGCTCGCTGGTCAACGGTTATTCTGTTGCGGTGTCGGGGCAGCCGCAGACGAGTCCGATGGCGGGCCGCGCCCGCATCGCCAACCTGGCCAATATCCTGACCCTGCTGCGACTGGTGCTGGTCCCGATTTTCCTGCTCGCCTTGTTCGCCGGCGGCGGCCACCAAATCGCCGGTCGCATCGTAGCTTTCGTGATTTTTGCGATCGCATGCATCACCGACCGCTTCGACGGCCTGCTGGCCCGAAACTACGGGATGGCGACCGAATTCGGCGCGTTCGTCGACCCGATCGCCGACAAGACCCTGATCGGGTCGGCGCTGATCGGCCTGTCGATGCTGGGCGACCTGCCGTGGTGGGTCACAGCGGTGATCCTGACCCGCGAGGTGGTGGTCACACTGCTGCGGTTGGCGGTGATTCGCCGCGGGGTGATTCCGGCAAGTTGGGGCGGCAAAGTCAAGACCGTGGTTCAGGCGCTGGCGATCGGCCTGTTCGTGCTGCCGCATTCGGGACCGTTCCTGGTGGTGGCGTCCGTGGTGATGGGCGCCGCGATCCTGCTCACCGTGGTCACGGGTATCGACTACGTGGTGTCGACCGTCCGGGAACTGCGCCGGACGAGCGACTGACCGGGAACCAACGCCCACGCTGCCGGCGTTCACCTAGTGAGTGTCTGCTGAATGGGGTTGTTCGGCTGCTGAGCAGGCGTGACTGGACGGAGGAGCAGGATGCCGCCATTGGTGCGAGAGGTCATCGGCGACGTGTTGCGCCTGGCCCGGACGTCGCAGGGCCGGACGCTGCGGGAGGTGTCGGATGTGGCGCGCGTGAGCCTCGGCTACTTGTCGGAGGTGGAGCGCGGCCGCAAGGAGGCGTCCAGCGAGCTGCTCCACGCGATCTGCGACGCGTTGGACGTGCCGTTGTCGTCGGTCCTCACCGACGCCGGCGAGCGAATGGCGGGCGAGGAACTCGCCGCCCACAGCGCGCCGACCAGCGCGGCAAGCACAACCAGAATCGACGCCGGCACCAAGGTCGTCATCCCACCGGTGGCGTCGCTGGCCGTGGCCTGAGTGCCCCGGGGTCGCGCGGCTCGATCAGGATCCACCGCACTGGGGTGGGGCGATCGGCGTTGACCCACTAAATTGGGCGACAAGGTGAGCGCAGAGCCAATCCAGGGGCCCGTCCAAGGCCCACCGGCACACAAGACCCGAAGGTGGAGCTAACCCATGGCCAATCCGTTCGTCAAAGCCTGGAAATACGTCATGGCGCTGTTCAACGCGAAAATTGACGAGCACGCCGACCCCAAGATCCAGATCCAGCAAGCCATCGAAGAAG
Organism: Mycobacterium sp.; assembly: GCA_035693385.1. Classification (GTDB taxonomy): domain Bacteria; phylum Actinomycetota; class Actinomycetes; order Mycobacteriales; family Mycobacteriaceae; genus Mycobacterium. Next base: position 4,205 of record DASSGQ010000187.1, read on the forward strand.
CCCAGCGGACGCACCAGGCGCTGACCCAGCAGGCGGCGCAAGTGATCGGCAACCAGCGCCAACTGGAGATGCGGCTCAACCGGCAGCTGGCGGACATCGAAAAGCTGCAGGTCAACGTGCGTCAGGCGCTGACGCTGGCTGACCAGGCCACCGCCGCCGGTGACACCGCCAAGGCCGCCGAGTACAACAACGCCGCCGAGGCGTTCGCGGCCCAGCTGGTGACCGCCGAGCAGAGCGTGGAAGACCTCAAGACGCTGCACGACCAGGCGCTCTCGGCCGCGGCTCAGGCCAAACGGGCCGTCGAACAGAACTCGATGGTGCTGCAGCAGAAGATCGCGGAGCGCACCAAGCTGCTCAGCCAGCTCGAGCAGGCCAAGATGCAGGAGCAGGTCAGCGCATCGCTGCGCTCGATGAGCGAGATCGCCGCCCCGGGCAATACCCCGAGCCTCGACGAGGTACGCGACAAGATCGAACGGCGCTACGCCAACGCAATTGGTTCTGCCGAACTCGCCCAGAGTTCCGTGCAGGGCCGCATGCTCGAGGTTAAGAAGGCCGGTATCGAGATGGCCGGTCATTCCCGGCTGGAGCAGATCCGCGCGTCGATGCGTGGCGAAGCCTTGCCGACCGGCGGGACCCCTGCGGCCCCCGGGGCGATCCCGGCCTCGCCCAAACCCGCGGAAAGCACCGGTGTACCGGTTGCCGAGAAGCCGTTCGGTCAGTAGTCGCCGCGGCGGTCTGACATGGCGGTGAAAGCGACCGAGAGCGGGCCATGGCGCACGCTGCTGCAGCGTGGGCTGAACGCTGCCGCCGATCTTTCCGACCTGGTGGCCCAGAAGATCAGCGCCGCCACCGATCCGCGCGCGCGGCTGCTGCGCCGCCGCCGCCGGGCATTGCGGTGGGGCCTCATCTTCACCGCCGGATGCCTGTTCTGGGTGGTGGTGACCGGTGTGCTGGCCGCGTGGGGCTGGTTCGCGTTGCTGCTGGAGATCACCGGCGGCGTGGCCGTCGTCATGGCAATCCCGGCGACGTTGCTGTTGCTTCGCTACCGGTGGCTGCGATCCGAGCCGCTGCCGGCACGCCGGTCCGTCGACGCTCGTCGGCTGCCGCCGGCCGGTTCGGCAGCGCGCCCGGCGATGTCCGCGCTGGGCGCCTCCGAACGCGGATTCTTCTCGCTGTTGGGGGTCATCGAGCGGGGCTCCATGTTGCCGCAGGCCGAAATACGGGACCTGACCGCCGCGGCCAACAGAGCCTCGGCGTCGATGGCGGCTACCGCCACCGAGGTGGCGTCGATGGAGCGGGCGGCGTACTACTCGGAATCGTCGCGGCCGTATCTGGTGCCCACGATCAACGCGTTCACCGCGCAATTGAGTGCCGGCGTTCGTCAGTACAACGAAATGGTCACCGCCGCGGCACAGTTGGTGTCCTCGGCCAACGGCGACACGGGGATTGCGTTGGCGACGTCGCAGCAGCGTTACCGCGCCGAGCTGGTGGAGGCCACCGATCGGCTGATCGGGTGGGCGCAGGCGTTCGACGAACTCGGCGGATTGCCGCGACGATAGCCGGGGCGCTCAGCCGTCGGCGCCGTGGCCGGGCGGCGAGTTTTGGGGCGGGCCCGATTCCGTGCGCGGGCCGTAGCGTTCGATGTACGCCTGATGAATGTGTGCGTCGCGCTCGCGGTCGAGTTCGTCGACGAGGTCCGGGTTCAGGTCGTGCACGGCCAGCATGTGACGCCGCCACACCTTGTTGAGCGCGTGCGAGAAGTAGACGAACGGAATCAGGATCGGCAGCGTCATGCTCAGGTGGACGTCCAGCGCCGCCGGGATGAGCCAGAACGGGGCCAGCACCAGCACCGCCGGAACCGCGACGCGCACCATCATCCGGCGCGTGGCGCCCTTGCCGGCCAGGTCGTTGCGCACCCACTCGCGCATCGAATCCGGCAGCCGTCCACCGGCGCAATAGCGGACGAACTGCAATGCATTCGGTTTGGTGCGCGCCGTGTCGCTCATCATCGTCGCCCTCCGTCTCGTGGCGGGCTAAAACGAAGCCCTGAGCGAGGGCACCACCAGCGCCGCCACGCCTCGTGCGGTCGCCTTGAACATGTCGAAGAAGTCGAAGTAGTCCCGCCACAGCGTGATTTTTCCGTTGTGGACCTCGAACACGCCGCAGATCCAGAACTGCAGCCGCAGCGGGCCGAAGATCAGCGCGTCGGTGCGTTCGGTGAGCACTGCGGCGCCGTCGCCGGCGATGCGGTGGATCTTTACCTCGAAGGCCGCGCGGCCCTCCATCCGGCGGAACAGGTTCATGGCTCTGGCGCGCCCGCGAATCGTCGGCAAACCGACGTTCTCGTAGATCAGATTGTCGTCCAAAGCGGCATCGGCGGCTTCGAAATCCTGGTCCTGCAGCGCGTTCAGAAAACCTTCGACCGTGCGGGTGTTCGCAACGGCTGTACCAGTCAGCTCGGTCATGATTGCCAGCGTAGGCCAGCGTGGCGACACGACGCTGTGGCAGGGTAAGGCGGGTGCGCATCGCCGTGGTCGCCGGGCCGGATCCCGGGCACTCGTTTCCCGCGATCGCGCTGTGCCAACGCTTCGCCGAGGCGGGCGACGAGCCCACGCTGTTCACCGGCAGCGAATGGATCGAGGCTGCCGGCGGTGCGGGCATCGACGCTGTCCCGTTGGACGGGCTGGTGGCCACGGACGAGGACCTCGATGCCGGGGCCAGAATCCACCGGCGGGCGGCGCGGATGGCCGTGCTCAACGTGCCCGCGCTGCGCGAGCTGGCACCCGACCTGGTGGTGTCCGACGTCATCACCGCCGGTGGCGGGATGGCCGCCGAGCTGCTGGGAATCCCGTGGATCGAGCTCAACCCGCATCCGCTGTACCTGCCGTCCAAGGGGTTGCCGCCGATAGGCAGTGGTCTGGCGCCGGGCATCGGCGTCCGCGGCCGGCTGCGGGACGTCACCATGCGGTCGCTGACGGCGCGGTCCTGGCGAGCCGGGCTGAAGCAGCGCGCGGCCGTCCGGTTGCAGATCGGGCTGCCGGCCGTCGACCCCGGACCGCTGCGGCGCTTGATCGCCACCCTGCCCGCTTTGGAAGTCCCGCGTCCCGACTGGCCTGAGGAGGCCGTCGTGGTGGGCCCGTTGCACTTCGAGCCGACCGACCGGGCGCTGGAGATTCCGCCCGGCCCGGGACCGGTGGTGGTGGTCGCGCCCTCGACCGCGTTGACCGGGACCTCAGGGTTGGCCGAAGTCGCGCTGGAGTGCCTGATACCCGGGCAGACGCTGCCGGTGGGTGCGCGCCTGGTGGTGTCCCGCCTGGGTGGAGCGGATCTGGCGGCGCCGCCGTGGGCGGTGGTGGGGCTGGGACGTCAATCCGAGTTGCTGACGCACGCCGACCTGGTGATCTGCGGCGGTGGTCATGGGATGGTGGCCAAGTCGCTGCTGGCCGGGGTGCCGCTGGTGGTCGTTCCCGGCGGCGGGGATCAGTGGGAGATGGCCAACCGGGTGGTGCGGCAGGGGAGTGCGAGGCTGATTCGCCCGCTGAGCGCCGACGCGCTGGTGGCCGCGGTTGACGAGGTGCTCTCTGCGCCCGGCTACCGGGGGGCCGCCGAACGGGCGGCCGGCAGCATCGCCGGCGTCGCCGACCCGGTGCGGGTGTGTCACGAAGCGCTGGCTCTCGCGGGGTGATGACGACCAGTATGTTGGCTGACGTGCGGCTGACGGAGTTCAACGAACGGGTTGTCCTGCGGTTCGGCGCCGCATACGGCGCATCGGTGCTGGTAGATCACGTGCTGACCGGCCTTGACGGTCGGACCGCCGCCCGGGCGATCGAGGACGGCGTCGAGCCCCGCGACGTTTGGCGGGCGTTGTGCGTCGACTTCGACGTGCCCCGCGACCAGTGGTGAGGCGGCGTTCTCGCGCCATCTCGCGCCATCGAGTGTGCGCTGGTGGCGTCGAGTGTGCGCTGGTGGCGCGATCTGAACGGCTTTTCCACCCTGGATGCACGTCCAAAGCCGGGAACGCACACCCAATGTCGGCGGCGCAGGCTCAACTCCGGTTCGGCCGCGGTGTCCGGCGGAACACGCAATCGCCGCAAACGGACCTTCCGGGGACGCGATAGAACAGGCAGCAGCTGCGACGCCTGAAGCCCAGATGCGGGGTGGTGATCAGGCCGGATCCGGCCAACGTGCCCGTGTCCAGTAGTGAGTTGGTGATCGCGACGATGG
>DASSGQ010000188.1:0-2937 GCA_035693385.1 Mycobacterium sp.
CCGCGCCGGTCTGATCGAGCTGCTCGACATCGACGACATTCAAGCCCAGGCCATCCTGGACATGCAGCTGCGGCGGCTGGCCGCGCTGGAGCGCCAGCGCATCATTGACGACCTGGCGCGGATCGAAGCCGAGATCGCCGACCTGGAAGACATCCTGGCCAAGCCGGAGCGGCAGCGCGGGATCGTCCGCGACGAACTCGGCGAGATCGTCGAGAAGCACGGTGATGACCGTCGCACCCGCATCATCGCGGCCCACGGCGACGTCAACGACGAGGATCTGATCGCCCGCGAGGACGTCGTCGTCACGATCACCGAGACCGGATACGCCAAGCGAACCAAGACCGATCTGTACCGCAGCCAGAAGCGCGGCGGCAAGGGCGTGCAGGGCGCCGGGCTCAAGCAGGACGACATCGTCCGGCACTTCTTCGTGTGCTCGACGCATGACTGGATCCTGTTCTTCACCACGCAGGGCCGGGTGTACCGCGCCAAGGCATACGAGCTGCCGGAGGCTTCCCGGACGGCCCGGGGTCAGCACGTGGCCAATTTGCTGGCCTTCCAGCCCGAGGAGCGCATAGCGCAGGTCATCCAGATCCGCGGCTACGAGGACGCGCCGTACCTGGTGCTGGCCACCCGCAACGGCCTGGTCAAGAAGACCAAGCTGACCGATTTCGACTCCAACCGCTCGGGCGGAATCGTGGCGATCAACCTGCGTGACAGCGATGAGCTGGTCGGTGCGGTGTTGTGCTCGTCCGACGACGACCTGCTGCTGGTCTCAGCTAACGGTCAGTCCATCCGGTTCTCGGCGACCGACGAGGCGCTGCGCCCGATGGGCCGCGCTACCTCCGGCGTGCAGGGTATGCGGTTCAACGCCGACGACTACCTGCTGTCGCTGAACGTGGTCCGCGAAGGCACCTACCTGCTGGTCGCCACCTCCGGCGGCTACGCCAAGCGCACCGGGATCGACGAGTATCCGGTGCAGGGACGTGGCGGCAAGGGCGTGCTGACCGTGATGTACGACCGCCGGCGTGGCAGGCTGGTCGGGGCGCTGATTGTGGACGACGACAGCGAGTTGTATGCGATCACCTCCGTAGGAGGCGTAATCCGCACAGCTGCGCGCCAGGTCCGCAAGGCAGGACGGCAGACCAAGGGCGTCCGGTTGATGAACCTGGGCGACGGCGACACACTGTTGGCGATCGCGCGCAACGCCGAGGAAAACGCCGACGAGGTGGTCGACGAAGTCGATGGCGCCGCGGATTCGTAGGGCGATTCAGGTAACGATGCGGGCAAGCAGCGACCCGCCAGAGCACTCGGGCAATTAGACTCAGCCCGACGACGATGCGGGCCTTGGAGGGGCCCGAGGAGGAGTTGGGTAATTAGACTCAGCCCGACCAGACATAATGCGACTGCCACCGCGCGGGCGGCCTGGTAGGAAATCTAAGGAGTGTCGGGGTGACCTCACCGAACGAGCCGGGCGCCCCCCAAAAGGGCGACAACCTCAATGGGGACGGCTCGGCCGAGCGTGCCGGTGCACACCGCGCGACGCCCGCACCGACTGGCCGTATTCAGGATTCCGGTGAATCGCCTCCCTGGCAGCGTGGCGGTGCCTGGGGCGCGCCGTCGGCGCATCGCCCGACCGAACCCCACACCGAGGTCCGGCCGCCGGCCCCGGCCGGCGGCGCCGACGCGCGGCTGAACCGCTTCATCTCCGGCACCGGCGCGCCGTCCGCCGGCGCGCCCCCACACTCGAAGAACCCGCCGCACGATTTCGGTGCAGGGCGCGGCGACGGGCCGCCCTCCGAGGCCTACGCCAGCGAGTTGCCAGACCTGTCCGGCCCCATTCCACGACCGCCGCAGCGCAAGACCGCGCCCGAAAGCGGCGCGGAAGCGGCGAGCACGTCGGGATCGGTTCGTCCTGCGATCCCGGAAAGCAGAGACAGCCGAGAAACCCGGGAAACTCGGGAAAACCGTGTGCAGGTGTCGCGGCGAACCCGCGGTCCGGTTCGGGCCAGCATGCAGATCCGCCGGATCGACCCGTGGAGCACGTTGAAGGTGTCCCTGATGCTCTCGGTGGCACTGTTCTTCGTTTGGATGATCGCGGTGGCGTTCCTCTACCTCGTGCTCGGCGGCATGGGCGTCTGGGCCAAGCTGAACAGCAACGTCGGCGACCTGCTGAACAACACCAGCGGCAGCAGCGGTGAACTCGTCTCCAGCGGGACCATCTTCGGCGGCGCTGTGCTGATCGGCCTGGTCAACATCGTCCTGTTGACCGCGATGTCGACCATCGGCGCGTTCGTCTACAACCTCACCACCGATCTGATCGGCGGCATCGAAGTGACGCTGGCCGACCGCGACTAGCGCGTATCCACCCGCTTTTGGGGGTCGGGCCGCGATTGCGGTAATCTCGTCGCTCGGCCGTACGCGAGTAAGGGCCTATAGCTCAGGCGGTTAGAGCGCTTCGCTGATAACGAAGAGGTCGGAGGTTCGAGTCCTCCTAGGCCCACAACCATGTGCCCGTCAAGACGTTGCGTGAGACTTGCATTGCCGCTGGCAATGATCGCTGTAGCAGCAGCGGTCGCGTGGTCGCGACGCGGCGTCGAGGTCTGGCACGTGGCGGTGGCCGACGCACCCGTGCGCCCACCTGGTGACGACGAGGGGCCTTAGCTCAGTTGGTAGAGCACCGCCTTTGCAAGGCGGGTGTCAGGGGTTCGATTCCCCTAGGCTCCACGGATTGACCCCCGCCTGTGTCATCCTGCGGCGGGGGGCTTGGCCATCACCGAGGGCTTGAACCCGTACGTCGGAAGAATTCGCCCATAACGGTTTCCGCTGAATTGCCCGAATGGAGGGGCCATCGGCAGGGCATTGATGCCTTCGGCCCCGGCAGGGACCGCTGTGGCGTTGAGGGCCGCCACCTCAGGGTTGGTTACCGCGGTCACCGGA
>DASSGQ010000189.1:0-4523 GCA_035693385.1 Mycobacterium sp.
GCTGCCGTGGTTGGCCGCCGCGGGGGTGCTGCTCGTCGCCCTGGCGGTATTGGCGATGGTGGGCGACATCCGGCGCGGCGGACCCCGGTCGGATGATCAGCCGGCTGATCACGGACACGTGCACTCGCACCGGACCGGCATAGTGTGGCTGCTCGTCGTTCCGATCGTGATCCTGATCTTTGTCACACCCCCGGCGCTGAGGCCGTCCGCTGCCGCGCCTTCGGTGACATCGGTGTCCAATGACGTTCTGAATCGGGCATTTCCGCCGCTGCCCCCGGGCAGGGCTCCGGAAGTGTCGCTGCCGGAGGTGCTGATGCGCGAGGCTCAGGACACCACCGGGTCGCTGACGAATCGGACGATCACAGTGACCGGCTTTGTCCTCAACGAGGCGCAAGGCGTCGACCTTGGTCGCATCGTCATCATCTGTTGCGCGGCCGACGCGCAGCTGGCGCGCATCCATCTGCGTGGCCCGGCTGCGGCACAGACCGCCGGGTTACCGGACAACACTTGGCTTCGGGTCGAGGGCGAAGTTACGCCCAGACAATCGAATTCGGCCACGATTCCGACGCTGCAGGCCACCATGGTCTCGCGCGTCGATGCTCCCCCCAACCCCTACGCCTACCCGCACTGACGCGCCCGCCCGGGAAGGCTCGGCGCACCGCAGCTCAATTGCGTTGGCCGGCGCCGCGGACCCACAGCTGATGCCTGTTGAGATGTCCTGGCACGGGCGTGTTTTCCCATTGGCCAAGCTCCAGCCAATCGCTCAGGGCCGCTGCATCACCGTCGTCGGTGATGGGACCGATCCAATGGGGCGGCCCGCAGGCTATCCGGTCGTTCGTGCAGGGCTGGACCACGGCCATGACGCCACAGCCGGTCGGGCGAGAGGCGCAGGTGAGTGGGGCTATGGACGTCTCGATCGCCGCGGTGGTGACCTGTGTCGACTCATCGGTGTGGCTGGGCCAGGCGCTCGGTGACGCCGAGCTGGACGACGGACGCACCCAGGCCCAGGTGGTGGTCGGTTAGGCCGAATTCGCCGATGTGGTCGTGCTCAACCGGCCCCACCCCGCGCATGCATCACTGTGGGCGCCGGCGACGTCGAGCGCACGTTGGCCAACCTGTACCGCGACGCGCGGCGGGGCCGCAGCGACGATCCGCACGGTCCGCTGCTCGCCGGACAGCCGCCCCTGGATTCGCGGGGCCCGATCAACCTGATCGAGTTCAATGCCCGGCGGCCCTTCCATCCGCACCGTCTGCACGCGTGTCTGGATCTGCTGCTCGACGGCGTCATCCGAACCCGGGGACGGCTGTGGTTGGCCAGCCGGCCCGAGCAGGCGATGTGGTTGGAATCCGCCGGCGGCGGTTTGCGGGTCAGCTCGGCCGGCAAATGGCTGGCCGCCCTGACGGGCCCTGAGCTGGCCGGCGTCGATGCGGAACGACGCGCCTTCGCCGAGCTCGGGTGGGACGAACGGCACGGCGATCGGCACACGGCGATGACCGTCCTGGTGTGCGGCGCGCACGCCGCCGAAATCCTCGACGGTCTCCACGGCGCGCTGCTCACCGACGAGGAGTTCGGCTCCCCACAGGACTGGCTCCACTACGACGATCCATTCGGCGACTGGCACGAAGACCCCTGCGCGGACCTGGCGGATGAAACCCAGGACGCGCCTGCTCACCACACCCAGGACGGAGACCGCGGATGAGAGAAACTCCGCCGCCGCTATGGCAGTCGGCGGGGCGATAGCCGTCAAGCCCCCCGGGTAGCCGTGGCCGGCCTGGGCGACGGGTCCGTCGCTGGCGAGGCTTCGGTGGATCTTTCCGCGAATTGAACGGCGCCCCGACGGCGGCTGCCGGCCCAGACGACCGCCCAGACGGTGCAGGCGATGGTGACGATGGGGAAGCTCGGCGGCAGGTTGAACATCGCCGAAGCGCCCAGTCCGAGCCACACCGCGCTCAGGCTGATCGCCGTCGAGGCGACCATGGCCAGCACCGGCCGGGGGGTCAGCATGATCGCCGTCGCGGCGGGGGTGACGACCAGCGCGAACAGCAGCAGCGTGCCGACGGCCTGAACGGCCATCGTGATGGTCAGCCCGAGCAGCGCCATGAAGATCATCGACAATGCGCGCACGGGCACGCCTTTGGCGTCGGCGACCAGGGCGTTGACCGAGCTGAACAGCAGGGGGCGGTAGATGATGCCGATGCCGAGCCCCAGCACCAGCAGCAGGATCGCGAAGCCGACCAGTTGGTTGTGGGAGACCGCCAGCAGGTTGCCGAACAGCACGTTGGTCACCGTGCTGGAGCTCTTGGTGGCCAGCGAGTTGAAGAACAGACCGAGGCCGGTCGCCATGGCCAGGACGGTCCCGGTGACCACTTCGCGATCGGCGGCGCGCTTGCCCAGCACGCCGATCACCAGGGCCCCGCCGACGCAGAACACGCCCAGCCCCACCGCGACCGGCACGCCCAGCAGGACCGCCCCGGTCGCGCCCGGAAATCCGATGTGAGCCAGCGCGTGGGCGGCGAAGGCGGTCTGACGCACCACCACGAAGTAGCCGATAAGCCCCGCCGCCAGCGCGACGATGGTCCCGCCGATCAGGGCGTTGCCCATGAATCCCGAGGTCAGAATCGGCCACCAATTGGGTTGGTAGGCCATGGCGACGACGTGGGCGGTCACAGTGCGTTCCGCATCTGCCGCTCGCCGGTGAGGTGATGCGCGATCCGAATCGGAGTGCCGTACAGATTGGTCAGCAACACATCGTCCACGACGTCGTCGATGGGCGCGTAGTGCGGATGCCCGTCCAGCAGGTAGATCGCGCTGTCCAGGATGGGCAGCAGCGGGTTGAGATCGTGGGCGACCACCAGGATGGTCACGGCCAGCTCGGCTTGCAGACGGGCGAGCAATGCGACGATGTCGCGCTGGCTGTGCAGATCCAGCGACGCCAGCGGTTCGTCGAGGATCAGCAGCTGCGGTTGCGCCACCAGAGCCGCGGCGATCGCGACGCGTTGACGTTGGCCTCCGGACAGTGTCGACAACCGCCGGCCGGCGATCTCGGTGGCCTCCACGGCGGCCAACGCCCGGTCGACCTGCTTGCGTTGGGCCGCGGTGCTGCGCCCGAACGCCCACCGGGTCCCGGTGAGCCCGAGCAGCACCACGTCGGCGGCGCGGATGGCTTCCCCAGACCCGTCGGCGTAGTGCTGCGGTACGTAGCCGATCCTGTCGTTGGCCTGGCCGGGTGGACGGCCGAACACCTCCAGCCGGCCGGTGGCCGCCGGGATCAGGCCGAGTACCATCTGCAGCAGGGTGGTCTTGCCGGCCCCGTTGGGTCCGATGACAGCGACGATGCCGCCGGTCGGCACGGTGAAGGTGGCATGCGACCAGACGAGCAGTCCGCCGCGTACCGCGCTGACGTCGGTGAACGTCAGCGCGGGCGGAGCGCCAACCAGCTCAGACAGCGACACCGAGCGCCTTGCCCAATGCGACGAGCTGGGCGTACTGCCAGCTTTCAAACGAGGTCTGCCCGGGCGGCACGGTCTCGGTCACGTTGACGACCGGGACGTGCGCACTGTCGGCGGCGGCACGGATCTGCTGGGGGATCGAACCCTCGGTCTGGGTGTTGTAGACCAACACGTCGACGCCTCGGCCGGCCAGGAGCGTGCGGAACGCGTCGATGTCTCCCGGTGCGGGATCCGATTCGTTGGCCGAGGCCCGCTGATAGCCCTCGGGGGTCTTGTTGACCAGGCCCAACGCCTGTGCCTGATAGTCGAACACCGTTTCGGTGGCCGCATACGACTTGCCCGCGGCTTCGGCCTTGATCTTGTCGACGAGGCTGCCGTAGGGCGCCATTGTGGCGGTGAACTGCGATCGGCGCTGGCTGAAGTAGTCGCCGGCCTGCGGGTCGAGCTTGCTCAACGCGGCGGTCACCGCGTCGGCTACCGCCGGCACCGCCGCCGGCTGATACCACAGGTGCGGGTTCGCGCCGTCGGGTGTCTTGGTGACCGCGGCGGCACTCACCACGGGGGCCGCGGCGGCGGAGCTGGCGGCGAGTTTGGCTGCCCAAGCGTCGTAGCCGGCTCCGTTGACCACGACAAGCTTGGCGTCCGTGAAGGACGCCGCGTCCGCCGGCGAAGGCTCGTAATCGTGCGGGTCCACCGAGGAGCTGGCCAGCACCGTTTTGACGCTCGCGCACGAGCCGCCCAGTTCGGACACGATGTCGCCCCACTGGTCGACGCTGACCACCACGGCTACCGGCGCGCCAGGGCAGGACGCCGCGTCGGTGTTGCCCGCCTTGGTCTGGCTCGTCGAACACCCCGTCACCGCAAGCGCGAGCGCGGCGGCGCCGACAGACGCGCGGCGCAACCGGGTGGATACGACAGTCACAACGAGAACGATAACCGTTTTCATCATGGCTCGGCAGAGGCCAACCCAACATCGTGAGCAAACGGCCGAGCTATCCGGGTGATGCGAGCGCCCGATAGCCCGGCTCGGCGAAACGCTGTGCGGCGTCGCGCATCTCCTGAGTTATCTGGTG
>DASSGQ010000190.1:0-8510 GCA_035693385.1 Mycobacterium sp.
AAGGGGCGTGGGAATGTGACACGATCGAGTTCGTCTATCCAGCTCGGCAGGACGGCCCATGGACGTGCATCTCAGCAGTCATCACCGGGATACTCTCGGGAAAATCTTCACCCATCCGACCAGCGGCAATATCGAGTGGCGTGAAGTTTTGTCGCTGCTCGATTACGTCGGAACGACTGCCGAAGAGCGCAATGGCAAATTTCGAGTGACGTTGGGTCCCGAAACTGAAGTGCTCGAGGCGCCGCGTGGGAAAGACATCGACGCGCAGATGGTCGTGGACCTGCGCCGGCTGCTCAGGCAGGCAGGGCTGGCACCGGATGATGGAGACGCAGACACCACATGAAGGCTGTCCCGATGGTTTCGTCCTACTGGTGCGGGTACGCGCCATTGCCGAGCCCGCGACCGAATGACGCTGAGCGGCGACTTCAGTCGCGGTCGGTTCACGTGCGTTAGTTGTTCCCAGCCGTCATCGACTCATTGAATGCGTTCTGCTGATCGACCTGCTGCTGCTCTTGCTGGGCGAGATCTTCGGATTGCTGCGCCGTCTGCTGAGCCTGCTGTTGCTCCATCTGATTCAGCTGATCCTGGTCGGAATCGGCCAACCTGATGGAACCCGGGACCGACGAAACTGTGTGCGGGATCGCGGGTTGAGATTCCATCCCGCTCAATCCGATAAACACCGCCACCGCCGTCCCGGCCAGGGCAACCGGCACGGCACCTAAGACACTCCATCGCATCCCGACTGGGTTCATCTTGACTTCCTTCTGGGTGGGCTCGTCGAACCACCGATTGGTTCGAGTGAGGCCAAACCTAGGGCGGCGACCTGGGCAGGGGGCCTGCTGGTTTTGTGGGTGAGCTATGAATCACGCTCGTCCGGGAGGCTTCGTCCGTTCAGCACGTCAGCCCGGCGGAAGGCTGGTAGTCGGTATCGTCTTCGTCGGCGTGGGCGTGACGGCCGGGACGCTGGTAACCGTGACGGTGCTGGTGCTCGTGGACGGCGCCGGCACCTCGACCGTCGTCGTGGTCGTCGTGACGGTAGGTGTCGTGGCGGTGGACGAGGTCGTCGTCGCCGCCGTCGCGGCAATCACACCGCAGGCCACCCGCCTGCCCGCGTCACCAGTGGCCAGCGTCTCTGCGTCCGGGCCCGGGGTGCCGTTTTTCTGGGTGTAGCGCTCGGCAGGGATATTGCCGAAGTTATCCGGGTCCTGGTGAATGATCAGCGCAGTACCCGAGCTATTCCTCAGGTCCGCCGCGGTGAACGAGTTGGTCGTGGTGACGAGCTTCGCCGAGCCGTCGGAGCGCACTTCCAGAGAGGTCAGGTCGCCGCTGGCGGGGTAACTGGTGTGGCCCGGCGCCTGAAAATGGCCGCCGGCGGAGTTGAAGTCCCCGGCCGCGCCTCCCGTGGGCGCAACCGAATTGGCCTCGCATTTGCCCACCGAGTGGATATGCAGCCCGTGGAAACCCGGGGACAAGACCTGGTTGGGTACGGCCTCGAGGGTCACCGTCGCGTAGCCATTCGCGAAATCGATGGTGGCGTTGGCGACCAGCGTCCCGTCGGCGCTCTTCACCTGCGTGGTCATGCTCTCTGTGCCGGGCGGCGCGCCGGTGGCCGGTGACGTAGTGGATTGGCTACTGCGCTCGTTTGTGCATGCGCCTAACGCTGCGCTGCCCGCGGCGAGCATCGCGGCCGCTAATGCTGCTTCCCTTTTCAAGCCCTTTTTCATGGCCTGGGCCTACCCCGATGGGCCGCCGTCAAAACGGCGCGGCCCATCGATGACGACAAGACCACGCACGGCTATATGCGCAGCTGCTAGCGCAAGGACGTGGCGACGTCCACCTCTGAGGTCAGGGTCTGATGAACCGGACAGCGTTCGGCGATGAGCAACAACCGCTGCCGCTGAGTCTCGTCGAGGTCGCCGGTTAACCCGATGGATCGATCAATATGATCGATCCATCCGTCGGTAGTTTCACAGTTGGCGCAGTCTTTCGCGTGAATGCGTGAGTGCCGCAACGTCACTCGAACCCGCTCGAGTGGCCAGCCCTTACGGTTGGCGTACATCCGAATGGTCATCGAGGTACATGCCCCAAGCGCGGCCAACAGCAGATCGTAGGGTGTCGGCCCCGCGTCGTCGCCGATCGGCTGTGGCTCGTCGGCGACGAGCCGATGCTGTCCGACGGTGATCTGCTGGGTATAAGTCCCCGTACCCGTCTCCGCGACGGTCACCGTGCCCTCGGACGTCGCCGCTTCCCGGCCGATTTCGCGTGTTGTCACGCCACTCTCCTCGAGCGTTGGAATGCCGCGCCAAGCTGCAATTCTCTAACGGGACAGGCCAAGCGGCCCAGCGAGTTCGGACAACGTCGGCAACACCTTCTCCGGCGCGCCGTGTACCAGGAGCGCGACGTGGTTGGCGCCGGCGCTCAGATACTCGTCCAGGCGCCTGGCGATGTCGTCGGGCGTCCCGTATGCGACCAAGGCGTCGATCAGCCTGTCGCTGCCGGGCCTGGCGACGTCGGCATCGGTGAAACCCAACCGCTTCCAGCTGCTCACATAATTCGTCAGGCCGAAGTAGCGGTCCAGCGCCGTGCGCCCGATGGCGCGTGCCTCGTCGGCGTCACTGGTCAGCACCACATTGTGTACGGGCGCCAGCAGTGCGTTCGGCCCGATGATCGCGCGGGCCCGCGCGGCGTGTTCGGGCGTGGCGTTGGCGGGATGCGCCCCGGCGCTGCGTTCGGCCGACAGTCTCAGCACCCGCGGCCCGAGCGCCGCGAGCACACGTTGATCGGCCGGTACGCCGTATTCGTCGAGCTCGTCGAGGTATGACTCCAGGGCCTCGTACGGCTTCCGATATTGCGCCTGGGCCTCGGGATGGCCGACCCCGATGCCAAGCACGAAGCGGCCGGGGTAGGCGGCGTTGATGCGGTGAAACGACTCGGCGACGGGCTTGGCGGCCGCCGTCCAGATGTTGACGATGCCGGTGGCCACCTTCAGCGTGGTAGTCGACGCCAAAAGCGGCTCAACGAAGGACAATTCGGCCGGCGGCGAACCGCCGACCCAAACCGTGCCGTAGCCTAGCCGTTCGATCTCCTGCGCTTGCTCGGGCGTGGCGCCGAGTCCGAAAAAACCGAATCGGCCGAGGTCGTTTGTCGCGGTGTCTGATGCGCTCATTGCCAGTGCAACCCCCGCCTCGCGCGAGGCTATTCCTTCTTGGTCCGTCTTCTCGCGAGACGCCCCCGCCCGGTTGCTCACCGAGGGCGCGCGTGGCCGCAATCGCCGGTCAGCGAGACTCGATCAGGTAACCGGCGCGAGCGGTGCGCCGAGATGGTAAGGGGTCGAAATGGCGGGTATCGAGGGCAAAGTCGTCGCGATCACGGGAGCAAGCAGCGGCATCGGCGAGGCGACGGGGCGCCTGCTTGCGCAGCGTGGTGCAGCGGTGGTGCTCGGTGCACGCCGGGTCGAGCGACTTGATGAACTTGCCGGTGAGATTCGCCAGCGCGGTGGCCAAGCTGTTGCCTGTGCCGCGGACGTTGCCCGCCGCGCCGACCTCGAGCGACTCGTCGCCCGCGCGGCGGAGACGTTCGGGCGGCTCGATGTGCTGGTGAGCAACGCCGGTATCAGCAAGATCGGGCCCCTGTCGGGTCTTGACGTCGATGGATGGTCAACGATGATCGATGTCAATCTCCGTGGGGTGCTCTATGGCATCGCCGCGGCATATCCGGTGTTCCAGCGACAAGGCCAGGGTCACTTCGTGACGACCGTGTCGACTGCCGGACTAAAGATCGTGCCCGGCATGGCGGTGTATGCGGCAACCAAGAATGCCGTGCGCACCGTCATGGAAGCGCTGCGCCAGGAATCGACCGACGGCGTGGTGCGAACCACGGCGATATCGCCGGGCTATGTCCGCACCGAACTCGACGCGTCGATCGATGACCCCGAGGTCCGGGAGCAAATCCGACACAACATGAATGACTTCGGCATCGAGCCGGAGGCCGTGGCACGAGCGGTCGCCTTCGCGATCGAACAGCCACACGACGTCGAGATCGGCGAGATCACCATTCGCCCCACGGTGCAGGGTTGATCAACGCGGGTGCACGAGCCGGCGAGCACCTGTCAACGAACGTTGAGGCGTGCGCGCCGGCGCAATGGCAGGGCCGGCCGACCCACCCGTTGAGGCGGGCCGACCGGGTCAGGCAATCGTGCCGATCAGGCCGAGCGGCGGATGCCGCGGTTGCGGCCGATGTCGCCCTTCAGGAGCAGGTCGCGCTCCGATTCCGACAGGCCGCCCCAAACCCCGTACGGCTCGCCAACTTCGAGCGCGTGAGAACGGCATTGCTCGATCACCGGGCAACGCCGGCACATCTCCTTGGCGCGCTGCTCGCGCTGCATGCGGGCGCGGCCACGCTCGCCGTCGGGGTGGAAAAACATCGAAGAGTCAACGCCGCGGCACAGGCCTTGCAATTGCCAGTTCCATATGTCGGCGTTGGGTCCAGGTAGTTGCTCCGGTTGTGGCATTGGATCATTCCCTCTCTGCACGGCACCGCCCAGAAGGCCAGGTTCGCGAAGCGACAGTGCAACTGATTTGGAGTGGAGTCACCGATGACTACCCGTCAGACCTAGAACTTAGGGGCGACGGCGAATTTCCGTCAATAGCCCGTTAGCCCGCCAAAATATATAAGCGTTGGAGCAGAATTTACTCGCCGTTCATCTGCTAACGATTTGTCGACCGAGAGCCGTGCTACCAGGTACTTGATCAAACTGAGATTTCCCAGCTCAGGCCGCAGGGGGGCGCGGAACGCAATTAGTACACGCCGGATGGCGATTAACAGTTCGGTAACACAGACACCACGAAGTGTTTACTACTATCACCGTGATTGAATCTCCTCACACTTCGAAGATTGACCGAAAGTTGGCCGCCGCCGCCTTCGGGGACCGGCCCGACAGCTGGCCGTTGCCGGCCGCTACCACGCCACTTCAACTGTGGTTGCGCGCGGTCGCCGCGGGCGGGCAAGGCCGCTACGGCAGCGCTTACGGCGATCTGGCGGAGCTGCGTCGCGCCGGTCCGGCCGGTCGGTTGGTTTCGCTGGCGCACAGCACCCAGGCGTCGTTTTTGCGCCAGCTCGGCTGGCACACCCTGGCGCGAGGCTGGGACGGGCGCGCCATGGCGCTGGCGGGCACCGATCCCGAGGCCCGCGCCGACGCGCTGATCGGGCTGGCCGCCGACGCGCTGGGCGTCGGCCGCTTGGCAGCCGCCGCAACACTATTGACTCGCGCGGACGCCGCGCTGGTGTCCGGGCCGGAAGTTTCAGACCGGCTTCCGGTGCGCCGGCAATGGGTGGCCGCCGAGCTGGCGATGGTGTCCGGAGAAGGCGCGACGGCCGTGGGTCACGCCGAGGCGGCGGTCGAGCTGACCCGGGCCATGGCCGTCCCGTCGGCGCGACACCGGGTCAAAAGCGAGGTGGTGCTGGCCGCCGCCCTGTGTAGCGCCGGCGCCACCGGGCGCGCCCGCGCGGTCGCGGAGGCGGCGCTGGACGCCACCGGCAGGCTGCGACTGCTGCCGCTGCGCTGGGCACTGGCTTGCTTGCTGATTGATATCGGAAACGACACGCTTTCGGCACAGAAGTTGCGTGAAATCCGGGATATCTGCGCAGGCCAGGTGCGGCGCGCCGGGGGCGCGTGGCGTTCCGCTTGAAACGGCCTCCGGGCCGTTATTGTCATTGCGGTAGTTAGCCCGCGATGTGTCCCGTTCGTAACGTTGGAGATACCGCCGTCGATGACAATTCAAGCGGAACGTCTCGACGCTGTGGTTGCGGAGGCCGTGGCGGGGGACCCGAAGGCACTACGGGAGGTGCTGGAGACCATCCGTCCGATCGTCGTGCGATATTGCCGCGCCAGAGTCGGCCCAGCCGAGCGGGGTGGCCTGTCAGCGGACGACGTAGCTCAGGAGGTGTGCTTGGCCACCATCACCGCGCTGCCGCGATACCGGGACCGGGGGCGCCCCTTTTTGGCCTTCCTGTACGGCATCGCGGCCCATAAGGTCGCCGACGCGCACCGGGCCGCCGGCCGTGATCTCGCCTACCCCGCCGAATCGGTTCCCGAGCGCTGGTCGTCGGACGCGGGACCGGAGCAGATGGCCATCGAAGCCGACTCGGTCAGCCGGATGAGTGAACTGCTCGAGATCCTGCCCGCCAAGCAGCGCGAGATCCTGATCCTGCGCGTGGTTGTCGGGCTGTCCGCCGAGGAGACCGCCGCGGCCGTCGGCAGCACCACGGGCGCGGTCCGGGTGGCCCAGCACCGTGCGCTGTCACGGCTCAAGTCCGAGATCGTCGCGGCGGGTGACTATGCCTGAATATGATTTCGCGCGCGGCGACCACTCCGCGCTGGACGAAATGACCCGCACCGATCTGCTCCTCGACGCGCTCGCCGAACGCCGGTCGATTGACCTCGACGACCCCAGCGACCCCAATTTTGAGGCGCTGGCCGCCCTGCTGGAGGACTGGCGCGACAACCTGAGGTGGCCGCCGGCCAGTGCATTGGTATCGCCCGAGGAGGCCTTCGGAGCGCTGCGCGAGGGGATGGCCGAGCGCCGGCATGCCCGACGCGGCCTGGCGGCCGTCGGATCGGTTGCCGCGACCCTGTTGGTCCTAAGCGGGTTCGGGGCCATGGTGGTCGAGGCCCGCCCCGGGGACACGCTGTACGGCCTGCACGCGATGTTCTTCGACCAGCCGAGGGTCAACGACGATCAGATCACGCTGTCCGCCAAGGCCGATCTGGCGAAGGTTCAGCAAATGATCGACCAGGGCCAATGGAGTCAGGCGCAGAATCAGCTGGCCGAGGTCAGCAGCACCGTGCAATCCATGGACGACGGGACCAGCAGGCACGACCTGATGGACGAGGTGAATCTGCTCAACACCAAGGTGGAATCACGCAACCCGAACGCTACGTTGCCGGCCTCAGCGACGCAGGTGCCGAGCGCCCCGGTCGCCTCGACCCCCCCGCGGGTCTCGCCCAGTCCGAGCGTCAAACCGCCGACCGCGGCCACTCCGCCGTCTCCGTCAGCGAGCGCGTCACCGAGCCCGTCGTCGGGTCGGCATCGGCATCACTGGCAGACGCCCACGCCGTCTTCGCCGGCGCCGGACGGCGCACAGTAAGCTGCGGGGAGCTCAGTGGCGGCGAAATCCGTCGGCGTCTGATGTCGCTTCGTTGAGCGAGGCGTCGGCGTATCCCCGGCAGTAATCCCATGTGACGTAGGAGTCCGGTTCGGGGTCGTAGGCGGGCTCGTGTGGGCGGACGGTGCCGTCGATCAGCAGTTGCAGCAGGTTGGCCCGCAACATGTCCCAATCGTGGTAGTGGTCTTGCTGGCACTCGTCGCAGCACACGACGAGTCCGCGAATCCCCTTGTGCGCCAACAGGGCCTCGTACACGGCCAGATCGGCGAGGTCGGCCTCGACCGCCATCCGCTCTTGGTGATCCAGGGGTTGTCCGGGCTCGACGGCGTCCAGTGCCGCCGACGGGTCGCAGGGGTCGTCGGCGAATGGGTCGGGCGGCAAACCCGGCGGGAGGTGGTCGCGCACGCCCTCTAGCGTACGCAAGCGGGCCGTCAAAACGCCAGCAGGACGCGACCCGCCGTTTCGTAGCGTGGGGCGGGTGGGACGCGCGGGAAAGCGAGTCCCGGCTGCACCCTATTGCCGGCTATTGCGCGGCGCTGTCCCGCGCCGTCCCACGGCGTGCATCGCCACTGGAAGAAGTCGAGCCGATAGGATGGGTTTCTCACTCCGGACGCGTATGGAGGGCCCCGCCGATGTCCCGTGGCACGTCCCACCTTGAAGACAGCTCCCCGCTGGTCGCCAGCTCGTTCGTGCGCGGCGCTCCGGTTTCCGGCCTTGCCGATGCACCGGTGCCCACCGGGGGCGACGACCCGCACAAGGTGGCGATGCTGGGGCTCACCTTCGACGACGTCCTGCTGCTGCCCGCCGCTTCTGATGTGGTTCCGGCCGCCGCGGACACCTCCAGCCAGCTGACCAAGAAGATCAGGCTCAAAGTGCCGCTGGTCAGCTCGGCGATGGACACGGTCACAGAGTCACGGATGGCCATCGCGATGGCCCGGGCGGGTGGCATGGGTGTGCTGCACCGCAACCTGCCGGTCGCGGAACAAGCCGGCCAGGTCGAAATGGTGAAGCGCTCCGAAGCCGGGATGGTCACCGATCCGGTCACCTGCCGACCGGACAACACCCTGGCCCAGGTCGAGGCGATGTGCGCCCGGTTCCGGATCTCCGGGCTGCCGGTGGTCGACGAGTCCGGCGCGCTGGTCGGCATCATCACCAACCGCGATTTGCGATTCGAGGTCGACTCGACGCGCCACGTCGCCGAGGTGATGACCAAGGCCCCGCTGATCACCGCGCAGGAGGGTGTCAGCGCCGACGCGGCGCTGGGGCTGTTGCGCCGCAACAAGATCGAGAAGCTGCCCGTCGTCGACGGTCACGGCCGGCTGACCGGGCTGATCACCGTCAAAGAC
>DASSGQ010000191.1:0-8276 GCA_035693385.1 Mycobacterium sp.
CGGTCGGTTCCGTACGCGATCACCTTGCTCAGCATCGGGTCGTAGTCGCTGCCGACCAGCGTGCCGGGCAGCAGCGATGAGTCCACCCGCACGCCGTCGCCAGACGGCTCGAAAACCTGCAGCACCTGACCGCCGGTGGGCAGAAATCCACGTGCCGGATCCTCGGCGTACACCCGGGCCTCGATCGCGTGCCCGCGCAATTCGATGTCGTCCTGGGCGAACGCCAGTTTCTCGCCGGCGGCCACCCGGAGCTGCCACTCCACCAGGTCCAGTCCGGTAACCGCTTCGGTCACCGGATGTTCAACCTGCAGGCGGGTATTCATCTCCATGAAGAAGAACTCGTCCGGGAGGGCGGCGGACACGATGAATTCCACGGTGCCCGCCCCGACGTAGTCGACGCTGCGGGCGGTGTTGCAGGCCGCCGCACCGATCCGCGCCCGAGTCTGGGGATCAAGCAGCGCTGAGGGCGCCTCTTCGATGACCTTCTGGTGGCGCCGCTGCAGGCTGCATTCACGCTCGCCCAGATGCACCACGTTGCCGTGCGTGTCGGCGAGCACCTGCACCTCGATATGCCTGGGCCGCAACACAAACCGTTCCAGGAACAGCGTGTCGTCACCGAATGAGGACGCGGCCTCCCGCCGTGCGCTCACCAGTGCCTCGCGCAGCCGGGCCGGCTCGTCCACCATCCGCATGCCCTTGCCGCCGCCGCCCGCCGACGGCTTGATCAGCACCGGGTAACCGACTTCAGCGGCCGCCGCGACCAAGTCGTCGTCGGTCAATCCCGCCTTCGCCACACCGGGCACCACGGGCACGTCGAAGGCGCAGACCGCATTCTTGGCGGTGATCTTGTCGCCCATCACCTCTATCGCCTGTGCCGGCGGCCCCAGGAACACCACCCCGATGCGTTCGCACGCGGCAGCGAAATCGGCATTCTCCGAGAGGAACCCGTAGCCCGGGTGGATCGCCTGCGCACCGGTGCGCACCGCGGCATCAAGCACCCTGCCGATGTCCAGGTAGCTCTCGCGGGCCGCGGCGGGTCCCAGCCGCACCGCTTCGTCGGCCTCGATCACATGCCGCGCCGTGACGTCGGCGTCGCTGTAGACAGCCACCGAACGGATCCCCAGCCGACGCAAGGTCCGGATCACGCGCACCGCGATCTCGCCGCGGTTGGCTACTAAGACGGTGTCAAACACTGCACTCACATCCGGAAGACGCCGTAGGAGACGGAGTCCAGCGGCGCGTGCGCGCACACCGAAAGGGCAAGCCCGACAAACGTTCTGGTGTCGGCCGGGTCGATGATGCCGTCGTCCCACAACCGGGCCGTCGAATAGTACGGGTTGCCCTGGTTCTCGTACTGCTCGCGGATGGGCGCCTTGAACGCCTCCTCCTCGTCGGCCGACCAGGGTGAGCCGGACGCGGCCAGCTGCTCACCGCGAACGGTGGCCAGCACCGACGCGGCCTGCTCGCCGCCCATCACCGAGATCCGCGCATTCGGCCACATCCACAGGAAGCGGGGCGAATATGCCCGGCCGCACATCGAATAGTTGCCGGCGCCATAGGATCCGCCGATCACAACGGTCAGCTTGGGCACTCGTGCGCAGGCCACCGCAGTGACCATCTTGGCGCCGTGCTTGGCGATGCCGCCGGCCTCGTAGTCGCGTCCGACCATGAAGCCGGCGATGTTCTGTAGGAACAGCAGCGGTATCTTGCGCTTGTCGCACAGCTCGATGAAATGTGCGCCCTTCAAAGCAGATTCGCTGAACAGCACGCCGTTGTTGGCGACTATCCCGACGGGGTGGCCGTGGATGCGCGCAAAGGCGGTCACCAGGGTCTTGCCGTATTTGGCCTTGAATTCGGTGAATTCGCCGCCGTCGACCAGCCGCACGATGACCTCGTGCACGTCGTAGGGCGTCCGCGGATCCGGCGGCACGACGTCGTAGAGCTCCGTCTGCGGGTGCGTGGGCTCGACCGAACGCCGCACTTCCCACTGGCTGGGCTCGCGCGGCCCGAAGGTGGCTGCGATCGAGCGGACGATGCGCAGCGCGTCCTCGTCGTCGTCGGCGAGGTGGTCGGTGACACCGGAGACCCGGGAGTGCAGGTCGCCGCCCCCGAGCTCTTCGGCAGTGACGATCTCTCCGGTCGCGGCCTTGACCAGTGGCGGGCCGCCGAGAAAGATCGTGCCCTGTTCGCGCACGATGACGGCCTCATCGCTCATCGCCGGCACGTAGGCGCCGCCCGCCGTGCACGACCCGAGCACCGCCGCCACTTGCGGAATTCCCTTGGCGCTCATGGTCGCCTGGTTGTAGAAGATCCGCCCGAAATGTTCGCGATCGGGAAAGACCTCGTCTTGGCGCGGCAGGAAGGCGCCCCCGGAGTCGACCAGGTAGATGCACGGCAGGAGATTCTGCAGCGCGACTTCCTGCGCACGCAGGTGTTTCTTGACCGTCATCGGGTAATAGGTGCCGCCCTTGACCGTGGCGTCGTTGGCGACGATCACGCACTCGCGCTCCGACACTCGGCCGATGCCGGTGATGATGCCGGCTCCGGGAGACTCGTCGCCGTACATGCCGCCCGCGGCCAGCGGAGCCAGCTCCAAGAACGGGCTGCCCGGATCGAGGAGGCGGTCCACCCGTTCACGCGGCAGCAGCTTGCCGCGGCTGACGTGCCGTTCGCGCGCGCGTTCGTTGCCGCCCAGAGCCGCCGCCGCCAGCTTGGCGTTCAATTCACCAACCAGCCGGCGGTGCTGATCGGCGAATGACGTCGCCTGATCGAGGTTTGCCACCACCGTGTCCATCGCCGCAGCAGCCTCCTTGCCGTCCGGGGCGCTCCACATTTCGGTTAATTTTGATTAACTGAGGTGAGGGTACCATCGCGCATGCCGCCGCGTCCAGCGAGGCATGGGCACTCAATCTCGGCCACGGAGGTACTCGATCGCCCGTTGTCGCATCTCGGTTTTGCGCACCTTGCCGGTGACGGTCATCGGGAAATCGTCGACGATCCACAGATAGCGCGGGACCTTGAACCTGGCGATCCGGCCCGCGCAAAAATCGCGCAAGCCCTCGATCGTCAGTTTCGGCGCCCCGTCCCGCAGCATGACCACCGCCATGAGTTCCTCCCCGTACCGAGCGTCGGGCACCCCGATGACGTGGCCGTCGACGATGTCGGGGTGGGTGTGCAGGAATTCCTCGATCTCGCGCGGCGAGATGTTCTCACCGCCGCGAACGACGATGTCCTTGATCCGCCCGGTGATCTCGATGTACCCGCACGCGTCCATCACGGCCAGATCGCCGGTATGCATCCACCCGTCCGCGTCGACGACCTGCGCCGTCTGCTCTGGGTCGTTCCAATAGCCGGCCATCACCGAATAGCCCCGCGTGCAGAACTCGCCGGCCACGCCGCGCGGCACGGTCTGGCCGGTCGTCGAGTCCGCCACCTTGATCTCCAGATGCGGACCCGCCCGGCCGACCGTTCCGACGCGCCGTTCCAGCGAGTCATCCGTGCGCGTCTGGGTCGAGACCGGGCTCGTTTCGGTCATCCCGTAACAGATCGACACGCCCGGCATGTGCATGCGCTCGATCACCTTGCGCATCACCTCGACCGGACACGGGGAGCCGGCCATGATCCCGGTGCGCAGGCTGCTCAATTCGTAGTCGGCGAATTCCGGCAGGCCGAGCTCGGCGATGAACATCGTCGGGACGCCGTAGAGGCTGGTGCACCGTTCGGCCTGCACCGCGCGCAGGGTGGCGGCCGGCTCGAAGGCGGGCGACGGGATCACCATGCACGCACCGTGGCTGGTGGCCGCGAGATTTCCCATCACCATGCCGAAGCAGTGATAGAAGGGCACCGGGATGCAGATCCGATCCTGCGCGGTGTACTCGAGCAGTTCGCCCACCAGGTAGCCGTTGTTGAGGATGTTGCGGTGGCTCAGCGTGGCTGCCTTCGGGTATCCCGTTGTGCCGGAAGTGTATTGGATGTTGATCGGATCGTGGCGATCCAGCGTCGCGGCGATCTCGTCCAGCAGGGGTGGGTCGACTTGAGTACCCGCCAACTCGTCCCAGCGGTCGCTGTCCAAAAGCACGACGTCGCGCAGGCCGAGGCAACGCGGCGCGACCTCGCCCAACATCGCGGCATAGTCCGTGGTCTTGAATCGCGGCGCGGCGATCACCATCGAGACCCCGGATTGTCTTAGCGCATACTCCAATTCGCTCGCGCGGTACGCGGGGTTAACGGTCACCAGGATCGCGCCGATCTCCGCGGTCGCGTACTGGACGAGCACCCACTCCCATCGATTCGGCGACCAGATGCCCACCCGATCGCCCACGCCGATGCCCGCGCACACCAACCCCGTCGCCAATCGGCGCACGGCCGCCCGCAGTTCGGCGTACGTCCACCGGCGCTCCGCGGCAACGTCGACGAGCGCGTCCCGTTGCGCATACGTGGCGGCGGTGTCGGCGAAGTTGGCGCCGATCGTCGTCTCGAGCAGGGCGGGCAGGGTCGGACCGCGATCAAAGGAGAGCGGATTGTCTGCGGCTCCGGTGGCTGCCACGGTTCCTCCGGCTGGGTTGGATACCAACTTAGACCGTCGCCGACGCCTGCTGCCACCGCGCGATCGAAAGCTGGCGGCGATCGGCCCGTGCTACGTTAGTGACGATTAACCGACCGGACGAGTTGTGGACGGAGGGCCGTCATGGCAACGTCCGGCCCGGCGAGTCAGCCCGGCCGTCCCGACGCGCCGAACCGTCGCAGCCAGTTGAAATCCGACCGACGCTTGCAGCTGCTGTCGGCCGCCGAACGGCTCTTCGCGGAGCGCGGTTTCCTGGCCGTGCGCCTGGAAGACATCGGCGCCGCCGCCGGCGTCAGCGGTCCGGCCATCTACCGCCACTTCCCCAACAAGGAGTCGTTGTTGGTCGAGTTGCTGGTGGGGATCAGCACCCGGCTGCTCACGGGCGCCCGCGACGTAAAGGCCCGCAACGGCGACGCCGCCGCCGCGTTGAACGACCTCGTCGACTTTCACCTCGCCTTTGCCCTGGGCGAGCCTGACCTGATCCGGATCCAGGACCGCGACCTCGCCCACCTGCCGGAGACCGCCGCGAAGCAGGTGCGCAAAGCGCAGCGCCAGTACGTCGAGATCTGGGTCGGCGTGCTGCGCGAGCTGAACCCCAAGCTGGCCGAGGCCGATGCCCGGTTGACGGCGCACGCCGCATTCGGCCTGCTGAATTCGACGCCGCACAGCATGAAGTCCCCCGACAATTCGCGCGGCAGGCCGCCCACCGCGGCGCGGTCACGCGCGGTCATGCGAGCGATGACGGTCGCTGCGCTGCGCGCGGGAGATCACAGCCCCTGAGTCGCGGGTCTTGAGCGAAAACACCGCCAGGCTTCCGGCCCAGGTACCCTGCAAGCCATGAGGTGGGCATGAACGATCCACGTCGATCCGAGCGGTTTATTCCCCCTTACCCGGGGTCAGGACCGGAGGGCCCGCAGGGTCCCCAATATCCGCCGCCGGTTGACCCGGCATACGCCGACCAGGCTCCCTACGCTCCCACCTACGGAGGGCCCATCCCCCAATGGGCACCGAGCTTTAACGAAACCGACCAGACCAGACACCTGCCGCCGTACTGGCAACACGACATGCCTCACTCGGGTGGGCTGCCGCCGGAGGGTTTGGCTCCCCCGCCGCCGCAAGGCCCGAAGTCTCCGCGCTGGTTGTGGATCGCTGCCGGGGCGGCGGTGCTGCTGGTCGTCGCGCTGGTGATCGCGCTGATACTGGCCAACGATGCGATCAAGACCCAAACCGCAGTCCCGCCGTTGCCCGCCATGCCCGAGCCGAGTCCAACGACACCGAGCCCCTCGACACGCACGCCACCCCTGCCGATACCACCCCTCTTCCCCCTGCCGACGCCGCCGACCAACGGATCAGGCACCCCCACTCAGACCACCGGCCCGGCCGCGATGCAGAGCGTCGTCTACAACGTCACCGGCGAAGGTCGCGCGATCAGCATCATGTACATCGACACCGGCGACGTCATCGAGACCGAGTTCAACGTCGCGCTGCCGTGGAGCAAAGAGGTCAGCCTGTCGAAGTCCGCTCTTCACCCGGCAAACGTCACGATCGTCAACATCGGTCACAACGTCACCTGTTCGGTCACCGTCGGCGGGGTCCAGGTAAGCCAGCGCGTCGGGGTGGGTCTGACGATCTGCGACGCCCGAGGCTAAGCCTGCGACGGTTGGTCGGCGACCGCGGCGCCGTGCACCGGAACACGGACCATCAGCATCGCCACCAGTCCCGCGACCAAAACCAGGCAGATCCCGCCGAGGCCGGCACGCACGGCGCCGAAGCTGTCGACGAAGACGGAGAACATCCACGGCGCCAGGAAGGCGACCGCCCGTCCCGTCATCGTGTAGAGGCCGAACGCGACGCCTTCCCTGCCGTCCTTTGCCATCCGCAACAACAGGGCCCGCGCCGACGACTGCGACGGCCCGATGAACAGACACAGCAGCAGTCCGCACACCCAGAACGCCCGCGATCCGGAGAGCATCATCAGGGTGAGGGCCGCGGCGACGATCGCGGTCAATGACCCCACGATGACGGGCTTGGGCCCGATGCGGTGGTCGACGAAGCCGCCCAGCACCGCACCCACGGCGGCGACCACGCACGCCGCCACGCCGAAGACCAGCACATCGCCTTGCGACAGGCCGTACACGTTGACCCCGAGGACGGCGCCGAAGGCGAACGTCGCCGCCAGCCCATCCCGGAAAAGCGCGCTGGCGCCGAGGAAGTAGACCAGGTTGCGGTCGCGCCGCCATTCCGCCGAGATCTCGGTCCACAGCTTGCGATAGCCACTCAGCATGCTCGTGGGCCGGTGGACCTCTCCAGAATCGGGAAGCCCGTGTGCGACCAACAGCAACGGCAAGGCCAGCACCGCCAGCCATCCGGCGGCCACCAGCATCGACTCCCGGACATAGAGCCCGTCGTGCACCGGCACCTGAAGCAGGCCACGCACGGCATCGGGGCCGGAGCCGGATCCGGAGATGAACCCCGTGTAGACCAACAGCAGCAGCATGACGCTGCCGAGGTAACCCGACGCCCAACCCAAACCGGAGATCCGGCCGACCGTCTCCCGTGTCGAGAGCTGGCGCAGCATCGCGTTATACGGGACGCTGGCCAGGTCGCCGCATGCCGCCGTCGCCCCCAGCAAAACCAGCCCGGCCCACAGGTAGCTAGGGCGATCGCGGATGAAGAACATCGAACAGGTCAGCGCCACCACAACTCCGGTCAACACGGTCAGGACCACCTGCCTGCGGTGCGGGGCCTCCACCCACACCCCGACAACCGGCGCCAGCAGCGCCACCGTCAACCCCGCGATGGCCGCGGCGCGGCCCAGCCAACTCGCCGGCGTGGTCGGGCCGGGCAGGCCCGCCCCCACGCTGTTGGTTAGGTAGACGGAGAACACAAAGGTGGCCACGATCGCGTTCAGTCCGGTAGATCCGCAGTCCCACAGCGCCCACGCCGCCACCCGCGATCGCGCCACTGTGGCCGAACCCGACCCCGGCTGACTCATGCCCGGCACTCTATGTGTATAGCGGCATGTCTGCGGCGGCCGACCCGCCGCGCCCGGCTCCGCCGCGCTCGCGGGCTGTCTACGATTGGCGGATGCCGATACCTGCTCCCAGCCCCGACGCGCGCGCCGTTGTCACCGGAGCTTCGCAGAACATCGGCGAAGCGCTCGCCACCGAACTTGCCGCGCGCGGACACAACCTGATCGTCACCGCACGGCGCGAGGACCTGCTCAATGACCTGGCCACGCGGCTGGCGGAGAAGTATCACGTCGCCGTCGAAGTGCGACCCGCCGATCTGGCCGATCCGGGCGACCGCGCCAAACTGTGCGACGAACTGGCCGCGCGTCCCATCTCGATCCTGTGCGCCAACGCAGGCACCGCCACGTTCGGCCCGGTCGCGAGCCTTGACCCGGCGGAGGAAAAGGCTCAGGTGCAGCTGAATGCCATTGCGGTGCACGACCTTACATTGGCGGTGCTCCCGGGCATGATCGAGCGCAAGGCCGGCGGCATCCTGATTTCCGGTTCAGCGGCGGGCAATTCGCCGATTCCCTACAACGCCACCTATGCTGCCACGAAAGCATTCGCCAACACCTTCAGCGAGTCGTTGCGCGGCGAATTGCGCGGCTCCGGCGTGCATGTCACGCTGTTGGCGCCAGGCCCGGTGCGCACGGACCTCCCCGAAGACGCCGAAGCCTCACTGGTCGAAAGGCTGGTGCCCG
>DASSGQ010000192.1:0-2057 GCA_035693385.1 Mycobacterium sp.
TGCCTAACGATCACCGGGATCCGGCCCGTGCCGGCTCCGTGGGCCGGCCGCTACCCGGAGTTGAGGTGCGCGTGGTGGACCCCGCCACCGGCAACGACGTCGAGGCGGGAGCGGTCGGCGAGTTGTGGGTGAACACGATTCAGAATGTCAGCGAGGGCTGGCTGCATACGGGCGATCTCGCCCGGCGGGATTGCGACGGCTATATCTTCCCGTGCGGCCGGCTGAGTGACACCATCAACCGCGGGGGAGAGAAGTTTGGACCGATCGAGGTTGAGGAAGCGTTGCGTTCCCATCCGGCGGTGAGCGACGTGGCGGTCGCGGGCATCACCGACGAGCGGCTCGGCCAGCGGGTGGGGGCTGCCGTGGTCGCCTCTTTCCCGGTGACACTCGAACAGCTGCGATCGCACTGTCGCGAGTTGATCGCCTACTTCAAGCTGCCCGAGCGGCTGGCGATCGTCGACCACATCCCCTACAACACGACCGGCAAGATCAACCGCCGTGAGCTCGCCACGCTGATCGCGCGTAACGCCTGATACCAGGGGGTGCCAGTGCTGTTTCTTCACGAGACCCACAAGGTGGTCGGTGCGCGACAAGACGAATTCGAAGCCGCGTACCGCGAGGGCTGGATGCCCACGCTGGCCCAGGACGACAATGCCCGGCTGCTCTGGTACACCAACCACGCGCACGGCAGCGGGGCGTCTTACAACGTCATCACCATCACCGGGATCAGCGACGGCGCGGCCTGGGAGAACCTGGTCCGGCGTGCCCAGACCGGGGACCTTCGGCCATGGATGCGCGAGCTGGACGATCTGCGCCACGAAGTGATCGGAAAGCTACTGCTGCCAGTTGCCTGGTCGCCGCTGCAGGTTGTCGACCTGGCAAGCGTGCCCACCACCGGCCAGACGCACCCACTGACGATGTTCATGGAAGACACCGGCTGGCCCCACGCGCCGCTGGACGACTACATCCAGTCCTGGGACGAGATCTACTATCGGCCGCTGTCCCAAGCGCCCAGCAGGATGCGGCTCCTCGATATCCAGGCGTGCTTCCAGGTCGCACACGGGAGCTATCGCCGACGAGAAGCGATGCTCTGGCAGAAGATCGACGACTCCAACAACTATGCGGCGCTCGTTCATCTGCTCACCAAGGAGATCCCTCCCGAGCACCGGGCGCCCGGCAGTTACATGTTCGAGGCGTTGAAGTTTCGCGATCAGTGGGAGAGCCGTCTGCTGCGGACGTCGGACTGGTCACCCCTGTACTAGAGCGAAACCGCACGAACTCCGGGGACCGCGCCGTTCAGCTCACGGCCGAGCACGCTGCGTCCACCCGAACGGGCTGTAGTCTCCCCCGCCAAGGTAGGGGGGTGGCACGTAGGTCGGCGCGCCGGGTGTGACGGTTGGGGTGCCGATGGCGCCGGGAGCGGTACCGCCCGGCGATGGCTGGACTGGTTCGGCGCCGTGGCGGCGCTGGTCATCCGGCGCGGGCGCTGTGGTCGTAGTGGTCGTGGTAGTTGTTGTGTCTGTCGTGGTGGCGGGGCTAGCTTTGCCTTGCGGACCACACGCCGCGACTGGGAAACACGTGGCCAGAGCGGCCATCAGGCCGAGCACCACCGACCGCCGCCGGGCAGCGTTCCACGCCGTCTGTTGTGGTGAATTGGGCACGCAACCTGACCCTAAGCCCCATTTCTGTGTGATACCTGTGAAAATACTGCATGTCGGCTAGCCGTGCCGCCGGCAGCGCGAACGTCAGCGGCTCGGCGCCTGCCCCCGGTTCAGGATTCGGTTGGCATCGCCGACCATGTCCGCGACGATGTCAGCGGCGGGACGGACCTCGCGAATGCGCCCCACCGCCTCACCGACGAGCACCGCGGCGGTGTCGAAATCCTCTGCCGCGACCGCCTTTTCGAAGGCGTTCACCGCTTCGGGCAGCGAGCCGGCCAGTTGTGCCTCGTTGCCGTGCCAGGTGTCGAGGAAGGAGTTGCCCAGCGCCCGCGCGTTGTATTCGGTGGGCCAATCCAGCCGCCGCACGATGTCATAGACCCGGGTGCGACGGGTGTC
>DASSGQ010000193.1:0-3339 GCA_035693385.1 Mycobacterium sp.
GCATGTCGCCGTACCCGCCGCCTCCCGCCCCTTCGCAGCCGCCCGGTCGGCGGCGTGGCCTGGCGATCGGAGCGGGCATCCTCGCCGGCGCCGCGGCCGGAGCTGTGATTGCGACCGCTGTGGGCGCGACCGCATCGTCGACGACGGGTAATGGGCTGACGGCGAGCAGCATCTCCGCCGCCGCGCCTGACCTCGGCCCTGGGCGCGGTGATCACATGCCCTGGACCAGTGGAACCGTCACCGCGGTTGGCAGCAACTCCGTGACGATCAAGACAAGCAGCGGAACGAGTACGTACGGTGTCACTTCGGCCAGCGATATCGACAAAAACGGTGAGGCACAACTTCGCGATCTCAAGGTTGGCGACGCTGTCAGGTTCACGGCCGAAACGGCGAACGGCGTCACGATCATCGACAAGCTTCATGCCGGCGACGAGGCCAAGGACCGTCCCGCGGCGCCGCCCTCCGGCAGCACCGGTGGTTGACCTATTGCCACCAAACGCGGGAATGAAGGCACCTTGTCCGCCCGGGTGAGCGACTGCATCTGGACCGCGCTTTCAGCAAGCGTGCAGGTTTCGACCAGACGAATCTCATGTCGATAAGGGATAAAGGGAGGATGCGGCGGCAACCCACGGTGAGGCTCGCCTTATGACCGTCGCTGCGCGAGATCGTCGGCCCACCCGCCCCGCCGCATCGGCGGCGTCTTCCACGATGCCATCGACGCAGCCGGCCGCGAGCCAAGCCATCGTGCTGGCGGTCATCGCGGCCGGCGCCTTGGCGACGATCGCCTTGTGGTGGAACGACACCACGGCAATCCATGGATTCGGTGACTGGCTGACCAACGCCGGTCGGGTGACCGGCCTGCTTGCCGGTTACGGTGTCGTGGTCCTTCTCGCGCTCATGGCCCGGATCCCACCGCTGGAACGCGGCATCGGCGCGGATCAGCTGGCGCGATGGCACGCTCACGGCGGCCGATACGTTGTGAGCCTCGTCGTCGCGCACGGACTGCTGATCATCTGGGGCTACGCGGTCACCGCCCACACCAACGTAGTGAGCCAGACCGCCACGCTGTTGACCAGCTATCCAGACGTGCTGATGGCGTCCGTCGCCGGGCTGCTGCTCGTCGGCATCGGCATCGTGTCCGCCCGGGCGGCGCGCCGCCGAATGCGCTACGAGACCTGGTACTACTTGCACCTCTACACGTACCTGGCCGTCGCCCTTGCCTTCAGTCATCAATTCGCGACCGGCGCGGATTTCATCACCAATCGGCCTGCCCGCGTCGCTTGGTCCGCCCTGTACATCGCAGTCGCCGCCGCCATCGCCTGGTACCGACTCACCGTGCCCGTCTGGCAGGCCATCCGTCACCAGATGCGGGTGGTGGCCGTGTACCCGGAAGCGCCTGGCGTGACGTCCATCGTGATCAGCGGCCAGCATTTGGACGAGCTGCAGGCGCAATCCGGTCAGTTCTTCCGCTGGCGTTTCCTCACCCGTGACCTATGGTGGGCGTCCAACCCGTACTCGCTGTCCGCGGCACCGCGCCCGGATTGGCTGCGAATCACGGTCAAGGACTTCGGCGAGCACAGCTCCGCGCTTGCTCGCCTGCGGCCCGGCAGCCGCGTGTTCGCCGAAGGCCCTTACGGGGCGATGACCGCGATCCGTCGGCGCCGCCGCAAGGTGCTGCTCATCGCAGGCGGGATCGGCATAACCCCGCTAAGAGCGCTGTTCGAAACGCTGCCGGGTGGCAAGCGCGACATTACCTTGATCTATCGCGCCGGACACAACGCCGACACCGTCTTCCGCGACGAACTCGTCGCGATCGCTCACCAGCGTGGGGCGCAGCTCCACATCGTCACCGGACATCGAAGCGAGCTGGGCTACGACCCGTTGTCCAAAGAGGCGCTCATGGCCAACGTCCCTGACCTTCGCAGCCACGACGTGTACGTCTGCGGCCCGGATCCTATGGCGGAGTCGGTCGTTGCTGCGCTTCGCGAAGTAGACGTGCCGCGTCGACAAATCCACCACGAGTCGTTCGAGTTCTGAGTTCCTGGAAGAAGGAGACACATCGTCATGCGTCGGGTGGCATTCGCCATCGTCGGCACGATCGCCGGTCTGGTCGGTCTGCTGTCGTTCAAGACGCACTCGGCATCAGTTGCAAACCCGCCGGCGGCGGTGAGCACCACCGGTCCGAGCACATCAGGCGCGGCGCCGAACACCGGGAGCGAGCCGCCGGCCTCGAGCGCTCCCGGCTCGTCGTCGAATACGGTTACCGGAGATCCCGCCGACACGCGGTTTGGTCCTGTCCAGGTTCGTATCACCGTGGGCAACGGAAAGCTCTCCGACGTCACGGCGGTTGAGTACCCCAGCGAGAATCCCCGTGACCAGGAGATCAACTCCTATGCGATCCCGGCCCTGAACCAAGAAGCGGTGTCCGCGGGCAATGCGAAGATCGACATGATCTCCGGGGCCACTTACACCAGCCAGGGTTATATCCAGTCCCTACAGAGCGCGCTCGACAAGGCCGGCCTGAAATGACACCTTCGACCGCACGTGTGTTGGCCGAGCAGCAGCGCACGGTGCATGTCGAGCATTGCATGGGCACCGTTTTCACCATCGACATCCGTGACCCGGGAAATTGGGACCATGGCATCCGCGCTGTGGTCAGCTGGCTGCACGAGGTCGACCGCGTGTTCAGCACCTACCGGCACGACAGCGACATCTGCCGGCTGCAGCGTGGTGAGATCACGTTGGCGGCGGCCCATCCAGAGGTTGCTGAAGTGCTCGAGCTCTGTGCCGATGCCCAAGTGGCCACTGGCGGCTATTTCACCGCCATGCCGAACGGTCGACTCGACCCCACCGGAGTGGTGAAGGGCTGGGCCATCGACCACGCGAGCCGACGCCTGACCGCGCACGGAGCTGCCAACCATGCCGTAAACGGCGGGGGCGATATGCAGCTCGTCGGCGAGGCGGCTTCTGGACGGCCCTGGACAGTCGGCATAAGCGACCCACGCGAATCCAGGCGAGTTCTTACGGTTGTGTCCGGCCGAGATTTCGCCGTTGCGACGTCAGGGACGGCCGAGCGTGGCGCCCACATCGTCGACCCGTTCACCGGCCACCCGGCGACGCGCGCCATGAGCGCTACCGTCACGGGTCCGTCGCTGACCCAGGCTGATGCATATGCGACGGCCATGCTCGTCATGGGTCCAGCTGGAGTGCGCTGGATAGCCGACGTCGACGGGTATGAAGCGCTGGTCGTTGCAGCGGACGCCACCTGCTATCGCAGCTCGGGTTGGCGCATCCCGACCGAGGTTCGCTCCGGCTGAGCCGACGTTCGCTCCGGCCGAG
>DASSGQ010000194.1:0-5262 GCA_035693385.1 Mycobacterium sp.
GTGACCGTTTCCGAGCCCATCGTCGGTTCGGTGCTCGGCGTCACCGTGCTCGGCGAGACGCTGAACACCAACGCCGTCGGCATGGTCGCTCTGGTTGTGTCGGTAGCGGTAATGATTGCGGCGGCGGTGATCCTGGCTCGCGGCCAGGCCGCTGGGGCCCCGGCCACTGGCGAGAGCCCGAGCCCGGCAACCGCACCGAGCTGACATGTAAGTGTTGACGCACCGTCGACGCACGGAAATCGTCGCGCCCGATTTTCCCCACTGGCTGCCCGCCGTTTACCGATTGGCTCTAGTCGTTGGCCGCGACGGAGGCGTACGCTCTGGCGGCCGAACCGGCAAGCCACGATACTTGCGCCATCAGCGAACCTGGTTTTACGCCGTACCCGCATCTGGCATCGCGACACATGGTCTCGTGCAGCCTGCTCGCGGGGGGTCTATCGCGCAGCGTTGAGGAGGACAAGTGAGCACATCAGACACAGCGGCTGAGCACGACGAGGGGCGGCCGGTAATCCATCTTTCACAGCTGCTGCGCGCGCCGGTAGTGGCCCGCTCCGGCGAGACGGTGGGCCGGGTCGAGGACGTGATCGTGCAGTTGCATGACACTGATGAATACCCGCCGGTCACGGGGATCGTTGCCGGGGTCGGCGGACGTCGCGTGTTCGTCGGCATCAAATCCATCCACGAATTCGCGGCGGACCGGATTATCTTGGCCAAGAACAAGATTGATCTTCGCGGTTTTGAACGCCGCGAAGGTGAGGTGTTGTTGCGCATCGATGTGTTGGGCCACCGGTTGATCGACGTGGCCGCCGTGGAGCTGGTGCGCGCATATGACGTCGAACTCGAAGACACCGACGCCGGGTGGGTGCTCGCACGGCTGGACACCCGCCGCCCACCACGACTATTCGGGCTTATCAAGCACTCTGGCGGCCACAGAGCGCGAGATTGGAAAGCATTCGAACCGCTCATCGGTCACGCGCGCTCCGATGCCGTGCGGCGCCTGTCCGACCGGTTCGGCGACTTCAAAGCCGCCGAGATCGCCGATCTTCTTGAAGAGGCCGACAAGGTCGAGGGCGGCGAAATCCTCGACCGGGTGCACAGCGACCCGGAATTGGAAGCCGACGTGTTCGAGGAACTGGATCCCGACAAGGCCAGCCGATTACTCGACGGCATGCCCGACGATGAGGTGGCCGCCCTGCTGGGCCGAATGCGCGCCGACGACGCCGCCGACGCAATCACCGACCTGCGCCAATCGCGACGCCGGCGCGTGCTGGACCTGATGCCCGCCCCGCAGCGCACCAAGGTGATCACCCTGATGGGGTTCAATCCCCAAAGTGCCGGGGGGTTGATGAACGTCGACTTCGTCTCCTGCGCCACCACCGCGACCGCAGGTTCGGCGCTCGCGCTGATCGGGGCCGCACGCACCATCCAGCCCGAGGCATTGATCAAGATGCACGTTCTTGATGAGGGTAAGCGCCTCGCCGGTGTGGTGTCGGTGGTCACCCTGCTGCAGGCCGAGCCCAGTAAAAGCGTTGGAGCACTGATGGATTCCGACCCGGTCTGCATCAGCGCCGACGCGGACCTGACCGACATCGCGCTGTTGATGGCGGACTTCAACCTCTACTCCATCCCCGTCGTCGACGAGCAGGACCGCGTGCTCGGGGTGGTCACGGTCGACGACATCCTCGAAGCGACCATCCCCGAGGACTGGCGTCGCCGCGAACCCGCCGCGCGTCAGTTGCGCGAAATCACCCAACCCGAGGGTGACCGCAGCACATCTGTCGGAGGAGGTGAGGCACCGTGACCTCAGGCGCCGACAACGCCGCCCACCCGGAGGCGCCGGCCGACAGAGCCCGCCCGGCGGTGCCGCGTACCGCGGTGCTCGACAGCGCACATGTGGGTGATATCGAGGGCGCGTTCGGGCGTATCAGCGTCGACGACACGGACCGTCCCCGCACGTGGAAGGCACGGCTGCTGACCCTGCTGGCCATCGTCGGTCCCGGAATCATCGTGATGGTCGGCGACAACGACGCCGGCGGGGTGGCCACCTACGCCCAGGCCGGCCAGAACTACGGCTACTCGTTGCTGTGGGTGCTGTTGCTGCTGATCCCGGTGCTCATCGTCAACCAGGAAATGGTGGTGCGGCTGGGCGCGGTCACCGGGGTCGGGCACGCCCGGCTGATCAACGAGCGCTTCGGCCGCGGCTGGGGCTGGTTTTCCGTCGGCGACCTGTTCCTGCTCAACTTCCTGACGATCGTCACCGAGTTCATCGGCATCAGCCTCGCCGCCGAGTACATCGGCGTCTCCAAATATATTGCGGTGCCGATCTCGGCGGCCGCGTTGGTCGCGATCATGGCGAGCGGCAGCTTCAGGCGGTGGGAGCGGGCCATGTTCGTCTTCATCGCCATCACCCTGGTGCAGATCCCAATGCTGTTGATGTCGCATCCAGAATGGGGTCATGCGGCGAAGTCCTTTGTGGTGCCAAGCATCTCGGGCGGTGTGAGCTCGGATGCGGTGTTGTTGATCATCGCCATCGTCGGCACCACGGTGGCGCCCTGGCAGCTGTTTTTCCAACAGTCCAACATCGTCGACAAGCGCATCACCCCGCGATTCATGGCCTATGAACGCGCCGACACGGTGCTGGGGGCCTTTGTCGTGGTGATCGGTGCCGCCGCGCTGCTGATGACCGGCGACTGGGCCGCTCGGTCCACCGATACAGTGGGCAAATTCATCGACGCCGGCGACATCGCACACCTGCTCGGCCAGCACAGCGGGGTGCTCGGCTCGATGTTTGCGATCGCGCTGCTGGACGCCTCCATCATCGGCGCGGCCGCTGTGACCCTGGCCACCAGCTACGCCTTCGGCGACGTGTTCGGCCTCAAGCACTCGTTGCACCGCGGGTTCGCCGACGCCAAGCAGTTTTACCTGTCCTACACCGCCATGGTCGCGTTGGCCGCGGCTATCGTGTTGATCCCCGGCGCGCCGCTTGGGCTGATCACCACCGCGGTGCAGGCCCTTGCCGGCCTGCTCTTACCCAGCGCCAGCGTGTTTCTCCTGTTGTTGTGCAACGACCGGCAAGTGTTGGGGCCCTGGGTCAATCGTCCCTGGCTCAATTGGGTCGCCGGGCTTATCGTCGGTACCCTGCTGCTGCTGTCGGGGGTCCTGATGGCCACCACGTTGTTCCCGCACATCAACGTCGTCATGGTCTCCAGCTACCTGGCGCTGGCCCTGGTGGTTCTCGGGCTGGCGGCGGGGCCGGTGCTGCGATGGATGGCCCGACGTCAACCTGCGCCGCCGGTCGCGAAACCGCCCGCGCGGCCCGTGGACCGCAGCACGTGGCGGATGCCACCCCTGACCCTGCTCGAACCGGTGACCTGGTCGCCAGGGA
This sequence comes from Mycobacterium sp., assembly GCA_035693385.1. Taxonomy (GTDB): domain Bacteria; phylum Actinomycetota; class Actinomycetes; order Mycobacteriales; family Mycobacteriaceae; genus Mycobacterium. Next base: position 3,386 of record DASSGQ010000194.1, read on the forward strand.
CCCGCCTCGGCATGATCGCCTTGCGCACTTACCTGGTCGTCGGTGCGGTGCTGCTGGTGGTCAAAGCCATCCAGCTCAGCCGCGGCTAGCCGAGGATCTGTCGAGGGCAGCGCGATATCGAAAGACGTTGCTGCTCAGTCGATGGAGCGACTCGCCGCACGACACGAGTGGTGCACTCCCCTATTCCGGCAGCAACTCACCGCGCGTCTCGGGTGCCAGCGGAATGATGAAAAGCCCGACCACGAAAGCGACCGCCGTCAGCGCAACGGGCAAACCCAAAGTATGCGTGTGCAACACCGCCGCGCCGAGCAGGAAGTTCACGCCGGCCCCGACAAAGCGGCCGAACGACGTGCAGAACGCGAAGGCCGTCGCGCGCACCCGCGTCTCGAACTGCTCGGGTAACCAGAGGCTGAACAGCGCGAAGTTGCCGCCGAAGAAACCGAGCACGAAGAGCCACGCGATGAACGGCGCAAGCCCATTGGGCAGATAGAACGCCCAGCCAAAGCTTCCGGCAATCGAAACCGCCATCCCCGCAAAATAAATCGCGAGTGTCCTTCGGCGGCCCACGCGCTCCGCGAGAACCGGCACCAAAAGACACCCCAAGATGGTGCCGACAGACAACAGCGCAGTGGCCCATGACGCGGTTTTGGTCGCGCCGCTCTTGTCGAAACCCGCGTGCTGCGCCAACTGAATCACGGCCGTCGGTTCATATACCGCGCCCGCCCACAAACCCACGATCGCAATCGTCACCAGCGCGGCAGCCACCCAGGTGCGGCGCCGGTAGCGCGGCCCGAGTATCTCGCGCAACGGCTTCACGCGGACCGTCTTGTCCGCCTCGGCCTTCTCCCACTTCTCGGTTTCCTTCACGCGCGTCAAGATCAGAATGGCGACGACGACTGGCACCGCGCCGGTCAGGAACATCGCGCGCCAGCCGAAGTGCACGCCTATCGTGTAATTCAGCGCCGCCGCCAAAAAGAAGCCGGCGTAGTAGCCGGTCTGCAAATAGCCCGCCCCCATCTTGCGCCGGTCCTCCGGCCACGCCTCAGCCACGTAAGTGCCCGCGAGCGCCCACTCCCCGCCGATGCCGACACCCGCGATAAAGCGGAAAGTCGCAAGCTCCCAGACGTTTTGCGACGCAGCCGCAAGGCCGGTGAAGATGGCGAAGGTGAAGATCGTCGCGGCCAGCACTTTCGTCCGCCCGAAGCGGTCTGCGATCGGCCCCCAGATGAACGACAGGCCCCAGCCCACAAGGAACAGGCCGAACAGGATCGATCCCGCCAGCCCGATATTGCTGGTTGTCGCGGCAAAGCCCGAACGCGGTAGCAGCTCGGTCAGCGCGGGTGTGAGCACGAGCGCGTAGATGAACGAATCCATCCCGTCGAGCGTCCAGCCGGTCCAGGCGCCCCAGAATCCCGCGATCTGTGAACGATTGAGCGGCGTGCGAACTTTGGCGCGACCTGCCCGCTGCGTCGTTGAACTCATTACGCCTCCGGTTGATCCGGTCCAGCGGCCGCTCAACATTCAGCGCCGGGCTGCGGGATTCGGCCGCGAAGCGCCTGCCCCGCCAGTCGCCTACTTGGAAGCTGGCGGTCGGGTAGCCGATGCCGGACGTCGGCTCGCCACGGCGGTGAAGCCTTCGGTGTCGTCGAAGAACGCCCACTGACCGTCGTCGTCGACTTCCATCCGCCAACCCAGCTCGGTACTGCCAACGGAGTTGGCAAACCACCTGTGCGCGGCCTCCGCGCTGTCAATGTCCTTGTTCGCCACGATCTCGCCGTGTGGGTCGATAAGTCGGAACTTGGCCATGCGATGTGATTATCCCTTCCAGCCGTAATTCAATCGCATTTAGTGGCCGCCGACTAGTGCCTTCGGTGGTG
>DASSGQ010000195.1:0-21109 GCA_035693385.1 Mycobacterium sp.
GGCCTTGGACTTGGCGCGCAGCCCGACGATCTTGGTCATGTCGACCTCGTGGGTCTGCGTGAGTTGGGCCGTGGCCTGCAGGGATTCCCGGGTCTTGGTCGCGGTGATTTGACGGATCCGGCTGGCCTTTTGGGTGGTGCCCCGCAGGTGCGCCAGCGCCTCTGCTGGGGTGGCGGCGGCCGGGGCCTTCTTGCCGGGGGAAGCAGGCGCGGCGGCGGGAGCCGGCGCGGCCGGGGCGGGCGCTTTGGCGGCTTGTTCTTTCTGAGCTTTTTGCTCAGCCGCGGCCAGCACGTCCTGCTTGCGGATGCGACCGCCCACCCCGGTGCCCGTGACCTCGGCGAGGTCGATCTTGTTTTCGGTGGCCAGTTTTCGCACCAGCGGGGTCACGTAAGGCGCGCCATCACCATCGGTCTGCGCGGCGGGCTCGGCCTGCGCGGCGGGCGGGGCCTGCGCCGGCTCGGGCTTCGGCGCGGGGGCCGGTGCGGGCTTTGGCTCGGGCTGGGCTTGCGGCGCCGGTTCGGGCTTGGGTGCCGGCGGCGGCGGTGGAGGAGGAGGCGGTGGCGGCGCCGCGGCCGCCGGAGCCGGCGCGCCGGCCTGTGCACCGGCGCCGATCCGCGCCAACTCGCCGCCCACCGGCACGGTGTCGTCTTCCTCGGCGGTGATGCTGAGCAGGATGCCGGCCACCGGCGAAGGGATCTCGGTGTCCACCTTGTCGGTGGACACTTCCACCAGCGGGTCGTCGACCTGCACCGAGTCTCCGACCTTCTTGAGCCAGCGAGTCACGGTGCCCTCGGTCACCGACTCGCCCAGCTCGGGCATCAGCACCGGGGTCGCACTGCCGCCGGAACTCTGTTGGGCCGGCGCCGCGGGTTGGGGCTCGGGGCGGGCCGGCGCGGCGGGTTGGGGCTCCGGCTCCGGTGGGGGCGGGGCCGCGGCCTGCGGCTCGGGTTGGCTTGGCTGGGCGGGCGCCGCCGGCGCGCCGGCTTCGGAGGCGTCCCCGATAAGGGCCAGCTCGCCGCCGACCTCGACGGTGTCGTCCTCCTGGGCGATGATCTTGGTCAGCACCCCGGCGGCCGGCGACGGGATTTCGGTGTCGACCTTGTCGGTCGACACCTCGACGAGCGGTTCGTCGAGTTCGACCGTGTCGCCTTCCTGTTTGAGCCAGCGCGTGACCGTACCCTCGGTGACGCTCTCGCCGAGTGCCGGCATCTGGACGGAGAAGGCCATGTCTTTGACTCCTCGATCGCTCGTGGTCGGCGCAGATCGACATCTGGCTTACCACACCGCGGTGTGGTCGGTGTGCAACTCAAGTCGATGTCGAAACCATCCTGTCATTGCGCCTGGATCGGCACACCTCCAGGGCGGGCCGCGCTCGGGTGCCCGGGTGGTCCAAGTCCGCTTGCTACGGTGTGGCCAATAGATCGCGGGTGGGCGGAGGTTCGATGCCGGAAATTGAGCAGTTACCCCAACATTTCGTCGACAGTGCCGACGGTGTCCGGATCGCGGTCTACGAGGAGGGCAACCGCGAGGGCCCGACCGTCGTGCTGGTGCACGGCTTTCCCGACAGCCACGTGCTGTGGGACGGCGTCGTTCCGCTGCTGGCGGAGCGCTTCCGCGTGATCCGCTACGACAACCGTGGCGTGGGCCAGTCGTCGGTGCCCAAGCCGGTTTCCGCGTACACGATGGCCCGGTTCGCCGACGACTTCGCCGCGGTGATCGGCGAGCTGAGCCCCGGCCGGCCGGTGCACGTCCTGGCCCACGACTGGGGATCGGTCGGCATCTGGGAGTACCTGAGCCGGGCCGGCGCCAGTGACCGGGTGTCGTCGTTCACGTCGGTGTCCGGCCCCTGCCAGGACCAACTGGTCGATTACATCTTCGGTGGTCTGCGGCGGCCGTGGCGCCCGCGAACCTTCGCGCGGGCGGCCAGCCAGGCGCTGCGGTTGACGTACATGGTGTTCTTCTCGGTCCCGGTGCTCGCGCCGCTGCTGGTGCGCCTGGCCCTGTCGGTCAAGCCGATACGGCGCAACATCGTCGGCAACATCCCCGACGAGCTGATCCATCACTCCGCCAAGCTGGCCGGCGATGCCGCCCATTCGATCAAGACCTACCCGGCCAACTATTTCAGCGCGTTCTCCCGGAAGCGGCCGATTCACGTCGTGGACGTGCCGGTCCAGCTCATCGTCAACACCAAGGACCCCTACGTGCGGCCCTACGGGTACGACCACACGACGCGCTGGGTGCCGCGGCTGTGGCGCCGCGACATCAAGGCCGGCCACTTTTCGCCGATGTCGCACCCGCGCGTGATGGCGGCCGCGGTGCACGACTTCGCCGACCTCGCCGAAGGCAAACAGGTGAGCCGTGCGCTGCTGCGCGCGCAGATCGGTCGTCCGCGCGAGGACTTCGGCGACACCCTGGTGGCGGTCACCGGCGCCGGCAGCGGAATCGGGCGGGCGACCGCGTTCGCCTTCGCGCGCGAGGGTGCCGAGGTGGTTGTCAGCGACATCGACGAGGCGGCCGTCAAGCAGACCGCCGCCGAGATAGCCGGCCGCGGCGGTGTTGCGCACCCGTATGTGCTCGACGTCTCCGACGCCGAGGCGGTCGAGACGTTCGCCGAGCGGGTCAGCGCGGCGCACGGCGTCCCCGATGTCGTCGTCAACAACGCCGGCATCGGGCACGCCGGTGGATTCCTGGACACGCCGGCCGAGCAGTTCGAGCGCGTGCTGGACGTCAACCTCGGCGGTGTGGTGAACGGTTGCCGGTCGTTCGGGCGACGCCTGGTTGAACGAGGCACCGGCGGGCACATCGTCAATGTGGCGTCGATGGCCGCCTACGCACCGTCGCAATCGCTGAGCGCCTACTGCACGTCCAAGGCCGCGGCCTATATGTTCTCCGACTGCGTGCGTGCCGAATTCGACGCTGCGGGTGTCGGGTTGACCACGATCTGCCCCGGGGTGATCAACACCAACATCATCAACACCACGCGCATTGACGCGCCCGCGGGCAAGACCGACGTGGTCGTCGACCGGCGGGGCCAGCTCGGCAAGCTGTTCGCGCTGCGCCACTACGGGCCCGAGAACGTCGCCAAGGCGATCCTGTCGTCGGTGAAGAAGAACAAGCCGATCCGCCCGGTGGCGCCGGAAGCCTATGCGTTCTACGGCGTTTCCCGCGTGGCGCCCCAGGCGCTGCGCAGCACCGCGCGACTACGGGTGATCTAGGCGGCCGGGCTCACAGGCCTGTCGCCGCCCCCTCGTTGCGCCGCACCAGCAGCGCGCCGGCGACTACGACGATCCCGACGACCGTCAGCGGAATGGTCCACGCCCGGCGGCTCCCGACCGACGACTGGCACTGCGCGACGTAGTCCGTGTGCGGGATGAGCTGGTTAAGGATCGGAATGTTTGCCACGCTCTTGTCGTTCGCGCTTTTAGCCGCGGACAGGTCCGTGGCGACGGCGTTTCCGCAGGCAATGGAATTGCCGTTGCCGTCGGAGATCGATACGGGCGTCAACAGGCCGATTACGCCGGCCAGCAACAGCGCCGCACCCATTGCGATGATCAATCGTCGTACCGTCACGATCTGACCTCCCGTCGACTCGCAATCGGTGGGAGGTTAGCCGTTGTACCTGGCGGCTAAACCAAACCGCGTGTGGCGCACCGACACGAGCCTGGGTTGCTAACCGTTTGCTAACCCTTTTCGGCGATGTCGGTCAGCACCGCGAACATGGTGCGCGTCGGCACACCGGTGGCGCCCTTGGGCGTGTAGCCCCACGCGCTGCCGGTGTTGTAGGCGGGGCCGGCGACGTCGATGTGTGCCCAGCTCACGCCGTCGGCGACGAACTCGCGCAGGAATACCCCGGCCACCAGCATGCCGGCGTAGCGCTGCCCGCTGACGTTGGCCAAATCGGCCACCGTGGACTTCAAGTCGTCCTTGAGCTCGTCGGGCAGCGGCATCGGCCAGCCGTTCTCGCCGACCCGTTGCGAGATCTCCGCGACCCGGTCGCGGAACTCGTCGCTGCCCATCACCCCGGGTATCCGGGCGCCCAGCGCCACGGTCTGCGCACCGGTCAGCGTGGACGTCTCGATGAGGTAGTCCGGATCGTCTTCACACGCCCGCACGATCGCGTCGGCCAGGATGAGCCGGCCCTCGGCGTCGGTGTTGAGCACCTCGACCGTGGTGCCCCCGTACTGGGTGAGCACGTCACCCGGGCGCTGCGCCGTCGCCGACGGCATGTTCTCGGCGATCGGCACCGTGGCGATCACGTCGATGGGGAGTTGCAGCTGCGCGGCCAGCGTGACGGTCGCGATCACCGCTGCGGCCCCGGCCATGTCCGAGGTCATGTAGTGCATCGAGGCCGCCGGTTTGATCGAGATGCCGCCGGTGTCGAAAGTGACGCCTTTGCCCACCAGCGCCACCGTCTTGGCCGTCTTGGCCTGCTTGGGGCCGGCCAGCCGCGATCCGCGGTGGATCAGCCGCACCAGCCGCGGGGGGCGCGACGAACCTTGGCCGACACCGATCACTCCGCCGTAGCCGGCCTTCTGCAGCGCCTTGTCGTCGAGCACCTCCACCTCGAGGCCGACGGATTCACCCAAGACCTTTGCGCGCCGGGCCAATTCGGCGGGGAACAGGTGGTTCGGCGGCGTGTTGACCAGGTCTCGGGCAGTGGCGACCGCGGCCGCGACGGCCGCGCCGTGCGCGCTCTGTTTCTTGGCGTCCTTTGACGTGGCGAGCACGGTGATCTTGCGCAGCCCTTTGTCTTTCGGCGCGGTCTTGTCGCTACGGAACGCGGTGAACCGGTAGCCGCCCAGGATCAGCCCCTCCACGGCGGGCGAACAGGTGTCGCCACCGGATTCACCGGGCAGCTCGGTCAGCGTCGTGATCAGCGTCTCGGCACCGCCCAGCGACCGCGCCGCCACCCCGGCGGCTCGACGGATCGTCTCGGCGGGCCACTCGGAGCGCGGTTTGCCCAGGCCGATGGTCAGCACGCTGGCCACCGGTAGCGACGGCACCACCAGTCGGTGTACCTGTTCGCTGCCACCGGTGGCGCCCAGCGCCCGAAGACCGCCCTCGATTTCGGCGACCGCCTCGGCAGGCAGGAACGGCTCGGCCGCGGCCCGAATTACAGAGACGGCGCCCGGCCTGTCTTCGTCGCCGGTCGACACGACCGGCACCAGCAACACCGCATTAGCCGTGCCGCGTTTGGGCAGCGCGGTGGCGACGTTGACTGACGGGCTCTGGTAACCGGATTCGTTGGGCACGGGCAACTACTCTAGCCCGTTCACCCGGGGCCCTGACCGGGGCCGACGTGCAGGTCGTAGGCGGTCACGGGGGTGTCAAAACCCTTGAGCGTCAACGGGCCGAGGGCGGTCGCGGGCCAGTCCGGCAACTTGCCGTGGAGTTCGGCCGAGGCCAGGATCTGCAGCGGTGCCGCGGTCGCCACCAGTCGCGCGGCCAGGTTGACCGGGTTGCCGAAGTAGTCGCCGTTGATGGCCAGGACGGTGCCGTAGGCGAGACCGGCACGGACCTGCAGTCCCTCGTCGCGTGCCCGCGGATGATCGACCAGGTCCACCGCGGCCTGCACCAGCTGCCCGGCCGTCGGGCTCACCCACATCACGGCGTCGCCGATGAACTTCACCACCCGGCCGCCGTCGGCGTGGACCACATCCGCGACGGTGGCGGCGAACTCGTTGAGCAACTCGGACAACTGTGCGGGTGTGAGCGTCTGGGTCAGCGCCGTAAAGCTGGACAGATCCGCGAAACCGACGCCGCACGTCACGCTCGCCGAGGTGTCTTGAAGGACACCCTCGAAATAGGTTCGCGCGCTGATCAGGTGGTGGCGGTGAACGGTGTCCATCAGCGCTCCGAGCCGGGGGATGAATTCCGCCGCCGCGCGATAGGCCTGCGCGGTGGCCAGCTCGTTGTGGGTGTGGGTCATCTGGATGTCGGGCATCCCGGCGCGAATCACGCTGGCCTCGGCCTCCGCGAGTCGGGCCATGGCGGCGCCGAGCACTCGCAGCATCCCGGACGCGCCGTCGGCGCCGACTGCCGTCTTGAGCGCGAGCCATGTCGCCAGGCCGTCGACATCGGCCTGGCTCAGCGCGGGAATGTCGGGACCTGCGATGGTCAGCCCGAGCAAGGCCCACGCCTGCGCGACGTCCTCGGCTGAAACCCCGAGTTCATCGGCGGCGGCCTGCACGGTGTAAATGGGCGGCCCCGACCACAGCACGACATCGCCCGCAAGCCCGAACAGCCGGCCGCGCCGTTCGGCCTCGACGACTTCGTCGGCCGTGAAGCCAAGGTCGTCTAGATACTTGATCAGATCCGCGCGCTCGCGCGCGTTCGCGACTCCGGCAGCCTCGAGTTCCTCGATATCCAGGGAATCGAAGGAATCGGCGGAATCGAGGGGGTCAGACACCTACCCAAGTGTGCCAGCAGCACGGCGGATTGGTGGCGATCGCAAGCGCGGCGGAGCCGGGTGCGGCGGGTCGTCGCCAAGGTGTCTGGGGTGGCGATCGCAAGCGCGGCGGAGCCGGGTGCGGCGGAGCGCCGCCAAGGTGTCTAGGGTGGGACGCCGTGACCGAGCTACAGCATGGACCGCTGGAAGACCGCCACCGCGAGCTGGGCGCCAGCTTCGCCGAATTCGGCGGCTGGCTGATGCCGGTGTCCTACGCCGGCACGGTCACCGAACACAACGCCACGCGCACCGCGGTCGGCCTGTTCGACGTCAGCCACCTCGGCAAGGCGTTGGTACGCGGGCCGGGCGCCGCGCAGTTCGTCAACTCCGCGCTGACTAACGACCTCGGCCGTGTCGGTCCCGGCAAGGCTCAATACACACTGTGCTGCACCGAATCCGGCGGCGTCATCGACGACCTGATCGCCTACTACGTCGACGACGACGAGATCTTCCTGGTGCCCAACGCCGCCAACACCGCCGCGGTCGTCAAGGCGCTGAGCGCTGCCGCCCCGGCCGGCCTGACCATCACCAACGAGCACCGCTCGTATGCGGTGCTGGCCGTGCAGGGCCCGCGATCCCCAGAGGTGCTGGGCGAGCTGGGCCTGCCGACCGACATGGACTACATGGGCTATGACGATGCCTCGTTTTCGGGCGTCCCGGTGCGCGTCTGTCGCACCGGATACACCGGCGAGCACGGTTATGAACTGCTGCCGCCCTGGGACTCCGCGGGTGTGGTCTTCGACGCGCTGGCGGCGGCTGTCTCCGACGCCGGCGGCGAGCCCGCCGGCCTGGGTGCCCGCGACACCCTGCGCACCGAGATGGGCTATCCGCTGCACGGGCACGAGCTTTCGCTCGACATCTCGCCGTTGCAGGCCCGCTGCGGCTGGGCGGTCGGCTGGAAGAAGGACGCGTTCTACGGCCGCGACGCGCTGCTGGCCGAGAAGGCGGCGGGACCACGACGGTTGTTGCGCGGGCTGCGGATGATCGGCCGGGGTGTGCTGCGGCCGGGGCTGACGGTGCTGGCCGGGGACACCCCTGTCGGGGTGACCACCTCGGGAACGTTTTCGCCGACACTGCAGGTGGGCATCGGGCTGGCGTTGATCGACACCGACGCGGGAGTCGACGACGGCCAGCAAATCACCGTCGACGTCCGGGGCCGTCCCGTCGACTGCGAGGTAGTGCGCCCACCCTTCGTCGACGTCAAAACGCGTTAGCCGCCAGCGGTTCACGTGGCAAAAACCCGATGGCAAGCGGATATACAATCGGCCCCATGACCAGCGGCTCACTCGGGTTCACGGTTGCGCGCGCGGCTCACCCCGCTAGCGACGCCGAACGTGAATCAATTCTGGCCGAGCCGGGATTCGGCAAATACTTCACCGACCACATGGCGTCGATCGACTACGCAGAAGGCCAGGGTTGGCACAATGCGCGCGTCCTCCCGTACGGCCCGATCGAGCTGGATCCGTCAGCGATAGTGCTGCACTACGCGCAGGAAGTCTTCGAAGGGCTCAAGGCATATCGCTGGGTGGACGGGTCGATCGTGTCGTTTCGCCCCGACGCCAACGCCGCCAGGCTGCGATCGTCGGCCCGTCGGCTCGCGATTCCCGAACTGCCTGAAGGGCTTTTCATCGAATCCCTGCGTCAGCTCGTCGCTGTGGACAGCGCCTGGGTGCCGCGAGCCGGTGGCGAAGAGGCGTTGTACTTGCGGCCGTTCATCTTTGCCACCGAGCCGGGACTCGGCGTGCGACCGTCCAAGCGGTATCGGTACATGCTGATCGCCTCGCCGGCGGGCGCGTATTTCAAGGGCGGCATCAGCCCCGTCACCGTCTGGGTGTCGACGGAGTATGTGCGGGCCAGCCCGGGAGGCACCGGTGCGGCCAAATTCGGTGGCAACTATGCCGCCTCGCTGCTGGCTCAGGCCGAAGCCGCCGAAAACGGTTGCGAACAAGTGGTTTGGCTGGACGCCGTCGAACGCCGCTTCGTCGAAGAGATGGGCGGGATGAACCTCTTCTTCGTGCTCGGCAGCGGCGGGACCGCGCGACTGGTCACCCCGGAGCTGTCCGGCTCACTGCTGCCGGGCATCACGCGGGATTCGTTGCTGCAGTTGGCTCTTGACGCGGGATTTTCCGTCGAGGAACGCAAGATCGACATCGACGAGTGGCAGAAGAAGGCCGCCGCCGGGGAGATCACCGAGGTATTCGCCTGCGGCACCGCCGCCGTCATCACCCCCGTTTCGCGGGTGAAGTACGGCGACACCGAGTTCACCATCGCCGACGGCCAACCGGGTGAGGTGACGATGGCGTTGCGCGACACGCTGACCGGGATTCAACGGGGCACCTTCGCCGATACTCACGGCTGGATGGCCCGGCTGGGCTAATGCCCGGCCGAGTGTGCGGCCAGCCGCACATTGGGGCGCGAACGTGCGGCCCGCCGCACGCTCGGCCTTAAAGCACCCTAGAAGCGGATCAATCCCGCGAGCGCGACCGCGCTCACCGTCGTGGTCAGTTCGATCGCGGCGCCCAGCACGTCACCGCTGATACCCCCGAACCTGCGCACGCAGTGGCACACCAGGGCGGCGCCGCAGCACACCGCCACCAGCACCGCCGTCGGCCCCTGCCACGGTCGCGACCCCGCCAGCAGCGAAACGGCGAGCAGCACGGCGATCCAGGCCGCGGCCACCGGCGCGGGCTGGCTGCCGGCGACGCGGGCGCCCAACGCGCTGCCGTCGGCGGCCGGCACCGACCGGCGACAGGCCAGCACCGCCGTGACCCGGCCGGCGAAGACCGCGACAGCGATTCCCGCGGGTCGCAAAGCCGAAAAGGCCAACCCCTGCAACAGGATCACCACCACGACGGCGGCCACGCCGAACGGCCCGGTCGACCCGTCGCGCATCACCGCCAGCGCGCGTTGTGGTGGCCCGTAGCAGCCCAGCCCGTCGGCCGTATCGGCGACACCGTCGATGTGCAGGCCCCGGGTCGCCAGCAGCAATGCCACCACGGCGAGCAGTCCGGGCAGCGTGCTGGACGGCCCGAAAACCCAGCCGCCGCACCACGCGACGGCCGCGGCCAACGCTCCCAGCGCGGCGCCGACCACAGGCAGCGCGGTCATGGCTCCCCGGCCCATCGGAGCGTTTCCGGTGCGTGGGATGGGCATCACCGTCGCGAACGCGAAAGCCGTTGCCAAAGAACGAATCACGACGGCGTCGAGCTGGACGGACCGACTACACCGGCCTCCCGGAAGGTCGCCATCGACAAGAGCGCGGCCACCGCGGCGCGCAGCACCGGCAGCGCCACCGCGGCGCCGGTGCCCTCGCCCAGCCGCATGCGCAGGTCCAGGATCGGTTCCAGCTCGAGAGCCGCCAAGGCCAGGCCGTGGCCCGGCTCGGTGGACCGGTGGCCGGCTTGCCACCACCGCCGGGCCCCGGGCGCCAGACGCTCCGCGACCAACGCGGCGGCCGTCACCGCCATGCCGTCGAGAAGCAGCGGGGTGCGCCGCACCGCGGCCTGTGCGCAAAAGCCTGCCATCGCGGCCAGATCCGCGCCGCCGCAACAGCGCAGCAGCCCGACCGCGTCGGGCAACACCCGCCGCGACCGAAACAGCGCATCGCGCACCGCGGCCGTCTTGCGTGCCCATGCCGCGTCGTCGATGCCGGTCCCGAAGCCCACCACCGCGACCGGCTCGGTGTTCGTCAGCGCCGCCACCAAAACCGCCGCCGGGGTGGTGTTTCCGATCCCCATGTCACCGGCGATCAGCAGGTCGGCTCCGGCGTCGACCTCCTCGTCGGCGATGGCGCGCCCCGCGGCGATCGCTTCAACGGTCTCCGCGTCGGTCAACGCGTCCTGCACGGTGATGTCGCCGCTGCCGCGCCGCACCTTGTGGGCGCCGATCCGCTCCGAGGCCGCGTCGGCGTCGACCGCCAGGTCCGCTACCCGCACCGTGGCGCCGGCGACATCGGCCAACACGTTGATCGCCGCGCCGCCGGCGTCGATGTTGGCGACCATCTGGGCGGTCACCTCCGGCGGGAAGGCCGACACCCCGGACCGTGCGACACCATGGTCACCGGCGAAGACCACCACCCGGGGGCGCTCGAATTGGGTTGGCGGACAGTGCCCTTGGCAGGACGCGACCCAGACCGACAGGTCCTCGAGCCGGCCCAGGGCGCCCCGCGGCTTGGTCAGGGTGTCCTGACGAGCGCGGGCGGCTGAGGCGGCGGCCGCATCGGGCAGCGCCACCGGCGCGAATTCCATCAGGCCCCCGGCTGCTTGAGCGACAGCGCCTGCCCGGCCACCACCAGCACCACCCGATCGCACAACTCGGCGACGCGCTGGTTGAGCGAACCCAGTTCGTCGGCGAACCGGCGCCCGGAGGCGGTGGCGGGTATAACGGTCAACCCGACTTCGGGACTGACGAGCACCAGGGTAGAACCGAACGCGCCGACCGCGCTGATCATTTCGTCAACGGGAGCGGCCACCGATCCCTTCTCCCAGGCGTCGTTGCGGTCCAGTGTGCCGGTCAGCCAGCCACCGAGGTCGTCGACAAGTGTCGGGGTGTCCGGCGACTGCCGCAATTGGGTTGTGATGTCGTCGGTTTCGACCGTTGACCAATGCGCGGGCCGGCGGCTGCGGTGCTGCGCGACCCGGTCCTCCCACGCCGCATCCGCCTGAGCGGTCACCCCGGAAGCCAGGTAACGGACCGGCTGGCCGGGTGGCAGCGACTTGGCGACGGCCTCCTCCGCCCACCGGGACTTGCCCGACCTGATCCCGCCGAGCACCAAGGTGCGCACCGGATTCAGGCTGCCTTGCGACGATGGCTAATCGACACTGCTGCCGCGCTCGACCTGAGGCCGAGGTGCCCTCAACCGGCGCATTTGGGAAGCCCGGGACGCGGCGTACAGGCCCAGCTTCCAACGGCTTTCGGTGTTCTTCGGGAACTTCGCATCGACCCGCCTGTTCACCTTGCGGCCGAGGATCAGCCCGTCGACGGACATCACGGCCATCAGCACAAGCATCGCCGGCGAGACATAGAGCTGCAGCTGGGGGACGGCGAACATGATGAACAACAGGACTACCGTCGCCGGCATGAACAGGCCGAGGACGTTGCGCCGGGCGTCCACCACGTCGCGCACGTAACGCCGCACCGGCCCCTGATCCCGCGGCAGCAGGTATGCCTCCTCGCCGGCCATCATGCGGTCCCGGCGCTCGCTCATCCGGGCCCGGCTCACAGTCTTTTCGGCTTTGCGCTCCTCGCGGCTGAGTTTCGCGCCGGCGAGCGACTTGCGCCGGGCCCGCGCCTCGGATGAGGTCATGGGTGCCGGTGCGACCGGACCCTTTTTCGGGTTGCGCGTGGCCTGGCTGCGCTTGCGCGTCGGCCGACCCTTGGGGCCGGTCCTGCCCGAGCCACGAGAGCCGGCGTCCAGGGAACTGGCGGCATCGACCACGGTCGGCGTCACCCGGCCCTCCGCGCTGCCCTCAGCGTCGTCTCCATGGCCTTTCTTACGGCCGATCAGCTTCACAGTGGCCAGGTTACTTCGCGGTCGCTCCGCACCGTAATGCCCCCGGAATGCGTTGTTATTAGTCGTGTGCCAGCGTGTCCCTTACACCTACGCTTGACTGTGATGGATGGCTACCTTTGATGAACGACGGCACGATGGCCTCGGATGATGCTGCCGCTGGCCTCGCGCCCGGTCGTCTCCGGTTGCCGGCCATGCAGGTTTTGGTCGCCCCGGATTGTTATGGCGACAGCCTGTCGGCCGTGGAGGCCGCCGCAGCCATCGCGACCGGCTGGACCCGGTCACGCCCGGGCGATCGGTTCCTTGTCGCCCCGCAGTCCGACGGCGGCCCCGGTTTCGTCGAGGTGCTCTCGAACCGGCTGGGACAGAGGCGCCGGATGCGGGTGTGCGGGCCGATGGACACCTCGGTCGAGGCCGAGTGGGTGTTCGACCCCGCCTCGGCGACCGCGTACCTGGAATGCGCGCAGGCCTGCGGGCTGGCGCTGCTCGACGGTCCGCCCACTCCGGAAACCGCGCTGGCGGCACACAGCAGGGGAGTGGGGCAGCTCATCATCGAGGCGCTGCGGGCCGGGTCGGTGCGGATCGTGGTGGGGCTGGGTGGCAGCGCGTGCACCGACGGCGGGCAGGGAATGATCGCCGAGCTCGGCGGACTGCAAGCCGCCCGGCTACGGCTGGCCGAGGTGCAGGTGATCGCCGCCTCGGACACCGAATACCCCATGGTGGGCCCCTGGGGCGCGGCCAGGGTGTTCGGGCCGCAGAAGGGCGCGGACACGGCCGCGGTCGCGGCGCTGGAAGCCCGTCTCGAGGCGTGGGCGATCGAGCTGGAAGCGGTGGCCGGACGGGACGTCAGCTCGGAGCCGGGTGCGGCCGCCGCCGGTGGCATCGGCGCCGGGCTGCTTGCGCTCGGCGGCCGGTGCGAGTCCGGCGCGGCCATTATCGCCGCGCACACCCACTTGGACGACGACCTTGAGACGGCGGAGATGATCGTCACCGGCGAAGGCCGGCTCGACGAGCAGTCCCTGCACGGCAAGGTGGTGGGGTTTCTCGCGGATGCGGCCCGTCCGCTGGGAATTCCGGTGATCGTGTTGGCCGGCCAGGTCGGCCTGGACAACTCGGCGGTGCGCTCGTCGGGCATCATGTCCGCCTTGTCCATCGCCGATTACGCCGGTTCGGTGCGCTTGGCGCAGGCCGATGCGGCAAACCAGCTAATGGGATTGGCGTCACAGGTGGCCGCGCGACTCGGGAATAGCGGTCCTGCAAGGTACCGTTGATGCAGTGGGTTTAACCGAGCGGTTCGGCGTGCGGGGCCCATCCAACAATCAGGCATGTAGGAGAAGCAATGACGGTGCAAAACGAGTCAACCGCCAAGACCCACGGCGCGATCCTGACCGAAGCCGCCGCTGCCAAGGCGAAGTCCCTGCTTGACCAGGAGGGTCGCGACGATCTTGCGCTGCGTATCGCGGTCCAGCCGGGCGGGTGCGCTGGGCTGCGCTACAACCTCTTTTTCGACGACCGGACGCTGGATGGCGATCTGACGGCCGACTTCGGCGGGGTAACGCTGACGGTGGACCGGATGAGCGCGCCCTACATCGAGGGCGCGTCGATCGACTTCGTCGACACCATCGAGAAGCAGGGCTTCACCATCGACAACCCGAACGCCACCGGTTCGTGCGCCTGCGGGGACTCGTTCAACTGACCGGCTAGCCGGGCTAGCCGGGCTGCGTCGGTTGCCCGCCCGCAGCCGCTAGTACGAGCTTGCGGTGCGGAGCACGTACGAGCACACCATGATCTGGCCCCGCTGGAAAAGCAGCTGTGCGATCCCCTGCACATCCCCACGCGCAGGGCCGCCGATCGCGGGCGTTACCCGCATGGTGAACAGCGCCTGGGCTTGATACTGGGATAGGTACACGATCTTGTCGACCGCGGTCAGCTCGACCTCGGAGAACTGCTTACGGAAAGCGTCGCTGCTCATTTTGGCGAGCGCCTGATCGGCGCGTTTGTCACGCACGCCGTCATACATGCCGCATAACGCGTTTCGGACGATGGCGTCGACGTCGCGGCGCTCCAGCGCGTCCAGATAACCCTGGATCGCGCTTTTGGCCGCTCCCTCGGAGAACGAGGAGCCGGTATTGGCCCCGTTGGTGCGCACCCCGTACACGATCGCGACCGTCATCGCGGCCACCAGCGCGACGGTGACCAGCATCCCGATGATCAGGCGCCGCTTGGAACGTCGCCGCGGGTAGATCATGGGCGGCTGCCCGGCATAATTGGCCGGCGACAGTCCCGCGTCGCTGGGTGGCGGGGGGCGGAAGGCGCCGGCGGTGGGTTCATCGGGGAACTCAAGCGGCTGGGCCTCGGTGTGGGGCGTTGGTCCGTCGGTGCCGACAGTGTGGTTCGGCGGGTGCGGACCGGCCATCGTGGCTCTCCTACGGTGGTAGACGGGACCATGGGCGGGGTGGCCGCGTCTGGGGGTCCCGGCGACTTGAGCGAGTTGCTTGAGTCGTTTCTAGGCAGGCTAGCGCACGACTTTGCGACGACCGTGACGCGACGACGCTGGATGGGCTTGAGTAAGCTAGATAACCTTACTAACGAAGGATGGAGATTTCGTGACGATCGCGGTAACAGGTTCGATTGCGACGGACAATCTGATGCGGTTCCCCGGCCGATTCTCCGAGCACCTGCTGGCCGACCATCTGCAGAAGGTTTCGCTGAGCTTCCTGGTCGACGACCTGGTCATTCACCGCGGGGGAGTGGCGGGAAACATCGCGTATGCCATCGGGGTGCTGGGTGGCGACGTCGCGCTCGTCGGGGCCGCCGGCGACGACTTCGGCGACTACCGCGGATGGCTGCAAAGCCACGGTGTCAATTGCGATCACGTGCTGATCTCCGAGAGCGCGCACACCGCCCGTTTCGTCTGCACCACCGACCTCGACATGGCCCAGATCGCGTCGTTCTACCCGGGCGCCATGTCCGAGGCCCGCAACATCAAGCTCGCCGACGTCGCCTCGTCCGTTGGCGCGCTGGACCTGGTCATCATCGGTGCCAACGACCCGGAGGCGATGGTGGTGCACACCGAGGAGTGCCGCGAGCTGGGTCTGGCCTTCGCGGCTGACCCGTCCCAGCAGCTGCCCCGGTTGTCCGGTGATGAGATCAGCAAGCTGATCGACGGCGCCGCGTACTTGTTCACCAACGACTACGAATGGGAACTGTTGCTCTCCAAGACCGGCTGGTCGGAGTCCGACGTGATGGAGAAGGTCGACCTGCGGGTGACGACGCTGGGCGCCAAGGGCGTCGACATCGTGGAGCGCGACGGCACCACCGTCCACGTCGGCGTGGTGCCCGAGACCAGCCAGACCGACCCCACCGGCGTCGGCGACGCGTTCCGGGCGGGTTTCCTGACCGGCCGCAGCGGTGGTCTCAGCCTCGAGCGTTCGGCGCAACTGGGCTCGCTGGTCGCCGTGCTGGTGCTGGAATCCACGGGAACCCAGGAGTGGGACTGGAACCACGAGGTCGCGGTCAATCGGTTGGCCGGCGCTTACGGCGAGGACGCCGCCGCCGAGATCGCCGGCGTGCTGGCCTGAAGCCGTCGAGCGTGAGCTCAGGGCGTCGAGGGTGTAGCCACGGCGGGATTTCGGCGAAATTCGCTGCCACGCTTCACGCTCGGCGCCCAGGCTTCACGCTCGAAGTGGTCGAGGAGGGCGGGGTGCGGCCCGGCGCTAGAGCTGCACCGGGTATACGGGCTCGCTGATCTGCGGCACCACACTGTGCTCGACGAAGATCGCGTGCCAGAGCATGAAGATGAGCAGCGTCCAGAGGCGGCGGCTGTGATCGCTGATGCCGCTTCGGTGCTCGTCGAGCATCCTGCGCACGGCGGCCAGGTCGATCAGGTGATCAGCCTGCGACGAATCCACCAACGCGTAGGCCCACTCCAGCAGCGGGCCCGCGCGTAGCCAGTGCCGGATCGGCACCGGGAATCCGAGCTTGGGCCGGTGCAACACGTGTGCCGGAACGATCGGTTCCAGCGCGCGCCGTAGCGCGTACTTGGTGGTGGTGCGGGTGATCTTCGCCTCTACCGGCAGCCGGGAGGCGACCGCGAACACTTCGGGATCCAGGAACGGCACCCGAAGCTCGAGCGAGTTCGCCATCGTCATCTTGTCGGCCTTGACCAAGATGTCGCCGCGCAACCAGGTGAACAGGTCGACGTGCTGCATGCGGGCGACGGGGTCCCAGCCGGCCGACTCGGCGTACACCGAGGCGGTCACATCGGTGTGGGTCCAGTCGTCGCGGAACCCGGGCAGCACGTCGCGCAGCTGCACGTCCGAGAAGCTGCGGGCGTTGCCGTAGTAGCGCTCCTCGAGCGTCAACGATCCACGGTGCAGCAGGCTCTTGCCGCGCATGCCGTCCGGCAACGGCTTGGACACCTTGCCCATGGAACGCCGCAGCGGACTGGGCAGATAGTCGAACGGCTTCAACGACAGCGGCTCGCGGTAGATCGTGTAGCCGCCGAACAGCTCGTCGGCGCCCTCACCGGACAGCACCACCTTGACGTGCTTGCGGGCCTCCCGGGCGACGAAGAACAGCGGCACCAGCGCGGGGTCGGCAACCGGCTCATCGAGGTACCAGACGATCTCGGGCAGGGCGGCGACGAACTCATCGGGGCTGACGACCTTGGCGATATGCCGGGCGCCGATGGCCTCGGCCGACGCCACCGCGACGTCGATCTCGGAAAAGCCCTCCCGCTCGAAACCCGTCGTGAACGTGATCAGCCGGGGGTTGTGCCGGATGGCCAGCGCCGCGATCGCGGTGGAGTCGATGCCTCCGGACAGAAACGCCCCGACGGTGACGTCGGCGCGCATGTGCTTGGCCACGGAGTCCTCCAACACCGCGGTGATCTCGTCGTAGCGGGCCTGTTCGGTGTCGCGGTTGAACGGTATGGCGTTGAAGCGCGGCACGAAGTAGCGGGTGACTTCCGGCTGCTGGCCTGGGCGGATCCGCGCGTAGCAGCCCGACTCGAGTCGGCGTACCCCGCGGTGCAGCGTTTCGGGCTCCGGCACGTACTGCAGGACGGTGTAGTGCTGCACCGCCCTGTCATCGATGCCGGTGTCGAACCCGACCAACTCGGCCAGATCCATCAGGCATTTCTTCTCGCTGGCCAGCGCGGTGCCGCCGGTGCCGGTGGCCATGAACAGCGGTTTGATGCCGAACGGGTCCCGGGCACAGAACAATTCACGGGTCTCGGTGTCCCACAGCGCGAACGCGAACATGCCGCGCAGTCGCGTCAACACGTCGGTGCCCCAGTAGTGGTAGCCGGCGACGATGGCCTCACCATCACCGTCGGTGGCGAAAACGGCGCCGTGCCGGGTGGCCAGCTCGTCGCGCAGCTCGAGGTAGTTGTAGATCTCGCCGTTGAACACCAGCACGTAGCGGCCGGGCGCCTCCGGCGGCCCCCACCGCAGCGGCTGATGCGAATGCGCGATGTCGATGAAGGACAACCGGTTGAACCCGAACACGACGGCCCCATCGGCGTCGGGGGCAGCCAATCCGCCGGGCTCGTCGGGACCGCGGTGGCGCATCAGGCGCAACGCGTGGGAAATGGTGCCGTCGGCAGCCGCGGCGTCGATGCCACGGCTGCCGGCACCGGCCGGGGCCGCGACGAACGCGAGCAGACCACACACGGCGCCCCAGTATGCCGCACTCGGGTGACGCGTGCGGACCTGCACGTCCGGCGGGTCGTGGTGCGCGTGCCGACTGACCGGCCGGGGTTTCGTCGCCGGGGTGGGCCGCGTGGTCTACGCTGCGTAGTATTCGATATCCGAGCAGGAGGCGCCAACGTGACACCTCGCGAGCAGGTCCGTTCGCAACGTTTGTCGCATGGCAGGTTTCAGCGCCGTTCTGGCAGTGCTAACCGCCGTTTGCCCCGTCGCCTGCGGACGCTGGCGCTGGTCGCGACATTCGGCCTGCTGGCGCTGACCCTAAGCGGATGTAGCTGGTCGGAAGCGCTGGGTTTGGGCTGGCCGGAGGGCATCACCCACGAGGCTCACCTCAACCGCGAGCTGTGGGTCGGGGCAGTGATCGCTTCCCTGGTCGTCGGGGTGCTGGTGTGGGGCCTCATGTTCTGGTCCGCCATATTCCACCGGAAGAAGGCGACTGACACCGAATTGCCGCGACAGTTCGGCTACAACATGCCCCTGGAGCTCGTGCTCACTGTGACGCCGTTCCTCATCATCTCGGTGCTGTTCTACTTCACCGTGGTGGTCCAGGAAAAGATGCTGCATCTGGCCAAGGATCCCGAGGTCGTTATCGACATCACGTCCTTCCAATGGAACTGGAAATTCGGTTATCAGCGCATCAATTTCAAGGACGGGACGCTCACTTACGACGGCGCCGATCCCGCGCGCAAAAACGCGATGGTATCCAAGCCGGAAGGCAAGGACGCCCACGGCGAGGAGCTGGTCGGGCCGGTACGCGGATTCAATAGCCAGGACCGGACTTATCTGAACTTCGACAAGGTCGAGACCCTGGGAACCAGTTCCGAGATTCCGGTGCTGGTGCTGCCGACCGGCAAGCGCATCGAATTCCAAATGGCGTCCGCTGACGTCATTCATAATTTTTGGGTGCCGGAATTCCTGTTCAAACGCGACGTGATGCCCAACCCGGTGGCCAACAACTCCGTCAACGTGTTCCAGGTCGAGGAGATCACTAAGGCCGGGGCGTTTGTCGGTCACTGTGCCGAGTTTTGCGGCACCTATCACTCGATGATGAACTTCGAGGTTCGGGTGGTGCCGCCCAATGACTTCAAGGCCTATTTGCAACAGCGGATCGCCGGTAAGACGAATGCCGAGGCGTTGCAGGCGATCGCCCAGTCGCCGATAGCGGTGACCACTCACCCGTTCGAGACCCGCCGCGGTGAATTGACCACAAGCCAGTAGGTGAGGACATTCGATGCATATTGAAGCGAGGCTTTTCGAATTCTGCGCCGTTTTCTTTATTTTGGCGGCGGTGCTCTACGGGGTGCTGACGGCACTGTTCGCCACCGGCGGCGAGGAGTGGGCGGGCACCACCGCGTTGACGTTGACCGGTGGCCTGGCGTTGATCGTGGCCACCTTCTTCCGGTTCGTGGCGCGCCGGCTGGATACTCGGCCCGAGGACTACGAGGGCGCTGAGATCAGCGACGGCGCAGGGGAATTGGGGTTCTTCAGCCCGCACAGCTGGTGGCCGATTCTGGTCGCGTTGTCGGGCTCGGTGGCGGCGACCGCTATTGCGTTGTGGCTGCCGTGGTTGATCGTTGCGGGGGTCGCGTTAATTCTTGCCTCGGTGGCCGGATTGGTCTTCGAGTACTACATCGGTCCCGAGAAGCACTGATTTGCGCCTCAAAGGTCACAATCAGGGCATCAGTTGATCATTGGCGCGTTTGCCAAGACTTCTATGCCCTAGTCCGTTCGGTAGGGTTTGCCCAGGCAGAATGAGAATCTCGCGAGCGCGCGCGCAACGAGGTGGACGCGGAGCCCCGCGCGCTGGTGATGCAGTTGGACAGGGCAGGCAGACATGAGCGGGCCGAATCCTCCGGGATGGGAACCTGAAGAACCCGATTCCGCCGGCGAGGGCGGCCATGAACCGGAGTCCGACGGCTCCCGCGACGAATTGGCACCCTCGGAACTCGATTCTCACGACGACCTAGCACACCTCGACGACAGCGCCGCAATAGCAGCGCCAGACCGGACGGGCCAGACGGATGCGTACTCACGGGCTTACTCGGCTCCGGAGTCCGAGCATTTCATCAGCGGTTCCTATTTGCCAGGGGATCTCAGGCTCTATGAATACGACGGCTATGAGGAGTCATCCGAGTCCGATGACGAAGAGGGTGCCCCCCGGTGGCCGTGGGTGGTCGGCGTCGCCGCCATCCTGGCCGCGATCGCGCTCGTGGTTTCGGTGTCGCTGCTCGTGGCGCGCACCGACACCAGCAAGCTTGCCAACCCCGGGACCACCACCACCCCGTCGCAGCCGCCAATGCAAGACGAAATAACGACGACTAAGCCCCCGCCACCCCCACCACCCCCGCCGCCCCCGCCCAGTACCGAGACCCCCACTGCTACGGAGACCCAGACAGTTACGGTGACACCTCCTCCTCCACCCCCGCCGCCCCCGCCGGCGGCCCCGGCGCCACCTCCGGCGACGTCGACGCCGGCCGCCGCCCCGCCGCCATCGACCACGGCCCCTGCCGGTCCGCGCCAGGTCACGTACTCGGTGACGGGCACCAAAGCCCCGGGCGACATCATCTCGGTGACCTACGTCGACGCCTCTGGTCGCCGCCGCACCCAGCACAACGTCTACATCCCGTGGTCGATGACCGTCACCCCGATCTCGCAATCAGACGTCGGCTCGGTGGAGGCGTCCAGCCTCTTCCGCGTCAGCAGACTCAATTGCTCGATCACGACGAGCGACGGAACCGTGCTGTCCTCCAACACCAACGACTTACCGCAGACGAGCTGCTGATGGTCAGCAAATATTCTGCCTATCGGCGTGGATCGGAAACCGTTCCGCCGGACGTGGTCGACCGCATATTGGTTGGGACGTGCGCCGCCATTTGGCTGGTGTTGTTGGGCGTGAGCGTGGCCGCCGCCGTCGCACTGGTGGATCTGGGTCGCGGCTTTCACAAGATGGCAGGCAACTCGCACACCACGTGGTTGTACGCCGTCATCATTGTTTCCGCGTTGATCATCGCCGGAGCGATCCCGGTGCTGTTGCGGGCTCGTCGCATGGCCCCCGCCGACCCGGCTGCGCGGTCGGTGTTGGGTTCGACCAGGCCGCTGGTTCGCCTCATGTCGCCCGCGCCCCGCACTGCGGCGGAGCGGGCGCGTCAGCAGCGGGTGGTGCGGGCGGAGGAGCCGGCGGGCGAGTGGTCGGGCGTGGACGTGGATCGGGTCTGGTTGCGCGGCACGGTCGTTCTGACGGGCACGATGGGCGCCGCCCTGATCGCGGTAGCGACGGCAACCTATCTGATGGCCGTCGGTCACGAGGGCGCGTCCTGGGTTGTCTATGGGCTGGCCGGTGCCATCACCGCGGCGATGCCTGCGGTCGAGTGGCTGCATATTCGCCAGCTACGCAGTGTGGTCTCCGCGCGCGTGGCCGCTTAGCCGTACCGCGCGCGGGAT
>DASSGQ010000196.1:0-6220 GCA_035693385.1 Mycobacterium sp.
CATGTAGCGCTGATAGACGGCCTTGACGTTGTGGCTGACCGATCCGTAGTAGCCGCGGGTATGCCAGGCCCGCTCCAGTGCCGGCGGCAGCTGGAACATTTCGGCGATCTCAACACCCGTGTAGCCCCGGTTGAGCAGCCGCAGCGTCTGGTCGTGCAGGTATGCGTACATATCCCGTTGCAGCGAAAGGAATTCGACGATCTTGTCCCGTCCCCACGTCGGCCAATGGTGCGATGCGAACACCACGTCGGCCCGGTCGGAGAAGCTGTCGATGGCCTCGGTGAGATAACCCGACCAGGCATGCGGGTCGCGCACCAGCGCGCCACGCAGGGTGAGCAGGTTGTGCAGGTTATGGGTGGCGTTCTCGGCCATGCACAACGCGCGAAAGCGTGGGAAATAGAAATGCATTTCGGCGGGCGCCTCGGTGCCGGGCGCCATCTGGAACTCGATCTCCACGCCGTCGAGGGTGTGCTTCTCACCGGTCACCCGGATGTCGATGGTCGGGACGATCACGGCTACCTCGCCGGTGGAGGTAGCTTGGCCAAGCCCGCAGCCCACCTGATCCAGCGGACCGCGTGCCAGCAGGGTGCCGTACATGTAGGTCGCCCTACGTGTCATGGCCGGACCGGCGTAGACGTTCTCTTGGACGGCATGCTCGACAAAGCCTTCCGGTGCCAGCACCGCGACCGCACCGGCGTCGACGTCCGCCTGCGAAGTCACGCCCAGTACGCCGCCGAAGTGATCGGCATGACTGTGGGTATAGATCACCGCGACCACGGAACGGTGACCGCCGCGGTGGGCGCGATACAGGGCCAGGGCCGCGGCGGCTACCTCGGTGGAAACCAAGGGATCGATGACGATGACGCCGGTGTCGCCCTCGACGAAGGTGATGTTGGAGATGTCAAGCCCGCGAACCTGATAGATCCCCGGCACCACTTCGTAGAGACCTTGTTTGGCGGCCAGGGTGGATTGCCGCCACAGGCTCGGGTGCACCGACGTCGGTGCCGGGCCGCCGAGGAATGAGTAGGCGTCGTTGTCCCACACCACGCGGCCGTCGGCCGCCTTGATGACGCATGGGGACAGCGCCGCGATGAACCCACGGTCTGCGTTGTCGAAGTCTGTTGTGTCATCAAGCGGCAGGGCATGTCCGCGATGGGCCGACTCGATGACGGCGGTAGGAGGTTTGTGAGCCACGGCAACACATTGCCACTAGTGCGCCGCTCGCCGGAAGGGACGCGTTGAGGTCCGCCGGGTTAACCGAAGCGAAACAATTTCGCCCAACCTCTTCTTTGCGACCCGGCAAACCAGCATACTGCCTTGACGGCTCTCAATGCCGAGGACCGCAACGATCGGGTAAAGGAGAACAGGTGAAGCGTGGACTGACTGTCGCGGTGGCCGGAGCGGCGATTCTGGCTGCAGGCATTTCCGGGTGTTCGAGCAACAAGTCGAGTACGGGCGGCGGTGGTACTAGTTCCTCGGGCGCCAGTGCCTCGGCGAGCGCCGGCGGAGGGCCGAAGGTCAGCATCGACGGCAAGGACCAGAACGTAGCCGGCTCGGTCGTGTGCACGACGGCGGGCGGCACCGTGAACATCGCGATCGGTGGGGCCGCGACTGGCATCGCCGCAGTGCTCACCGATGCCAACCCTCCGCAGGTGAAGTCGGTTGGGCTCGGCAACGTCAACGGCGTGACACTCGGGTACACGCAGGGGACCGGGCAGGGCAACGCTTCGGCGACCAAAGACGGCAGCAGCTACAAGATCACCGGCACCGCGACGGGCGTGGACATGGCCAACCCGACGCAGCCGGTGAACAAGCCGTTCGAAATCGACGTCACCTGTTCGAGCTAGGTGCTGATGCGGGCGGTTGCCACCCGTTGAGTGGCAACCGCACCGTGAACTCGGTATGACCGGGAGAGCTGTTCACCGTGATCGTCCCGTGGTGCGCCTTGACGACCGCGGAGACGATCGCTAGTCCCAGCCCGGTACTACCGCCTTTGCGGGAGCGCGACGAATCGCCGCGGGCGAACCGCTCGAAAACCTCGGATTGAAGCGCTGCCGGGATGCCGGGACCGTTGTCGATGACCCGCAGCACCGTGTGCGACGGTTCGGCGCTGAGTCGCGTCGTCACGACGGTGCCGGCGCCGGTGTGGACTCGCGCGTTGGCAAGCAGGTTGGTCAGCACTTGGTGCAGCCGCGCCGCATCGCCGGTGACGATCACGGGTTCTTCGGGTAGGTCGAGCTCCCACTGCTGCTCCGGCCCGGCAACGTGTGCGTCACTGACCGCATCGACCGCCAACCGGGACAAATCGACGGGTTCGCTTTCCAGCGGGCGGCCGGAGTCCAGGCGCGCCAACAGCAGCAGGTCCTCGACGAGCCGGGTTATCCGCTCGGTCTCGGATGCCACCCGGCTCATCGCGTGCGCCACCGCCTCGCGGTCGTCGCCCATCCGTTGGGTGAGCTCGGTGTAGCCGCGGATCGCGGCGAGCGGCGTACGCAGTTCGTGGCTGGCGTCGGCGACAAACTGGCGTACCCGGGTCTCACTGGCCTGCCGTGCGGACAGTGCGTCCACGATGTGGTCGAGCATTCGGTTGAGCGCCGAACCGAGTTGACCCACTTCGGTGGACGGGTTCGCGTCGGACTCGGCCACCCGCACCGGCATCTCGACCTCGCCGCGGGCCAACGGCAGGTCCGCGACCATGCTCGCGGTTTGCGCGACGCGGCGCAGCGGCGCCAGCGCACGCCTGACGATCACAACGCCGGCGATCGTCGCGGCAGCCAGGGCGACCACGGTGACGATCGCGAAAATGACCAGCATCTGCACCAGCGTGGCGTCGACATCGGACATCGACAGACCGGTGACGATCACGTCGCCGCCGCGTCGGCTCGGCGCGGCGACCACGCGGTAGCGTCCAAGCCCGTCGAGATTCACGGTGACCGGGTTGCGGGTGTCCGAGATCGACGCCAACTGGGCTTGGGCCTTGTCGGTCAACGCGGCCCGCGCACCGCTGCTGGTCGTATAGCCGGCGTCAACCGTTTTGCCGCCGCTGACCACCGCTGCCACCATGCCCGCCGGCTGGCCCGGGGCGTCGAGGAACCGTGGACCCGGGCCAGGCCTCGGGTAGTAGAAGTGCGGCTCGTGCCGCCATCCCGGACGGTTCGGCTCGGGGTACATCAGCGCCGAGCGGTAGGAGGTCCCGGCGAGTTGTCCGTCGAGCTGTCTCACCAGGTGGTGGTTCAGCGCTAGTTCGGTCACCGCGGTGATCCCGATACACACCAATGCGAGAACGACGATCTGCCCCACCAGCAGCCGTAGCCGAAGCGACCAGACCCGCCGTTTCCTAGCGGGCCGGCTTGAGTACATAGCCCGCGCCACGCAGCGTATGGATCATGGGGTCGCGACCGTTGTCAATCTTCTTGCGCAGGTAGGAAATGTACAGTTCGACGATGTTGGACCGGCCGCCGAAGTCGTAGCTCCACACCCGGTCGAGAATCTGCGCCTTACTCAGCACCCGCTTGGAGTTGCGCATCATGAACCGCAGCAGCTCGAATTCGGTGGAGGTCAACGAGATTGGTTCGCCGGCACGCGTCACCTCGTGGCTGTCCTCATCGAGCACCAAGTCGCCGACCACCAGCTGAGCTCCGCTGTCCACCGTCGTCACCCCGGTGCGCCGCAGCAGGGCCCGCAGCCGCAGCACCACCTCTTCGATGCTGAACGGTTTGGTGACATAGTCGTCGCCACCGGCGGTCAACCCGGCGATGCGGTCTTCCACCGAATCCTTCGCGGTCAGCAGCAGCACCGGCAGCTGCGGATTCTCTTCGCGCAGTTTGTGCAGCACGTCGAGCCCGCTCATGTCGGGCAGCATCACGTCGAGAACGACCACGTCGGGCCGTTGGGCACGGGCCAAAGCGATGGCCGACGATCCATCGCCGGCCGTCGAGATGTTCCAGCCCTCGTACCGCAATGCCATTGACACCATTTCGGCCAGGACAGCCTCGTCGTCCACGACGAGCACATTGATCGGGTTACCGTCGGCACGGCACATGACAACCCGTTCTACGGAGGCTCGGGACTGCGTCACAGATTCCAGTATCCGCACCTGCCTGAGCCGACGCTATGCCGATCCTTTGCGTGTCCTGTGAAAGATCGCATGACTGCGATGCAGTCACGCGATCTTTCATTCGGAACTCGATGCTTAATACCAGTACCGCCGGCCGGCGACCGGGCGGCCCACCGAACCCATAATCCACAGCACCGCGCCGATAACGAGTAAGACAATGCCCAGCACCCACAACAAATGAATGCCGAAGACAAATCCGAGGATAAGCAAGACGATGCCTAGAACGACCATGACGACTTCCTTTAGTTGAGGGCTACTAGGCCACTGGACATTGAACTGGGCTGCGGTACATGGCAATCCTTGACTTTCGGATTGACACCCGCGTAATTCAACGGCCCTGCGACCACGGTCAGCGCGATGTTTCCCGCTGTGACACAGCTTGTTGACCCACCCTTGAAGTAATCGCGCTGGTAGGCGGCGAAGACTCCGATGAGTAGCCATACCAAAACGATCGCGCCGATAATTCCGCTGCCACGCATGGTGACCTCCGTTGTGTTCGAGAAAGACTTTCTCGTGCGGCTAGCGTTGCCCGTTCAACTCACGTCTAAACATTTGCCGTGGGTTGGTTTCACGCGGTGTGGCACACCGCCCCGACGAGCCCGGCCCGCTTTAGGGATGCTCGGCGAGCCACGCCGCGGCGCGCTTCTTCGACGCTCGCGACAGCCACGCGTCCTGAATCAACTCGGCGAGCTCGGTCGTCGTGATCTCTGCCAGCCGGCTCGCCCGCAGCAGCACCGACGAATGCCCGTCGAAATGGTTTGTGGTGAAGAACGGCGAATCCGGGTCCTGGATGAGCGCCAGCTTGTCGCCTTCCGACTCGACCCAGAGCATGATCACGTCGGCATAGCGCTCGCCGGTGTCCGGATCGGTCGCGTCCGGCTGGGCGGTGCGGAAGAACACGAACGACTTTCCGCCCACTTGATAGATGGAGTTGCCCTTCGGGCCCTCCAACCGCTTGACATGCGGCATCGACGCGGCGATCCGATGCACATCGCTCACCCGGGCACGCCGTTGCGCCATAGCGGCGACACTACCGCTCCCGCGAGCGACGTTGCGGTGAAGGGGGATTGACATCATGGCGGCTGCACGATGTCGCGCGATCGCCCGGGTCCTGCATCCACGAGTGCGCTCCCAGGCTGACGGCTCGCACTACACCAGCCCGGGTGAGCTACCCCTTGTGCCGGGCATCGACGGTGTGGGACGCACTCCCGACGGCACCCTGCGCTACTTCGTCCTGCCCGACAGCGCCATAGGGGCGATGGCCGAGCAGACGGTCATCGACCGACGCCACAGCATCGTGCTGCCGGACTCCGCCGATGCCGTCCTGGTGGCCGCCGCGATGAATCCGGCCATGTCGTCGTGGATCGCCCTTCGGCAGCGGACCCGGTTCGAGCCCGGGCAGACAGTCCTGGTCCTCGGTGCCACCGGCAGTTCGGGCCGCATGGCGGTGCAAGTCGCCAAGCGCCTGGGAGCGGGCCAGGTGATCGGCGCCGGACGGGATGCTCGGCGACTCTCGGTCCTGGGTAGTCTCGGGGCCGACGCCACCTTTCAGCTCGACAATGCCGCTGCGGTAACCGATCTCGCGCAGGCAGCTCGTGACGTCGACGTAATCATCGACTACCTGTGGGGCCAGATTTTGACCGACGTGATGGCCGGCATTGCCGGCAACCGTTCCGACGGCGGCAAGCCGCTGACCTGGATCGAGGTCGGCTCCGTCGCCGGCGCCTCGGCTCCGATCCCCTCGGCGGCGCTGCGCGCCGTACGCCTGCAGATCGTCGGAAGCGGTCAGGGACCGGTACCCACCCGCGACATCCTGACCGAATTGCCCGCCCTGGCCGGCGAAATCACTTCCGGCACTTTTCACATCGATGCCCGCGGCGTGCCGCTGGCTGACGTCGAATCCGCATGGAACGACACCGACGCGGAACGGCGGATCGTCATCACGCCTTAGCGCCGCACCGGCCCGGTCGGAAAGACTGGGTAGAGCCGCTGCTGCGACCTACCAGCCGTGCCAGTGCCCGTGATCACGAGGCTCGCCGTCGTACCAGTGGTCGTCGTGGCAGCGACCGAAATCCCAGTTGTGGCCCCAGCCCGGATCCCACC